>JBEAUF010000207.1:0-9272 GCA_041161565.1 Planctomycetota bacterium | reverse complement strand
CACGGGTTTTTGCTGCAGCCCGGAATTCCGCGGTTTTTCCGCTCGGTTTGCGGCATTCGCCGGTTGAAGCGTGGCTTTGGGTTTGCCTCCGGCGTCCCGCACGGTATGCTGGAGGTTCCCTGCAGTTTCACTCGTTTTCGGATGGTACCAGTGACCGATTCAGCAGCTTCCACATCCAGGGAATGGATCATCATCATGGCGGCCGCCAACCGCGCCGGCATTCTGGCGGCCGTGACGAAGGCCATGTCGGAACTCAGCGGGGACCTCCGAGAAGCCAGCCAAACGGTGGTGCGTGGCTATTTCACCATGATTTTTTCCGCGGAATTTCCGGGGACGATGGACGCGGATTTGATCCGCGGACACCTGCAGGACGCCTGCCGTCCGTTCGGAATTGAACTCTCGGTGCGGGATCCTGCAGCACAGATTCCTGTGCACGTCGCGGCTTCCTCGGGAACGCGTCAATACCGCCTGCGAATCGGCGGCCGCAACGAACCCGGTGCGCTCCGCAGTCTCAGCCAGATCATCGCCCGCCGCGGCATCGACATCACGGGGATGCATGCCGTGCGAACGGAAGAGGGCAGGGCCTTCGAAATGATCCTCCGGCTGGCGCTCCCCAATAACTTCAACGACAACCAGCTGCTGCAGGAGATCGAGGCCGCAGGGCAGCCTCTGGGCGTCACAGCGGACCTGAGACCGGCGGTGTAACGCATGACGCAGTCACTGGTTTTCATGATGGGCCAGTACCGTGCGGAGTTCCCGACGGACCGGTTTTATTCCCCCAGGCACCTGTGGCTGCAGACGGTGTCTGACGGGGTCTGCCGTGTGGGCTTCACCAGCTACTCCGTGCGGCTGCTCCAGGACGTCTACTTTCTTGAATGGTCGGTTGACGAAGGCGCAACGGTGCGAGATCGTCAGGAGATTGGCGAGATCGAAAGTGCCAAGGCCGTCTCCTCCATGTTTCCTCCCTGCCACGGCCAAATCCTGCGATTCAACCCGGAACTGCTGCGGGATCCTTCCGGCATCAATTCAGACAATTACAATTCCGGCTGGCTCTACGAGTTCCTGCCGCATTCTGAACTGCTCACGGCTGAAGGCTACGTTGAGTTTCTGCATACCGCCTGGGACGATGCCCAGCGGACGATCAAGGGCCAGATGAACGAAGGCTGACCTCCGCAAATGCTCACTGTTGTCATATCACAGGCTCAGGGCCGTAATCCATCACGGCGGCAGCTCGAAGAAGACATCGCCACGGGACTGCTTCACGAAAGCGGCGTCTCGGTGACGCTCGTCCCGCACCTTTACGACATGCCCCAGAATCATTCCGGGCTGCAGTTTCTGCGGGAGGTGCCTGGCGACATTGTGGTGTTCAGCTGGCTCTACGAACGGGCCATCCGCTGGACGCTCGACCGCGCCGGCGTCCGCGGCCTCACAGCTGAAACACTGCTCCGCGCCGAAGACGAAACTGACGACGAAGACGACGAAGACGACGATGACCGCGACCAGGACGAACACGAATCGCCCGACCCGCACGGAACCGGTATTGGCAGTGTGGATGTGCCTTCCCGACACATCTGGTGCATCGATCTGCGGGTGCCGAAGTCAGCGGCGGAGTGTCTGACTGAGATTCAGCGGATTCGCGGCGAGCAGCTGGCGCGGGAGCGTGAAGCTGCCGCGGCTGAGGTTCTGGCGGGAGTCAGCACTGACGAAGCGGGACTGATGGCGTGGATTCGCGGGGCACCATCGGCCGACCAGCTGCAGCGGTATCTGCAGCCGGAAAAGCTGCTGCAGGCCCGCCGGGCCTTCGATGCCGGCACCGCATCGCTGGAAGACAAGGCTCTGCTCCCGGAAGACACCGGTCGCCGCTGGTATCCGGTGATCGACTACAGCCGCTGCACCAACTGCATGGAGTGCATCGACTTCTGTTTGTTTGGCGTCTACGGCGTGGATGCCCTCGACCGAATTCTGGTCGAACAGCAGGACAGTTGTAAAAAGGGCTGTCCGGCCTGCAGTCGCGTTTGTCCGGCCAATGCCATTATTTTCCCGCACCACAAAACTGCTGCGATCGCCGGTGCTGAAGGTGAAGTTGGCGGTCTGAAGATCGACCTCAGCAAACTCTTTGGCGGTGAGACCGGCGAATCGGCGCTTGAAATGGCCGTGCTGGAACGCGATCGGGAACTTATCCTTGACGGTCGTCAGGCGGTTGGGATGAGTGTGGGGATCCGGCAAAAGCACCGCGAAGAAATGGACCAGCTCGTCGCCGACCTCGAAATGCTCGAATTCTAACCCGTTCAATTCTCATCAGATTTCGGTTCCAGCCCTTTTTTTTACCAGGCAGCCATGTCAACCAGCGAACCCCGCGGCCCCGTCAGCCGTTTCATCCAGCACCATTATCGTCACTTCAACGCGGCTGCTCTGATCGATGCCGCCAAAGGCTACACTCAGCACCTCGAATCCGGCGGCCGCATGATGGTCTGTCTGGCGGGCGCGATGAGCACCGCAGAGCTCGGCCTGTCGCTGGCTGAAATGATTCGCCAGGACAAAGTGCATTTGATCTCCTGCACCGGCGCCAATCTCGAAGAGGACGTGTTCAATCTGGTCGCTCACGACTTCTACGAACGCGTGCCCCACTATCGACAGCTCAGCGCCGCCGACGAAGAAGCACTCCTGAATCGCCACATGAACCGTGTCACCGACACCTGCATTCCTGAGGCTGAAGCGATGCGGCGGATGGAAAAAGCCATGCTGGAAGTCTGGACGGCGGCCGACCGGGCCGGCCAGCGATTCTTCCCGCACGAATTTTTCTACCAGGTGCTGCTCAGCGGCAAATACCGCGAATTCTACCAGATCGACCCCAAAGACTCGTGGATGCTCGCTGCCGCCGAAAAGAATCTGCCAATCATCGTGCCTGGCTGGGAGGATGCCACGCTGGGAAATATGTACGCCGCCGCCGTGATCCGTGGCGATGTGAAGAATGTGCACACGGTGCGTACCGGCATCGAATACATGACCTGGCTGGCCGACTTCTACACCCGCACCACAGCGTCCAGCCGACTGGGCATGTTTCAGATTGGCGGAGGCATCGCCGGCGACTTCCCGATCTGTGTGGTCCCCATGCTGCATCAGGACCTCGAACGCGACAACGTCCCGCTCTGGGACTACTTCTGCCAGATCAGCGATTCCACAACCAGCTACGGCAGTTATTCGGGGGCTGTGCCAAACGAAAAAATCACGTGGGGAAAACTGGGAGTCAACACGCCGAAATTCATCGTGGAGTCGGACGCCACAATCGTGGCTCCCCTGATCTTCGCGTGGGTGCTCGGCTGGTAACCACACCGGGCCCCGCCCGGAACTTCCGCCCCGAAGTCAACACACCACTACCCCGATCTGTATTCCTGACGCAACTCCCGATATCCTCCGCACCGGACTCCGGCAAATCGCCGGTTTCCCCACATTTGCTGCGAAACAGGTGGCAGTATGCTCAGCCGGGTACAACTTCCGTTCCGGGATTCCGCATCGCAGTCTCAGCACAAACGCTCGGGGGGCCCTGCACTCCGAGCACTGCTGCTGATCGGTTTGTGCAGCTCAGCGCAGGCAGCGGCCGCATCGTTCCTGCAGCAGCCCGCGGAGCCACCATCCGCGGCCGCCATCTCGCCGGAGGACTTCGAAAGGCTCCTGCAGGATCTCTCGGCCCCGCAGTTCGCTCAACGTCAGGCTGCCGTCAAAAAAATTCACGCGTCCTTTACCGAGCCGGCCGGTCTGCAGCTGATCGATCGGGAGCTCCGCAGCAGCCAGCATCCCGAACGTGTTCGCCGACTGATTGAAATTCTTGAATACCAGTACGGTGGCGGTGACTTCAGATCACCCACAATTGCCGCCATCTCCGAACTCCTCGAACAATCCGCCCTGTCAGACCGCTGGTACGTGGCCGAATCCGCCCGCGCCGTCCTGCGGCGACTCTGGCGACGCCGCGTTGAAATCGCAGTCACCGAACTGCAGCGACTCCGTGTTCCGCTCCAGCCGGCCAACCCTGAAGAGCTCTGGAAAAACGGACGTGACGTTCGTCCCTTCCCGATGGATCCTGCCGATACTCAGCACCTGCGAATCTTCGTCGACGAACACTGGCCCGCGGACCCCCGCGCCTTTGTGCTCCTCAGAAGACTCACCGAACTCACCGCCTGGTCCCGCATGTCCGGCGGCGGCGTCTCCATCTATCAGCTCCTCGGCCACCCTCTGACTGCCGATCAAACAGCGGAGCTCAAGGGGATGTTCGGTGATCTGCGGGTGGAAGATCGGGGCCGCGTGTGTCTGGGGGTGGTCAGCGATTCCGGCCTGAACGACATCACCGGCGCGGTCATTCGCCGTGTGGAACCGGGATCCTCCGCTGACCGCGCAGGACTCCGGCCTGACGATCTCATTCAGGCGGTTGACGGTCAGCCCATCAGAGATTTTTCCGAACTTGTCACATTGCTTCGCGAATACAAAGTGGGCGACAAAGTCACGCTCCGCGTGCGGTCGCTTGATTTTCCCCGTCAGGATCCGTTCAATCGACCGCCGCGAATCCTGCAGGTTCCGCCGGCGATTCCCGGGCCCCCGGCCCCCGCGCCTGCTCCTGATCAGCAGCCCAAACCCGCGCCTGCTCCCGAGCAGCCGATCGACCCCAGTGCACCGCGGGATGTTGAAGTGACCCTGCAGGGCTGGTACGACCCTGAATTGCTGAAGCAGCCTGTTCCCTGAGCAAATGCGGTCAGTCTGCGGACGTGGCCTCTGCGGGTGGCTCGTGGGCCGCTTCGGGTGTGGCCGTGACAATTCGCAGCAGCAGCAATCCCAGTGGTGGCAGCGTCAGACTGATGCTCCAGTTGCGTCCGTGTGAGGGGTGTGGGAGTGAGTACACACCGCCGCGGTTGCCGACGCCGGTTCCGCCGTACCATGTGCCGTCGCTGTTGAAGAATTCCGCGTAGTAGCCCGGCGCGGGGACTCCGATGCGATAATGGTGGCGAACGGCGGGAGTCAGGTTGCAGACAACAACGATGGCCTCGCGGGCATCATGGCTGCGGCGGATCCAGGCCATCGCACAGTTTTCGTGGTCGTCCCCCACGATCCACTCGAACCCGGCCGCCTCATGGTCAGCGCCGCAGAGTGCTGATTCGTGTCGGTAGTGTCGATTGAGGTCGCAGAGCAGTCGGCGGATGCCTTCGTGGGATTCGAATGAGCGGAGCACCCAGTCGAGTTCCGTGTCGTGGTTCCATTCGGTCCACTGGCCAAGTTCGGTGCCCATGAAGTGCAGTTTTTTGCCGGGGCTGGCGTACTGCATGGCGAGCATAAGTCGGAGGTTGGCGAACTGCTGCCATGTGTCTCCGGACATTTGAGACAGCAGCGATCGCTTGCCGTGCACGACTTCATCGTGAGACAGCGGCAGCACGAAGTTTTCAGAAAACGCGTAGATGCTGCGGAAGGTCAGATCCTGAAGGTGCCATTTGCGGTGGATGGAGTCACGGCGGAAGAACCGCAGGGCGTCATTCATCCAGCCCATGTCCCATTTCATGGTGAAGCCAAGGCCCCCGGTGTAGCAGGGCCTGGAGACACCTGGCCAGGCTGTGGATTCTTCGGCGATTGTGAGGATTCCGGGGAATTCGGCATGGAGGAGGGTGTTGAGGCCGCGGAGGAATTCGATGGCTTCGAGGTTTTCGCGGCCGCCGTACTGGTTGGGCACCCACTGACCGGAGTCGCGGGAATAGTCGAGATACAGCATGGAGGCCACCGCATCGACTCGGAGGCCATCCACGTGATAGACGTCGCACCAGAACCGCGCACTGGAAATCAGAAACTCGCTGACTTCCCGGCGACCGTAGTTGAAGATGAGCGTGTTCCAGTCGGGGTGGTAGCCGAGTCGGGGATCGGCGTGTTCGTAGAGGCAGGTGCCGTCGAAGGCGGCGAGGGCATGGCTGTCGGTTGGGAAATGCCCTGGAACCCAGTCGATGAGTACTCCGATTCCGCGCTGATGCAGGTGATCCACGAAGTACTGGAAATCGTGGGGGGAACCAAATCGCGAGGTGGGGGCGAAGTAGCCTGTGGTTTGGTAGCCCCATGAGCCATCGAAGGGGTGTTCGGTGACCGGGAGCAGCTGGACGTGGGTGTAGGCGGTTTCGGTGAGGTAATCGGCGAGGGCGTGTGCGAGTTCGCGGTAGTTGAAGAAGAGTCGTCCGTCGCGTGGGCGTCTCCAGCTGCCGAGGTGGACTTCGTAGATGGAGAGTGGTGCGTGGAGCCAGTTGGTGCTGGCGCGTTTTGCCAGCCATTCATCGTCGTGCCAGACAAAGTCTCGCAGGCTCCAGACCACCGAAGCCGTTTGTGGTCGGCGTTCGAAGTAGAAACCCGCAGGGTCGGTTTTTTCGAGCAGTTGTCCGGACTGGGTGCGGATGGCGTATTTGTAGCGGGATCCCGGGAGAACTCCGCGGATGGTGCCGGACCAGACGCCGGTGTCTGAGGAGTGCAGCCAGTCGCGTCCGGCCGTCCAGCCATTGCTGTCGCAGATGACGGAGACTTCGCGGGCGTTGGGGGCCCAGACGGCGAAGCGGACACCGCCGGGCACGAGGTGTGCGCCCCAGAACCGGTAGAGCGTGGTGGCATCCACAGGCTGGTCGAAGGTAACGGGATTTCCGGCTCTTGACGCCGCCGCGGGAACTCGGATGGCTGTCTGCATAAGCCACATTTCGAATGGCAAAACTGCGGTGACCGGTGCGCGGCAGGATGGGAATGCCCGCAGCAGCGGCTGGAAGATGACGATGTTACAGGAAACGGCCGGAGAACACATCGCAGGAAGACTCCCCGTTCCCCGGAATGGAAATCTATCGCAGAAATTTGGGGCCGTGCGCCAGCATCCTGACGGTTTTCCGGGTAAACTTCGGAGTCGCCCGGGGTATCCCGCACCACTTCTGTTTCACCACCCGCATCACCACCCGCACCAGCAAACTCCCATGACCGTACGGCAGGACTCCAGTCAGATCGAACGCATTCGCTGTTCCATCCTCTCCAATTCCCGCGAAGCCGCGCGGCGCGTCGCCGCTGAAATCGCTCAGCTGATTCGGATTCGTCAGGCCGAAGGTCGCACCTGCGTGCTCGGGCTTGCCACCGGGTCCACTCCCACCGGCATTTACGCTGAACTCGTCCGCCTCCATCGCGAAGAAGGCCTTTCCTTTCGCAATGTGATCACCTTCAACCTTGACGAATACCACCCGATGCAGCCTGAGGACGTGCAGAGCTACGTCCGGTTCATGAAGGAACACCTGTTCAATCACATTGATATTCCTGCCGGTCAGGCGCATGTGCCGGATGGCACCGTTCCGGCCGAACGTGTGGCGGACTACTGCCGTGACTACGAAGCCCGTATCGCGGCCGCCGGCGGTATCGACATCCAGATCCTCGGTATCGGTCGCACCGGGCACATCGGATTCAACGAGCCCGGCTCCGACCAGACCACTCGCACGCGGATGATCACGCTGGATTCCGTCACTCGCACCGACGCGGCCAGCGACTTTTTCGGTACGGAAAACGTCCCGCGCCGGGCGATCACCATGGGTGTGGGTACCATTCTGGAAGCCCGCCGCATTTTCATCCTCGCGTTCGGCGAAAACAAAGCCACCATCGTTGCCAAAACCATCGAAGGACCGCAAACGCCCGCGATCCCCGCCACCTGGCTTCAGCAGCACCCCAACACTGAGTTTCTGCTGGATATGGCTGCCGCTGCAAATCTCACCCGGGTCCGCGCACCATGGCTCGTCTCTGATCTCACCTGGGACCCGCAACTCATCCGCCGCGCCGTGATCTGGCTGTCCGAAAAACACAGCAAAGCCATCCTTAAACTCACCGACTCCGATTACAACGAAGGTGGCCTTCAGGACCTCCTTGCCGAACATGGCTCCGCCTACGAAATCAACCTCAACGTCTTCCGGCATCTGCAAAGCACCATCATCGGCTGGCCAGGCGGCAAGCCCGACTCCAAAAAGAGCCCCGGCGATCGTCCGCAGCCGTTCGACCACATTTTCCCCAAACGCGTGCTCTGCTTCTCTCCGCACCCCGACGACGACGTGATCTCCATGGGCGGGACACTCATCCGACTCGCCGATCAGGGACACGATGTCCATATCGCCTATCAAACGTCCGGCAATATCGCCGTCTTCGACGACGATACGCTGCGATTCACAGAATTCGTGTCAGACTATTGCGCTGCATTCGGGCTGATGACTGACAGCATCCGGGAGCTCGAAGACCACGTCGAAGAATTTCTGCGACGCAAACTTCCGGGGCAGGTTGACAGTCCCCAGGTCCAGATGATCAAGGGGCTTATTCGCAAGGGCGAAGCCGTCGCCGGCGCTCGCTGCTGCGGCATCCCCGCTGCCAACCTCAGCTTCCTCAACATGCCTTTCTATGAAACCGGCGGTGTCAAGAAAAAACCGCTCACCGACGCCGATATCAACATCATTGTCGAACTCCTGCGAAAACTGCGACCACACCAGATCTACGCCGCCGGCGACCTCACCGATCCCCACGGCACACACCGCGTCTGCCTCAAAGCCATCATCCTCGCCTGCGACCAGGTGCGCAATGATGACTGGTACCGCGACTGCGAAGTCTGGCTCTACCGCGGCGCCTGGCAGGAATGGCCCGTGCATCAGATCGAAATGGCCGTGCCAATCAGCCCCCAGGAAGTCCGCCGCAAACGCGACGCGATCTTCAAGCACCAGTCCCAAAAAGACCGCGCCCTGTTCCCCGGTTCAGACGCACGCGAATTCTGGCAACGCGCCGAAGCACGCAACGCAGCCACCGCAGCCAAATACAATCAGCTGGGGCTGGCCGAGTACGAAGCCATCGAAGGTTTCGTCCGCTGGGATGGAGTGTGGGGCTTGAACGACTGATCATGGGCGGCAGAAGCACTGAGCCGCAGGGCGGAAGAAGTGTTGAGCCGCAGGGCGGAAGCCCGCGGGTAAAGAGCACTGCAAACACATCACCAACGCCGCTGGCATCGCCTGCCCCTGCCGTGGCAGAACACTTGCCGAGGGCTTCCGCCCAATTTTCCCGGCTTTCTGGTATCCGGGGTGTCGGGAAGGCGAAACCAAATAAGCAAGGGCAAATTGTGAGATTTTAGTTCCGCCTGCCAGCTGAAATCCCGTGGCCGGATTGAGTCACGAAAACGCAGTGTGGCGTGCGGCCGATGTCAATCGGCCAGTGCGGCCCTGGTGCGTTCCTGAAGCGGTGCTGCCCGCGCGGTTACGGACCCT
>JBEAUF010000171.1:0-7680 GCA_041161565.1 Planctomycetota bacterium | reverse complement strand
GTGTGGTCTCCGCACCGCGCAGGGGCTGTTCAGCACAGGCCCGCGGTGGGGTGACGAAACAAAAATGGACAGGGGCCTGGGGAGGGATGGCGAAACGGTGTTAAGAACACCGGAAGTCGTTGTTCGGACTCCGCCCACCGTTACAGGGCGTGCGGGGGATGTCAATCCCCCGGTAACGGTGCGTGCCCGCGCGGCCAACACCGCAGTCGGAGCTCACCAGGGCCGCACCGGCCGATTGACATTGCCTGCATGCCACACTGCGTTTTCGTGACTCAATCCGGCCCCGGGATTTCAACTGGCAGGCGGAACTGAAACCTCCCAAATCGCCCTTATTTACATCGTTTCGCCATCCCAGGCCTGGGGAGGGTGTTTCACAGGTCCTGCTGCCGGAGGCGGGAAGTGGGGAATAGGGTACGGCAACGGGAACACTTCGGTTCTCACTTCTCATTTCTCACTGTCCACCGAAGTGTCTGAGCTGCAGGAGCGTTCGCAGAGCGTAGGGGGGGCCTTTACCCGCGGGCTGCCGCCCTGCGGCTCAGTTGCGGGTTGCCGTTTTGTGATGCTGGGCCCGAGGTTAGTTCCGGATTCTTTCATTACTGCTGTGCATAAAACGCTCATTGGCAGATCAAAATTTGCCTGCCATCACCCGAAGCAAGCGTTTCTGATCAGGAAGATTGAAAAAATGTCCGCTTTTCCTGCATTTTGCGGGGCTGTTGAGAAAAGGGAACGCAAGCTGCATCAGGGTTGGCAGGGATTGCGTGCCTCGTGCCTGGTCGGCCGCCGCAGGGTGGCTCGGGGCGATGGCCGGAACAGTGTGTACGGGACGTGGGTGGGCAACGAAAATCCGGGGAGTGACCAGCTGTGGCCGAATTCTTCTTTGTAGTGCTGTTTGTGGGGGTGGGGTTGGTCGCGGTGCTATCCTTGCCGTTCCTGCTGCTGAGTGTCAGCCGTCGGGTGAACGAGCTGCATGATCGGCAGGGCGAGCTGAGTCGGCAGATGACGGCTCAGCTGAAGGCTGTGTACGACATGGTGGTGGACCAGCGGCAGTCTTTGCGGCAGTTGCAGACAGCGCTGCATCGGGCTCAGGTGGCGGTGGAGCCGGTACCGGAGGCGGTTCCCGAGGCGAGGCCGGAGGTGGTGCCGGGGGTGGTGCCGGGGGTGACTGCGGCGCCGCGTCCGGCTGTGGTGTCTGAACCCGTTCCGGCTGTCAGCAAAGAAGTGCGGCCTGTGCGTGAGCTGAAGATCTCGGCGGCTACTGTGGCGCAGGCAGCGGAGGTGCAGGCGGCGAGGCCGGCAGTCTCTGAGCCTGTTCGTCCGCAGGGGCCTGTCACGGTGGCAGCGGAAGCGGTAGCGGCGGTGGCTGCGAGCGAGCCTGGGGCGACCGTGCAGCCTGCCGCTGGCAGTGCGCCGCGGGTGTCGTCAAGGACTGCCGCACCTCCGCAGCCGGTTCAGCCGAGTGCCTTTGAGACGGCGGCAAAGGATGTGTTGCGGAAGATTCGTAACTGGATTGTGGTGGGTGAAGAGAATCTGCCGGAGGGTGTATCGTTGGAGTTTGCGGTGGCTAGTCAGTGGCTGCTGCGAATTGGGATTCTGATGCTGGTGATTGGCATGGGATTCTTTGTGAAGTATTCGATTGACAACGGCCTGTTGTCACCGTTGGCGCGAGTGGTTCTGGCGGGGTGTGCGGGGCTGGGAATGCTGGGTGGTGGTTCGAGGCTGCTGGGTGGGCGTTACCAGCTGATCGGTCAGGGCTTTCTGGGTGGCGGGATTGCGACGCTGTATTTCAGCGTCTTTGCGTCTCACGGGTTATATCATCTTGTGGGTCTGCCGCTGGCCTTTGGAATGATGATGCTGGTGACGCTGCTGTCCGGGGTCATCACGCTGCTGTTTGATTCGAAGCTGACTGCGGTGCTGGGCACTTTAGGCGGCTATCTGACACCAGTGATGCTTTCTGCGGGAACGGTGAATTATCCGGGCCTGTATACGTATTTGCTGGTGCTGGGCACGGGGATTCTCGGGGTTTCCGCATTTCGGCGCTGGCCGCTTTTGGGTTATCTGGGCTTTGTGTGTCATCACGTGCTGGTGTGGGCATCCTTTCGGGGTTATGTGTCAGCCGAGCATTTCTGGCAGGTGCAGCCGTTTCTGGTGGCCTTTTTCGTGCTGTTTTCAACGATGGTGTTTGTGCATCGGCTGCGCGAGGACACGCCGGCGAATCTGCTGGATGTGCTGATGCTGTTTTTGAACGCGGGTGTGTTTTTTGGGATGAGCCATCGTCTGATCGGTATGGAGTATGGCAGTCGCTGGACCGCAACCGTGTCGCTCGGGCTGGCGGCGTGGTATCTGGGCCACGTCACGTGGGTGCTGCGGAATCGCAATCCTGATCGGGGTTTGCTGATTGGCTTTTTGTCGCTGTCGTCGTTCTTCGTATCGATCACCATGCCAATTCTGCTCAGTGGTCAGTGGATCACGGTCAGCTGGGCTCTGCAGGCACTGGTGATGCTCTGGGCGGCTGGCCGTCTGCAGAGTCAGTTTCTGCGGCTGGTGTCGGGTGCTCTGTATCTGTTCGTGCTGTTCCGTTTTGCTGTGCTCGATCTGCATGCTCAGTTCGGCGGGGCCACGGCTGTGGGGCTGGCGTTCAGTGATTATCTGTGGGCTCTTGCGGAGCGTCTGATCACCTGTGGCGTGCCGATTGCTTCGTTCGCGGCGGGCCGCTGGCTGTTGTTGCGTGAGGAGGAAAGGGGTGGCTCCGCGGCGGATTCGATAGATGTGCCGGCATGGATTCCGGCGAAGAGTCTGACGGCATTTGCTGCGGTGGCATTCGTGGGAATGCTGTTCCTGTACCTGACGCTCGAATGGAATCGCACCATGGGCGGACTGCTGGACGGTCTGCGTCTGCCGGGGATCACTGTGATCTGGGTGGCGGTGGCTGTCTGGGTGCTGCTGCAGTCGGTGCGAGGTCTGTCGGAGGCTGCGGTGGCGATCGCGGGGATGCTGCTGGCAGCCATCTTCCTGAAGCTTCTGATCCACGATCTGCCTTCCTGGGGCCTGACTTCGATGCTGCGTTACGAACAGCCGTGGGGAGCGGGTTCGGCATTCTTCCGGCTGCTGGATTTTGCAGCGATTATTGCTTTCCTGGCATGGGCAGCGCAGTTCATGCGGGGCACGTCTGCGAAGGTTCAGGATGCGGCGAAGGTGGCTACGGTGATGGGACTGGCGTCGCTGGGAACGCTGTTTGTTTACAGCACTCTGGAGGTGAATACGCTGCTGTATCAGTACGTGAGGGGTTTGCGAGCGGGAGGCATCTCCATTCTCTGGTCGCTGTTTGCACTCGGTTTGCTGCTGCGGGGTATTCAGCAGGACGAACGGCAGCAGCGTTACCTCGGGCTGGGGCTGTTCACGATCGTGGCCTTCAAAGTCTTCTTCTCAGACCTCGCGCATCTCGATGCCCTGTACAGGATTGTCGCCTTCATGATTCTTGGAGGACTGGTGATCTGCGGTTCGTTTTTGTATCTGCGATCCCGCCGCACATTTTCGACTGAGGCTTCCGGATCCACGCGGCCTCCCGAACCTGCCACGGAGACACAAGCATGATGCCGATTCGCTTTGTTGAACTCGCAATGGGCCGTCTGGTACTGGCCCTGCTGCTGTTGCCGGCGGTCGGGCGTTGCCAGGATTCCCCGGCGAAGAAAACACCGGAGGTCCCCGAATATCGCTGTCTGCGACCGGTCACAACCGAACCCACCGGGCAGCCTGCGCTGGCGGCTCTCAGGCTTGACGCTGCCATCTGGGAACAGACGCGGGATGGTTTGCCGGATCTGCTGTTGTCCGATGCGGGAGGTTTGTCGGTCCCGTTTGTGGTGCGTCCGGTGCGGCGGTCTGAGGTCCGCAAATTGCAGCGTCGCTGGGTGGCTGAAGACGCCCAGCTGCGTCCGCAGGCCGATGGTTCTCTGGAAATTGTCGTGCTGCTGAAGGAAGGTGATCCGCAGCCTGAAGGTCTTACGCTCTTCACGCCGCTGCGGAATTTTGAACTGCGGCTCCGCGTTCACGCCGGCACCGATACTACTGGACCACTGCTCGTGGAGGATGCTCTGCTGTATGATTATTCGCAGTTCATGAATGTGCGGCAGACGGATGTCAGCTTCAACAGCGGCAGTTCCCGCAGCTTCTGCATTGTGATTGATCAGGAAGTGGCGGCAGCGGAATCCACACTGAAGGAACTGACACGCACATTTTCCGGGGCGACGGAAACACAGCGAACGGAATCGGTGCTGCAGGAGCGGCGGCCGATTCGCATTGACCGGCTGGAGTTTCACACGCAGTCGGCTGAGGTGGAAGAGGCGGCAGCGGTACTGGACTCGTGGTCGCCGGAATCCCTCGACGTCCAGCAGAACCCGCAGACGCATGAAACACTGGTGAACTTCGCCGCCAGCCGCCGACCGCTCTCGAAAGTCACGCTGCGGACTTCCAGCCGCAATTTCAACCGCACCGCGCATCTTGAATACTTTGTGCCGGGTGAACCTGACCGCTGGCAGACCCACTGCAGTGCTGAACTGCGACAGATTGACATTGGTCGGCTGCATGACACTCAGCTGACGCTGGACTGTCCGTCAGCACGCCGCAAACAGTGGCGTCTGCGGATTGAAAACGGGGCTGGTCCGCCACTGCAGGGGCTGGGGCTGGAACTTGCGGGGCCGGTGTCTGAGATGATCTGGCTGGCCGAGCCCAAACGGAACTTCGTGCTGCTGTACGGCGACGACCGGGCTGCAGCGCCGCGGCACAACCTGTGGGTGCTCGAAGCAGCACTGGCGGCTGGGGAAAAGCCGCGACCGGCGACCGCTGGAGTGGTGGAATTTCGCTCTGTTGTACCGCCCGTGGAACCTGTCAGGCCCCTTGAACTTGTGAACAATCCGCTGCTGCTGACCGGACTTGCTGTCCTGCTGACCGTGGCGATGGGCTGGGGGTTGTACAGGGCGTCAGTGCGGCTGAAGGAGTTGCCTGGCGAGCCGCCGCAACATTCCTGAGGATCAGCAATTTCAGGAACCCGGTAATTCCGCTGGCCGCTGTGATGTTTGCAGTCTGCAGTCAGGATATGATTGCTGCGTTCATCCGCCCCGTGCGGTTCGGGCGTACATCTTTATTCCAAAGTCTGCAGCGATTTCCGGCCGGTGTGCTTATGCAAACCATTCTGATTCAGTTCGATACCGATGCTCAGCCCAGTGTCTTTGATCGCGTGGTGGCGGTGGATGCGGGTGTTGCGCAGCTCTTTTCCTATTCCGGTGTTACGCCGCAGACCGTTACGCCGCTGGTGCACGGCGCCATGTTCACTCGCGGCCCCGCCGATCTGAAGCACACGGCCATCTTTATCGGTGGCAGCTCTGCCGCTGCCGGAGAAGCCCTGTTAAAACAGGTCCGTCAGACATTCTTTGGACCGCTGCGGGTGTCCGTGATGATGGATTCCAATGGCTGCAACACCACCGCTGCCGCGGCCGTTGCCAGTCTGCGCAGGCACACGACACTTGCCGGAAAGCGGGCTGTGGTGCTGGGGGGGACTGGTCCGGTCGGTCAGCGGGCCGCTGAACTGCTGGCCATGGAAAACGCCGCAGTAACGCTGGTGTCCCGCAGTCGCGAACGATCGGTTGCCGCCTGCGAAGCGATCACCGCCCGTCTGCCATCCGCTCAGATCACCCCGGCGGCTGCTGAAACAGCCGAACAGTGTGAAGCGCTATGTCAGGGACAGCAGGTGATTATCGCGGCCGGAGCAGCTGGGGTTTGCTTCCTGCCGGAAGGAGCGCTCGGGCGTATTTCCGGACTGCAGGCCGTCGCGGATCTCAACGCGGTCCCGCCCACCGGGCTTGGGGATGTCAAACCCGGCGACAAAGCCGAAGTGCGTCACGGAGTCACCTGCTATGGTGCTCTGGGCGTTGGTGGCCTGAAGATGAAGGTGCACCGCCGCGCTGTTGCCTCCCTGTTTGAAGCCAGCGACCGTGTGCTCGAAGCGGCACAAATCTACGAACTCGCCAAAGCCATCGCCGGAATCAGCTGAGGACCGCTGTGCTCAGCTTTTGTCAGTCCGGTCGTGACCGCGAGGTGACCATCACCGGTGTGGGGGTGGTGTGTCCCCTGGGAATCGGACTCAGGTCTGCATGGCAGCGGCTGCTGAATGGCCCATCAGCCTGTCGCAGTCTGACTCCGGACGAACTGGCCGGCGGGCAACTGCTCACCCGGGTTCCCGGTCTGCAGCTCCACGGAGCACCGGTGGATCATGAGCGGGTGCGCGAGTCCTGTCGGAGGTTGCCGGTTCTCCAACAGCTGACGGGCGATCTGTGTTCAGCCGTGCTGAATGAACCAGTGCTCGCGATGACCACACTGGCACTCGCCGAGGCTTTGCAGCAGGCAGGTTTGACCTGGTCGTGCACCCAGCCGCAGCGTACAGGTGTGCTGTTTGGAGGCAGCAAGGGCGGCCTGGCAACGGCCGAACGACTGCAGATCGCTCTCAGGCATTCTTCTGAGTCTGCAGCCGGGCTGTCCGATGCGGCCTTCGCCGCAGCCTTTGGTCGCGCCTTTACTACGGACAGCGCAGCCCAGTTGATTGCTCAGCTGATGCAAACCGAAGGTCCCCTGATCTGTCCGGTGGCCGCATGTGCGACCGGGCTGATTTCCGTGCTGCAGGGGGCAGCCTTGATTCACGCGGGCGAATGCGATCTGTGTATTGTCGGGAGTGCTGACGCGGCACTGCGTTCCAGCGTGCTGGCGTCCTTTCATCGGCTGCAGGTGCTGACACGCTCTGCGAATGCTGCGACAGCCTGTCGACCGTTCGACGTGAATCGCGATGGCTTTGTGATTGGTGATGGAGCGGCGGTGCTGATTCTGGAATCCCGCGGACACGCCCGTCGTCGCGGTGTTCGACCATTGGCGCAGGTGCTGGGCGGAGGCTGGCTCTCCGACCCCACCGGCATTACTCAGATGAACGAATCCGGGGGCGCGGTCGCTGAGCTGCTGTCCCGCTGCCGCAACAGGACTGGCTTCGTTCCCGATGTGATGTCATTGCACGGTACGGGGACAGAAACAAACGACCTTGTGGAGGCCCGTGGAATCGTGCGGGCCTGTGGCGATCGCCTGCCCCTGTGTTTTGCGACGAAAGGGGCTTCAGGGCATCTGCTGGGTGCCGCAGGCAGTGTGGAAACCGCGTTGCTGACGGCGGGAATTGTCAATTCCCGGCACCCTGGCACGGTGAACCTGAGCAGCCAGGATCCGCGGTGTGTGATCCCTGCGGCTGCGACCAGCGGAGCCGTTTCAGCCGGAGCGATTTGGGGCAAACTGTCTCTGGGATTCGGCGGCCACGTGGCCTGCGGTCTGTTTCGCGGTGAATAAGAAGCCGCCAGCACACGGAAACGGTCATCCGCCAGGCAGTGGTGAGTCGCACGACGAGCTCGCGGGCTGCAATCCGGCGGCAAATGTATTTGTCGACATTGTTTGCCGGGATCCTGAGCGAAGGGCGGAAGCCCAATGGCCTTGGCTTTCTCTGAAATTCTGTGAAGAGACGGGTGAAGACCTGGGTGGGCGAGGCTCCTGCCGAGCCGCTGAACGCTGGTCCACGCTATGATCGCTTGCCAGCGTTTTTGCGGCGCAGCGGGGATCGAAGAAACGCTCGCGGCAGGGATGCGGCTCAGCAGGAGCTTC
>JBEAUF010000094.1:0-45890 GCA_041161565.1 Planctomycetota bacterium | reverse complement strand
TGACATCGACCGCTCGCCACAGGACGTTTTTTGTGATCCGTTCGGGCAGTCGGGCGTGATGATAGCGGGGGGACTGAAACATCCCAATTTGCCCGCCCTCGCGCCGTTTCACCATCCCAGCCTCGCCCGCCCTTTTTGCGGCGATTGCCAGAAAGCCAATGCTAGTGGGCGGAAGCCCTCGGTAAGTGCTTTGCAATGCAACAACACGCGATGCCAGCGCCTTCAACAGCGCGCTGCAGCAGTCTTTACCCGCGGGCTTCCGCCCTGCGGCTCATCGGGCTTCCGCCCTGCGGCTCATCGCGTTTCCGGCCCGGCTCACCAGAGTGCTCAATCTTCTTCACCCCCGACGATTTCGCCACCGCTGATTCCCCGCAGCCGGCTGCGAAGGGTGGCTCGATCGAGTCCCAGGATGCGTGCGGCGGCGGTGCGGTTCTGCTGGGTCAGTCGCATGACCGTGGGGAGCAGGGCTGTGTCAAGATGCTGATGGGCGACCGCATAAAGGCCATCCGGAAGCTGATCGGGAGCGGCATCCAACTGGCTGCGGACCCACGCGGCGACGGCCTCTGCGAGTTTCTGATCCGGATTCGCAGCAGTGTCTGCGGGTGTCTCGATTTGTGATCTCCGGGGAGCGGCTGGCAGGTGTTCGGCGTGGATTACGCGGCCCCGGGCCATCACAATCGCGTGGTCGACGGCATTGCGGAGTTCACGAATGTTGCCGGGCCACGCACGCTGGCTGAGTGCGGTGAGAAAATCCGGGGCGATACCGGCAGGTCGGATATCCTCGCCCGCCAGTCTGATCAGGCGTTCGACAAGCAGCGGCAGATCTTCCATCCGGTCTTTCAGTGGCGGCAGCTGCACCGTGAATGCACTTAGCCTGTGATACAGATCCTCCCGAAATGTTCCGGCGGCGATCATTTGCGGCAGATCGCGGTGGGTCGCCGCCAGCACTCTGGCGGAGGTTGTTCGCTCCTCACCGCTCCCCACAGGGCTGAAGCGTCGCGTCTCAAGCACCCGGAGAAGTTTCACCTGCACGGCGAGCGGTGTATCGGCGATCTCGTCGAGAAACAGGGTACCACCGGCAGCGGCTTCGAAGAGTCCGGTGCGGGATTCCTGAGCTCCCGTGAAAGCGCCGCGGACGTGCCCAAAGAGTTCGCTCTCAATCAGTGCCGGATTAAGAGCCGCAGGGCAGACTGTAATCCACGGCCCCTCGGCGACTCGGCTGTGGCGGTGGATGGCGCGGGCTGCCAGTTCCTTGCCAGTGCCGGTTTCTCCGAGCAGCAGTACTGGATAGGGGGTGGGGGCGATGAGTGCGAGCTGTCGGTATACGGCCTGCATGGCCGGGCTGCTTCCGGTCAGTTCGGAATCGGACGTCCCAAAGCTTGCGGCTGTTTCCATCGGCTCCCGCTGCAGAGCTCGGGCGATCACCTCGGTGAAGGCGTGCAGGTCGAAGGGTTTGACGAGGTAGTCAAAGGCACCTTCGGCAAAGGCGCGTGCAGCGGTGGGCAGGTCTCCGAAAGCGGTCATCACAATCACAGGAATCTCGGGGCGATCCCGACGCCACGCGCTGAGCGCGGTCAGCCCGTCCACACCGGGCAGCCGCACATCGACGGCGATCACTTCGGGGCTGAAGTCGCCGAAACGCTGCCCCGCCTGTTCTACGGAGCCCGCTGTCTGCACGATGTGTCCCTGCTGCCGCAGCGCCTCCGCCAGACTCCAGCAGAGTGCTGGTTCATCATCAATAATCAGCACACGGCTCATACGCCACCGCCTTCACCAACTGCCTCGGATGCTCTGGAGAGACTGAGTTCCAGAACCGTCCAGTCGTGTTCGCGCCGCCAGGTGAGGGAGCCGCGATGATCGCGGGCAGTGGCGGTGACGATTGCCAGGCCCAGCCCGATGCCTTCCGGCCTGGTCGTCACGAAGGCCTCGTGCATCCGTGCGGCCACTTCGGGGGCAGGTCCCGGACCGTTGTCTGCGATGCGAATGATGGCATGGCCGGAATTTGTCAGCAGCTGCACGCGAAGGCGACCGCCGGGACCTGCAGCGTCCACCGCATTCTGCAGCAGATTCACGCAGGCCGCACGGAGACTGTCGCGAATCCCCACAACAGGCAGGCTGGCCGGCGTTGCCAGCTCCAGCTGCAAACCATGGTGCTCGATCGAGGGTTCAACGAGTTTCACGCAGTCCTGCAGCAGCGGTACAAGGTCTAATTCGGCGAAGATACCTTGAGCGCGGCGGTCCAGAGACAGCAGCCCGCGAACCTCAGTTTCAAGCAGTTGCAGCTGCCGCTGCAGAATTTGCAGCGAGCGGTCGTCGGTCGACCGACAGCGGCTCAGATGCAGCTGCAGTGCCAGTGAGATCCCGGAAAGGCCATTGCGAAACTGGTGGGCAAAACCCTGAACAAGCTGTGCAATGAGCTGCTCGCGTTCGGTTTGCACGAGCTGTTCCTGGAGCGCGTGCAGGCGTTCGCCGAGCGCCTGGACGTCATTGACGAGTGCCGCCAGCTCGTCCCCCTGATCGGGGCCTGTCCCGGAATTCGCAGACAACCCCGAATCGCAGCGGGCAATCTCGGCCACCTGACGCTGGATGTGTCTGAGTCGAGTTGACCAGCGACCGGTAATGGTGATGAGCCATGGCAGGATGGCCAGCATCGCGGCACCACCGATTGCGGCTGGAGGCCAGACGGCGTTCCACCACGCTTCGTCAAGGGTCCGCTGTGACAGCAGCACCAGCAAAATGGCCTGTGGCTGCCAGCGTGGACGCAGCAGACGCACACGATAAACGTCGTCACCACTCCGCAGCTCGAAAGCCTCTGTGCTGCCGATAGCAGCAGACGGTGGGTGGTGCAGGAGTGCGGCGATTTCCTCGGGGACAGAGTTGAGTGATGCGAGGATCGTACCACTCCCCGGTTCCCGGACAACAATGTCCTGCCCTGTAAGACCGGCAATCTGCCGTACGACAGCGGCCGTAAAGGGCCAGGCGGCATCCTGCAGCACTTGTACGGCTTCGTCGTGGCGGCGTTCCAGTTCCGCACGCGCCCGGGAAGACTGGAGCCATGCTGATACGCCGGAAATACCGGCAATGGCGGCGAAGAAACCTGCCAGCAGGGGAAGCATCAGCTGCCGGCGAATGGAGGTTCCTTGAGCCACGGTGGCCTCGGTTCAGCCTGCGGCCAGTTTTTCGAAGGCCTGTCGCTGTTCGATGAGTGCGGCGACTTTGTCGGCTGGATTCCCGCGGGCTTCAAGCAACACCCAGCCGTCGTATTGAATGCTGCGAAACAATCCAAACAGCTGGGCCCAGGGGTAGTCGGTGCCAGTCAGTTCGCGAACATGGGCCGTTTTTCCGAAGCGACCGGAGACCAGTCGGAAGTTGTGCTCGAGTCCATCACCCTTGAGGTCTTCGGCGTTGGAGTTCCAGCAGATGGTGGCGTTCGGATGGTCGGCCACGTCGAAGATCGCCTTCATCACCGGCAGTTCGCTGGTGCCCGGTCCGTGAACTTCAACGCGGATCTGCTGGCCATACTGCTGACCGTAGGCTGCGATTTCGTTGAGTGCTCTGCCGATCTGTTCGATGGTTTGTTCCCGAGGAACATCCTTGACGAAGCTGTTGGGTTTGACTTTGACACCTGAACCACCGCAGTCATGCATCAGCTGGATGTATTGTTTGGCCAGTTCGATGTTGGCCCTGAGTTTGGCGGGATCGTTTTCGTGGAATTGAGCGTTGGATCCGTAGCCGACGAGCGTGACCGGACTGTCAGCGAACCTGTTGCGAACATCCTGCCGCTGTGCTTTGGTGAGGGAGGGTTCCACGCCGTGCTTGTGTTCCGTCCGCAGCTCAACGCCCGTGAGCCCGGAGCCTGTGCAGGCTTCGATCACCGTGGGGAGGTCCATGTCCTGACCCCAGAGATAGGTCACGAGCCCGAACTTCATGCCGGGCTGGTCGATTGGAGTATTGCTGGCCGGTGCAAGCGGCGTTGGGGTGAGCAGGGGGCGGGCACCAGCAGCAGCCGGCACGCTGAGCAGTCCGGCAGCAGCAGCGGATGTCAGGAAACGACGGCGATCCTGAAGCGGCATTGGAGCACCTTGCGGGGGCAGAGGGTCTGACGAGGCTGATGCTGAGCCGCAACATGCGGCCGGCTGTGGAAAACCGCTTAGTTTTCCATGACTTCCTTTTCGCGCGAGGCGGCTTTTTCGTTGACGATGCCTTCGTATTTTTTCGTGAGTTCCTGCACTTCGTCCTTTGTGGCTTTGCAGTCGTCTTCGGACATCGTCTTTTCTTTTTCCGCGGTATCGGCGTGCTTATTGGCATCGCGGCGGACATTGCGGATCGCCACGCGTGCTTCTTCAGCGAGCTCGCGAATGCGGGAAACCATCTGCTTGCGGCGTTCTGTGGAGAGCGGTGGTACGTTGAGGCGAATGACGCGGCCGTCGTTGTTCGGGACCATGCCGAGTTCGCTGGCGATGATGCCGCGGGCAATGGCATCCAGTGTGGAGCCATCGAAGGGGCGGATGAGGATTTGCTGGGGTTCAGGGCAGCTGATGTTGGCGATCTGCCGCAGTGGTGTGGGCGAACCGTAGTAATCAACACGGACCGAATCGACCAGCCCCGGATTGGCACGTCCGGTGCGGATGCCTTTGAGGGCATTGAGCAGCACGTTGACGGCTTTTTCCATGCGTTCTTCGGCGTCGAGCAGAATTTCGTCCTGGTCCATGGGGAGCTCCGGGGGGCGGGCTGGGAGCAGATCGCAACCGGCTTACGGGGAGACGGTCCTCAGCTGCTCACTCTCAGAAAACTGTGCCCCGTATGGTAGCGGCCGGCGAAGGAATTCCCAGAGAACCGCCGTAAAATATCAGCCTCGAGCGACCAGCGGGGCGCCCATGAGTCGGCCGACAGCGGCCGCTATTCGCGCAGCGTGCACGGGACTTACGTCCTGGAGCGGCGGTGCTGTGAAGTGCCGGCAGAGCCCCGCATGCTCCATCGCCAGCTTCAGTCCCGGAATCAGCTTCATACGGCCCTGTTCGTCACGGTACACTGTCTCAAACAGCTCATGAATAATCGCATGCAGGCGGTGGATTTCCGCCGAATCACCGTCCACGGCAGCTCTGTACAGGCCCGTGTAGACTGACGGCAGCAGGTTCCCGCCGCCACAGACTCCGCCGTCACCGCCCAGAGCCACGGCGTCCGCCAGCAACTCCTCGGGACCCATAAACACGGCAAAGCGATCGGGCCGTCGAAACTGCACGCACAGCTGCTGGAAATACCTCAGATCGCCACCGCTGTCCTTGATCCCTGCGATGTTGGGATGAGTGTGCAGTTCTGAGATGAGATCGAGGCTGAGAACCGTGCCGACGCAGGAGGGCATGTTGTAGAGCAGCAGCGGGAGCGGAGATTCATCGGCCAGGCGGCGGAACCAGTCGGTCAGCGCAGACTGAGGCGCATCAAAATAGAATGGTGCGGCAGCAACCACGGCCGCAGCCCCTGAACTGTGTGCGTGATGGGCCAGCAGCAGTGATTCAGCGTGGCAGGTGTCGGTGATGCAGCAGAGCACAGGCACGCGTCCATGCACCGCTTCGCACACACGGTCAATGATTTCGTACCGCTGGCGATAACTGAGCGATGGGCCCTCCCCGGTTGTCCCCAGTGCGAAAATGCCGGAAACCCCGCCCAGCAGCAGATGTTCCACCACGTTTCCCATGGCTGCCGGGTCGAACTGGCCGTCGGCAGTGAGTGGTGAAACGATTGGGGGTATGACGCCAGAAAAACTCGGCATGTGACTGGTCCGTCGGCTACAAACTTTTCCGCAGGCGATCCGCCGCCCGGACTATGCGCCATTTCGGCAGGGAATCCAGCGTTTTCCCGGGAGCGGTGTGGGGTTGGTGGAAAAATTCCGGGGCCGGGATCCGAGGGGCGGCCGGTGGGAGATGCCAGGCATCCGGATTCCCGGAAAAGCCAGTTTGAAAGGATTTCCGGCCGCGGGCACCCCGGTTGACTTTTCGAGCCGTGCGGAATCTGACAAAATGTCCGATCTGGACAGGGTGGGCGAGATTTCCGTGAGGACTTTCCCGGCTGAATCTGGAGATCGGTGAATACCGGAAATTTGGGTGGCGTGCGGTGGCTGTTGAGGCCAGGAGATCTTTTGGGGCACGGGCGGTCAGCCAGTGCCCCGATTTTCAACTCGCAACGCCCTCACCATTGCAGTTGGTTTTGAAAATTGAATAGTGATCGCGTCCGGTCTGTGCCGGGGCGTTTTCAACTATCGTGCATCGGACATTCCGCCTCCGGCGGGTTGTCCTTAAGTTACAGGGTCAGGCGGGTTTCATAATGTACACATTGATCACCGGAGCCACCGGACTTGTCGGTCGTTATCTGATTCGCGATCTGCTGCTGAATGGACACCAACTCGCGCTGGTCGTACGCGGCTCGCGCCGGTCCAGCGCCCGTGAGCGGATCGAGCAGATCCTGCAATACTGGGAGCAACAGCATCAGCGGCCCCTGCCGCGCCCGGTGGTGCTCGACGGCGACATCAGCAAACCCCTGTTCGGGCTCAGCGAATCCGATCAGGAATGGATCAAAAACAACTGCAACAGCATCATCCACAGCGCAGCAATCCTCGAATTCTTCGGCTCAGATCGCAGCGGCGAACCCTGGAGAACCAATCTCGACGGCACCCGCTACATGCTGGAGCTCTGTGAACAGGCGGGCATCAGGGACATTCATTATGTCTCCACCGCCTACGTCGCCGGCATGCAGGACAACGTCGTGGTCGAAAGCAGCCTCGCTGCCGGGCAAACCTTTCGCAATGACTACGAAGCCAGCAAGTTCGAAGCCGAATCGCTCGTTCGCAGTGCCACGTTCCCCACCCACGTGACAGTGTATCGGCCCGCAGTGATCTGCGGCGATTCACACACCGGGTACACCAATACCTATCACGGTCTGTTCGTGTACCTGCGGCTCATGGCTATGCTCATCCCCTGCATTCCTCCCGGACCCGATGGTCGCCGCCGCACACCCATTCGGCTCGCCTTCACCGGCCAGGAACGCCGCAACCTGATCCCGGTCGACTGGGTCTCCGCCGTGATGTGCCGTCTGTTCGAAAATCCGGCCGCTCGCGGGCTGACGTTCCACCTCGTTCCCGACGTACCCACCACCGCCCGCCACCTGATTGACTCTTGCGCCGACTACTACCAGTCCACAGGAGTGCTCTACGCCGACGATCCGGAACCGGAAAATGCCGGCGATGTGCCTCTCACCGAAGATCAGCGGATGTTTGAATCCCTGTTCCGCGAGAATGCCGAAACCTACGCCAACTACGAAACCACCGACAACACCTTCGACGCCAGCAACACCAAGCGACTCGTCCCTGACCTCCCCTGCCCACCGATCGACCGCACGATCATTCACCGCTACATCGAATTTGGCAACTCAGACAAATGGGGCAAGCGCAGGCCGGACTATACGCCTGTGCCGGTCTGGTTCGAAGACTTCTGTCGCCAGTCCGTCGTTGACGGATCCGCGCCCGCGACCCGCATCGGTCTCAATGTGCTGGGGCTCGGTGGCGCTCAGCTCACGCTGCAGTTCTCCGGCACCAGCATCGTCTCTGTGTCTCGTGGCCTGCCTGCCGAACAAATCCCCACGCTGACCGCCAGCGCGGCTGAAATTCGCCGGGCTCTGCAAAGTTCAGATTCCTCCACGGATCTGCACGCCACCTGGGAAAACTGCAGTGGCGAGCAGGCTGCATGGCTCACCAGCCTGCTGCTCAATGCCCTGTCCGCCGATGCTGCTGCAGTCAGCGTCTGAGCCTCGGATGGCGAAACGGTGGTCAGGACAGTTCATGTTGTGTTTTGAGACTTCACCCTGACCATAGCGCCACGGCGAGTCCGGGGGATGTCAATCCCCCGGTATCATTTTGTATCCCCGCGGCCAGCGGCGCGGCAGGAGCGAACAAGGGTGTTACCGACCGATTGACATCGATCGCTCGCCACAGGACGTTTTTTGTTATCCGTTCGGGCAGTCGGGCGTGATGATAGCGGGGGGACTGAAACATCCCAATTTGCCCGCCCTCGCGCCGTTTCACCATCCCAGCTTCGCCCTCCCGGCAATGCGTCGTGCCAGAAAGCCAACGCCATTGACCGCTCGCCACGGGGCGTGACCTTCTCACGTGAGCGCGGCGTTGTGTAAACAGCCCCGCGAACCTGGAAATATCCCAGTGCGCCCCATTTCACGTCGTCTCAGCATCCCAGTCCGGGGTTCCTGCAGTTGCTCTTCCGCGGCACCCTGCCCTGCCCGGTGGCCTGTCCGGCCGAAACTGCCGGAGGGCGGGATGGCAGGGACTAAACGCAGGTCGCAGTTCTGAAAACAGCGACGCGGCATCCGACGGACGGCCAAACGCCACTTCTCAGAAACCCAGCCCCCGCGTATGCTCTCGGAACCGCCCGTGGCATTGCTGAGGAATCTGGAATGGGGTTTGGATGTCGACTGTTGCTCCTGAGTCTGCTGACGACAGCCCTGACAGGCTGTCGTTACGATGGCGCGTTTATGCAGATGGACAGCAACGCGCCTTTTCCGTTCTTTGGGTTCCAGCTGGCAGTGGATTCAGGCGTGCGTCCCTCCGACGCACCAGTGGGCGCAGAATCGGGGGCGACGCTGCGGCCGGACGAGATTGTGCCGCTGCGCGAAGTGCCGGCTGACGGACTGGATGTGCCAGTTCCGCGACTGCGACGCGTTCCAAAGCAGGGGCTGAGCCGAACACCGCCTTCGCTGCTGGTAAAATGGTCCGGCAGCGCCGCAGACGGCCACCGCGGAATGTGACTGCACGCGGATCGAAATCCCACCTCAGGCCAGCACGTCAAGGCCCCCGGGGATGACAGTTGCGGTGAACGGTGTGTGCCCCCGGAGTTCCCCGTCAAGGTTGAGCAGTTGTTTTGCGGGAGTTTCGATTGTCAGCGTCTGCCCACGATGGCATTCGACGTTGGGCAGCAGCAGATGGGATCCGTCTGCCACGCGCTGAAAGACGTGGAGCAGATTCAGACGTGACGCGGGCTTGAGCAGGATGATATCGAGCAATCCATCATCGGAGCGGGCATCCGGGGCGAGGAGCATGCGATGACCTGCGAATCTGGTGTTGCAGGCGATCACGAACAGGAAGGGGCCGGTCAGGAGTTGTCCATCGAGGCACAGCTGAGCCGGTCGTATCCGGGGGCTGAGGATTTGCAGGAGTGCGGCGGCAGAGTAGCGGGCAGGTCCGAGCCAGCGGAGTTTTTCTGCGGTGACGTTGATATCGGTGGCCGCTCCCCAGCCGACAAGGTTAATGCAGTGGGTTGATAGCCCTGGAGCGGTAACGTGGATCACATCCAGGGGCTGGATGCGGCCAGCGAGGATTCGCTGGGCGGTGTCCGCCGCAGAGTGCAGCTGGAACTGCAGCGCCAGGGCGTTGCCGGTGCCGGCCGGGAGGATGGCGAGTGGTAGTCGCCGGGGTTTGGGGAGCTGCATCAGGCCGTCTGCAACTTCATGAATGGTTCCGTCTCCGCCAACGGCGCAGACGCAGCAGATTTCCCTGGGATTGGTGTTCGCGGCGATGCTGCGGGCATGCCCGGAGTGCTCGGTCACGGCGGTGTGCACGAGGAAGCCATCCGGCTGGAGGGCGGCTTTTAACTGATCGAGGTGCTTTCCGGCCCGGCCCTGACCGCTGCGGGGATTGACGATTGCCAGGATCTGACGGTTTGACATGGTCGGTTCCGGCAGGAGCGAATCCGGGTTGAGCCAGCTTCAGAGCCGCACGGGGATTCCGCAGGCGGCCATGCGGGTTTTGACTTCGTGGATGGTGCAGGTTCCGTAGTGGAAGATGCTGGCGGCGAGTGCTGCGCTGGCGCCGCCCGTGGTGACAGCCTGGCAGAGGTGTTCAGCGTTTCCGGCACCACCGCTGGCGACGACGGGAATGGAGACTGCGTCGGCGACAGCGCGGGTGATTTCGAGATCATAGCCGTCTTTGGTGCCGTCGGCGTCCATGCAGGTGAGCACGATTTCGCCGGCGCCGAGCTGTTCAACCCGGCGAGCCCATTCGACCGCATGCAGACCGGTGGGAATGCGGCCCCCATTGATGTGCACATCCCAGATTTCCCGCCCATCCCGGCGGATGCGTTTGGGGTCGATGTTGACGACGATGCACTGACTGCCGAACCGCAACGCTGCCTCGCGAACGAAATCCGGATCACGGACGGCTGTGGAATTGATGGAGACTTTGTCGCATCCGGCCTGCAGCAGTCGTCGGATGTCATCGAGTGTGCGGATGCCACCCCCGACAGTCAGCGGCATGAAGACCACTTCGGAAGTTCGGGCGACGACATCCAGAATAATTCCACGCTGCTCGTGGCTGGCGGTGATATCCAGAAAAACCAGCTCGTCAGCGCCCTGCTGTTCATAGCGGCGGGCAATTTCGACTGGATCACCCGCATCCTGCAGATTCACAAAATTCACTCCCTTCACGACGCGTCCGGCGTGCACATCAAGGCAGGGAATGATACGCTTTGCAAGCATGTCCAAAGTCCACATCGGCTGAATTCAACGGATCGTGACGGTGCACATTTGTTTCACACCGCACCGCGTATCTCACAGATCCCGCGCCGATGATGCAACTCAGACGCACCGCTTTCGGCAAATTGCAAACAGAAGCAGAGGTTTCGCGTGACAACTGCCCACACGGGTCGAATTGTCAAAGTGCAGCTCGGTCCTCGCAGCTACTCCATCGTGATTCGACCGCATGCGCTGCGGCAGGCTGCTGCCGCGCTGGAATCATGGCCTGCCATCGGGCCACTTGTCGGTCAGCGGGCGCTCGTGGTCGCTGATGCTGCCCTCGCGTCGTCACATGCGGCAGAGTTTTCGCGTTCGCTCCGAGATGCGGGTGCTGAAGTGGCCGAAGTCTGCGTGCCCTCCGGAGAAGCCTCCAAATCCTGGCAGCACACCCAGCGGCTGTACGACGCCCTTGTGGAAATGTCCGCGGATCGCCGAACAATCGTCGCGGCTGTGGGCGGCGGCGTGACCGGGGATCTGGCGGGCTTCGCTGCCGCCACCTACGCCAGAGGACTGCGTTTCGTGCAGGTCCCCACGACACTCCTCTCAATGGTCGACAGCTCCGTCGGAGGCAAGACCGGAATCAATCATCCGCGAGGCAAAAACCTGATCGGTGCCTTCCACCAGCCTTCCGGAGTGCTGATCGATGAAGTCACACTCGCAACCCTCCCGGACCGCGACTATCGCTCCGGACTGGCGGAAGTCGTCAAATACGGCGTGATTCTCGATGCGGATTTTTTTCAGTATCTTGAGCAGCACGCTGACAGGCTCAGCGCACGCGACCCGGAGGTGCTCAATACCGTCATCGCCCGCAGCTGCGAACTGAAGGCCGAAGTCGTGGAGCAGGATGAATATGAAACCACCGGACTCCGCGCGGTGCTCAATTATGGCCACACCTACGGCCATGCGTTTGAAGCCCTGGCAGGCTACGGAGAACTGCTGCACGGTGAAGCTGTGTCCATCGGAATGCTCTGTGCCAGCCGGCTGGCTGAGCGTCTGGGAAGAATTTCCCCGGGAGACACCCATCGGCAGCAGCAGCTTCTGCTGGCTCTTGGGCTGCCCGTAACCGTGCCACCCGGATTGCTGCAGCGGTCTGATGATATTCTGCGGTGCATGTTGCTGGACAAAAAAACCGAAAGCCGGCAGCTTCGATTTGTGCTGCCGGACCGCATCGGCCACGTGGAGACCGTCCGTGGCGTGGATTCACAGATCGCGCTGGCAGTTCTTGACGATTGCGCAGTCTGAATCGATTGTAGCGGATGCAGCATCATCCGGGATTGGCGAGTCTCTGCCGGGTGTGCATCAGCAGGACTTCACTGGACAGTCGCAACACCGATAATCGACAAAGACGTCGCACACGTCTTGCCGATCGCGCCACCGGAATGTGGGCTGGATTTCCCGATCAGTCGAATATTCCCCGGTTTCCTCCGCAAAAAACTTGAATCCGTTCTGGATCTTCCGACTTCGCGCCCCAAAAATGGTCGGAGGATCCCCTGAATCGCAAACGGAGCATTACTAGTGTCAAGTGCACAAATCGACTCTCAGCTGGCACAAAAACTCGCCGACGATACCACCCCCGGGCTGGATCTCGTGGGTTTTATTCGCCGTCGTAAGTCGTTCGTTATTCTCTTCGGACTGCTCGGCACCGGTGTCGGCTACATGATGCTGAACCGCGAAGTCCCCCAGTACCGCGCCGAAGCGATGGTGCAGGTCATTCACCGCCAGTCTGACCCGCGTCTGCGGGACATGATGGCCGAAAAGGACCTGACCGATGCCGTTTACGTGCTCAAAAGCCCTCGCACGCTCTCGGCCGCCTACAAAAATCACGGTCTGTCCAGCAAATCGACTCTTTCCGGCATGCCCGAGGACGAAGCGATCGCGACCATGGCCGGCATGTTGTCCGCCCGCTCGCTGTCTCCCAGCGTGATCTCGAT
Organism: Planctomycetota bacterium; assembly: GCA_041161565.1. Lineage (GTDB taxonomy): Bacteria > Planctomycetota > Planctomycetia > Planctomycetales > Planctomycetaceae > SXXK01. The sequence continues at coordinate 33,390 of JBEAUF010000094.1, read as the reverse complement.
CTCCGTAACCGGAACCAACCCGGAAGACATCCGCGACATCGCCAATGCGGCTTCCGAAGAATACGTGCTCGCGCAGAAGGAAAACTACAAGGACGCCTCAGAAGAGCTCAAACTCATCCTCAGCCGAGCCCGCGACGAATTCCTCGAAATGCTCCGTAACGCCGAACAGGAATATGCGCAGTTTCGCGAGACTTCCAATCTGTCCACGGACGGCGACAACCCGTATCGCATCCGGGCTCGTTCCGCCGAAGCCAAAGTCGCTTCGTATGAACTTGAAAAGGCGGAGCTGCAGGCCGAACTCGAACAGCTCAGGGATGCCCTCGCCAAGGGCGGTGCCCGGGAAGCCATCATTCTTCTGGTCACCAACGGACGCCCCAACTCCGAACGTCAGGGCGTCGCAAGTGGCTCCGTTGACGGTGTCAGCGAACAGCTGTTCCCGCTGTACCTTGAAGAAGCGCGACTGGCCGCTGAACTGGGGCCCGGTCACCCGCGTCTCAAGGCACTCCAGATGAAAATCCAGATGACTCGCCGTCATCTTCAGGAGATCGCAGGAGTGGATGCGGCTGGAAGAGCAGCTCAAGGGGCTGCCGATGGCGGCGAACCTGCAGCCGGTGCGCCCGAAGAAGAGCCTGCACAGGACTTCCTCTCGGTTTACCTGCAATCGCTCGAACAGCAGCTGAGCATCATTCAGCGGCAGCAGGAGGCCGTAAAAGCCCTTGCAGACAGCGAAGACCTGCTGGCCCGCAAGCTGATGATGGAAGAAATTGAGGACAAAAACAAAAAGGCGGAAATCGAACGTCTTTCCAGCCTGTTCAACGAAACCACGCTTTCAATCAGCGAAGTTCAGGTCAACGCCGGGATGGGCGGGGTGACGGCTCAGGTGCTCTCAAAGGCACGGACAGGTGTCAAGATCTCCCCGATTATGGAGCGGTTCCTTGGGATGGGAGCACTCCTGGGTGCGTTGTTCGGCCTGGGCATCGGGTACCTGATCGAGATGGCTGACCGCTCGTTCCGCAAACCTGAAGACATCATTCGGGAGTTTGGCGTACCGATTATGGGGCACATCCCGTTCATCACCGAGCAGCGTCTGAAGTCGGCTCCGGAGGACAGCAAGTTCGACCGCTCCGCCATTTCCGTGCATCTGCCGCGTTCCCGACCCGCGGAAGCGTTCCGTGCAATCCGTACGGCTGTCTGCTTTAGTGCCCTGGGTGGCGAACACCGCGTGATCTCTGTCACCAGTCCTGCGGCCGGTGACGGCAAGTCCACGCTGGCACTCAACCTGGCCATCTCTCTGGCTCAGTCCGGCAAAAAGACGGTGATCATTGAGAGCGACCTGCGTCGACCCAAGGTACATAAGCTCACTGGCGCCGATAACAAGAAGGGTGTCGTGGATGTCCTCCGCGGTAACACTTCGCTTGATGATGTTATCCAGCCGACGCAGGTCCCGGACCTGAATGTCATTCCCTGCGGCCCTCGTCCCAAGGATCCGGCGGAGCTGCTTGCACGCCCCGAGTACGAACGACTGCTGGAAGAACTGCGGGGGCGATTTGATTACGTCATCGTGGATACTCCACCAGTACTCGCAGTCACCGACCCGGCGGGTGTTGCGGCCCGCGTGGACGGCGTGATCGTGTGCATGCGTCTCAGTCGCCACACTCGAGAACTTGGCAAACGCACCATCGAATCGCTTCGCGATATTGGTGCGACTGTGGCTGGTATCGTGATCAACGGGGTTGAAGAACGCGATGCCTACGGTTACGGCAACTACCGCTACTCAGACTACCGCTACTACTACAAGAACTACAACTACAAGTACGGTTACGGCAGATACGGTTCCTACAACTCCTACACGGAAACCGAAGGCTCCGAGTACTACTCAGATGACCGTGCAGGTCAGTCCCGTCAGCAGTCGTCAGCCATCACGGTGGAAGCAACTGATCCTGCGAGTGATGAAGCATCCGAATCCAGAGAAAAGGCAGACTGAACTCCTGCGACGCGCTGCTTTGAGTCCCTTTGTTCTGCTGCGGAAATCGTCCTCATGCTGCACAGCCCTGCCGCCCGGACCTCGCAGCCCGGAATCCTGTTTCTCAACAGATCCTATTGGCCCGATATGGAAGCCACTGGGCAACTGTTGACGGAACTCTGTGAGGGGCTTGCTGCAGAGTTTCAGGTGCAGGTGCTGGCGGGGCAGCCCAACAGTGTTAATCCACTGGCCCCGGCTGACTGGCGAACGCGCAGTCAGCATTCGGGCGTACAGATTCACCGTCTGCGACACACAAAGTTTCCCAAACGACGGCTCTGGGGAAGACTGGCGAATTACCTCACCTTCTCCCTGTCCGTCTGCCGTGCACTACAGCACTGGCCAGCACCGGATGTTGTGGTTTTCGAAACGGATCCGTTCCTGCTGGCCCTCGAGGCCCAACGACTGCAGCAGCGAACGGGCTGTCGGCTGGTGGGATATCTGCAGGACATACATCCGGATGTGGGGATTGCCATCGGAAAGATTCGCAACGGCTACGCAGTGCGACGACTCCGTAAGGCTCTGTTTGACGTCTACCGGAAATGCGACCGAGTGGTGGTACTCAGCGAGGACATGCGGCAGCTGCTGGCTGCTGACGGTGTCTGTCCTTCAAGGATCAGAGTAATTCCCAACTGGGCCGATACAGAGAAAATTGTTGCGACCGGGGCAGTCAGCCGATTCCGCCTGCAGCATGGTCTGGAAGACAAGTTTCTTGTGATGTATTCCGGCAATCTGGGTCTCACTCAACGACTCGGAGATTTCGTCGCGGCTGCTGAACTGTTGTCCGATGATCCGCGGATCCATTTCGCATTCGTGGGCCGCGGGGCACTCGAGGCGGAACTGCGGAATCAGGTGACCGCCCGGCGGCTCACCAACATCAGCTTTTACGACTATCAGCCTCGAGAGGACCTTGCAGACAGTCTTTCCGCGGCGGACCTGCATCTGGTTCCGCTGGCTGCAGAACTCTCACGGTGCCTGATGCCCAGCAAGTTGTATGGGATTCTTGCTGCGGGACGCCCCTGCCTCACCAACGCGCCTGCAGGTTCCGAACTGCAGCGGGTGATTTCCGAGCATCAGGTGGGATTTGCGGTGCCCTCCGGCAGCATTCAGGAGCTTGCAGCAGCCATTCGTCAGGCAGCCTCTGATCCCGGAAGGCTGCGGGAGATGAATCTCCGAGCCCGGCAGTTGGCGGAGACGCAGTACAGTCGGCCGCTGAGTATTGAGAGATTTCGCAGTTTGCTGATTGATGTGCTGGAGCAGCCGGCGGCGCGGTGTTCCGCGGGGCTGCATCCGGGTGCCGCCCATCCTGTTTCCACCTGACCCCGTTTCAGCCCGCCGTTCTCCGTTTTCTGGTGCGTGCATGCTTAATCGAGAGACTTCCATTTTTGTAGCTGGTCACCGCGGAATGGTTGGTTCTGCGGTGGTGCGATGTTTGCGGCAGCAGGGGCTTGAGCGGCTGCTGCTGCGGTCCCGCTCGGAGCTGGATTTGACGGATCAGGCGGCGGTGCATCGGTTTTTTGAGGAGCAGCGGCCTGAGGTTGTTGTCTTCGCTGCGGCTCGGGTGGGCGGAATTCTGGCGAACAGTACCTATCCGGCCGACTTCCTTTATGAAAACCTGATCATGGCCGGAAATGCCGTGCACGCGGCCTGGAAGGCTGGCACGAAGCGTTTTCTGTTCCTCGGCAGCACCTGCATCTATCCGCGGATGGCACCACAGCCAATTCCCGAAGACAGTCTGCTCACGCTGCCGCTGGAACCTACAAACGAAGCTTACGCCATCGCGAAGATTGCCGGCTTGAAGCTTTGCGAATTCTACCGTCGACAACACGGTGTTCTGTATCATTCGGCCATGCCCACCAACCTGTACGGTCCTGGCGACAATTACCATCCTGAAAACAGTCATGTGCTGCCGGCCATGATTCGCAGGTTTCATGAAGCGCAGGTGGCCGGGCTGGAAGAGGTCCGGATCTGGGGAACGGGAACTCCGCTGCGTGAGTTCCTGCATGTGGACGACCTTGCCGCTGCCATCCTCCACCTCCTTCAGCTTTCAGACCCGCCTGATCTTGTGAATGTTGGCAGCGGAGCGGAGATCAGCATTCTGGAGCTTGCTCGGCTGGTGGCGCGGGTGGTGGGGTATCGTGGACGCATCACCACGGATCCTGCGAAACCGGACGGCACACCGCGAAAACTGTGTGACATCCGCCGCATTCAGGCGACAGGCTGGCAGCCGCGGATTTCGCTGGAGGATGGGATTCGGGACGCCTGGCAGGACTTTCTGGCAGCATCCGGTGATCAAAGTCTGCGAAACGTGTAGGACGCGGCGGCCGTCCTATTCGCTGCATTCGTCACGAAACAACAAATCATCAGACTTTTACCGGCTCTTGCACCCGTTGAATTGATTTTCAAATTCCGCCTGTTTTACGGCTGCAGTAGCTTACCAAACATGGCAGACCAGTTCCCCGGCCGAAACTCGACCTGGGTGGAAACTCTTTCAGCTTCGCTCCTCAGGACTTCCAGCGCAACCCATGACAAAATCCGCTTTGATCACCGGAATTACTGGCCAGGACGGCTCATACCTTGCCGAACTCCTGCTTGAGAAGGGCTATACGGTACATGGCCTTGTGCGCCGGGCATCCACCTTCACTACGGGTCGCATCAATCATATTTACACCGATCCGCACAACGCGGGCGCCCGGCTGTTCCTGCACTACGGCGACCTGACTGATGGTCAGAGTCTGACAAATCTTGTCCTCGATCTTGAGCCGGACGAGATTTACAACCTCGGTGCCCAAAGTCACGTCCGGGTGTCATTTGATCAGCCTGCTTACACATTTCAGGCCACCGGTGGCGGGGCCCTCAATGTCCTCGAAGCCGCACGCCAGCTGAACAAGAAGAAAACCGTTCGCGTTTACCAGGCCTCGTCCAGCGAAATGTACGGAGAGGTGCTCGAAACACCGCAGACCGAAACCACGCCTTTTCGCCCGCAGAGTCCCTACGCCTGCGCCAAGGTGTTTGCATTCCACCAGACGGTCAACTACCGCAAGTCCTACGACATGTTTGCGGTGAACGGAATTCTGTTCAACCACGAAAGTCCACGTCGTGGTGAGACTTTCGTCACCCGCAAGATCACCCGCGCGGCAACTCGCATTAAACTCGGCCTCCAGCAAAAGCTCTACCTCGGAAATCTCGCTGCAAAACGCGACTGGGGGTACGCAAAGGATTATGTGGAGGGCATGTGGAGAATGCTCCAGCACAGCGAACCCGACGATTTCGTACTGGCCACCGGAAGGACCCAGACCGTACAGGAATTCGCCGACATCGTTTTCGCCCGACTCGGGCTGAATCCGACTGAACACATCGAAATCGACGCACGTTACTTCCGCCCGGCCGAGGTGGACCTGCTGCTCGGAGATTGTTCGAAGGCCACTGAAAAGCTCGGCTGGACCGCCACCACAACCCTCGAACAGCTCGCTGCACTGATGGTTGACCACGATCTCACGCTGGCCCGAGAGGAAGCCATTCTCGCGGCTGCCAGAAAATAAGTTCGCCCGAACCTTCGCTTTCCCTCCCCTGGTGGCTCACCCTCATGATCGCTCTGATCACCGGAATCACCGGACAGGACGGCTCTTACCTCACCGAACTGCTGCTGCAGAAAGGCTATGAGGTCCACGGAGTCGTCCGTCGGAGCAGCTCGCTGGAACGAATCCGCCTCAGTCGTCTGTACGCTGACGACAGTGTGTACGGAAAACGCTTATTCCTGCACTACGCAGACCTTTCCGACATCACCACCATTCGGCGGATCATCGTCAAGGTCAGGCCGGATGAGTTCTATCATCTGGCGGGCCAGAGTCATGTGGGCTTGAGTTTTGAGATTCCGGAGAGCACCTGCGATCTCACCGCCATGGGTACTCTGCGGATCATGGAAATCCTGCGCGACCTGTCTCAGCCACCCCGCTTTCTGCATGCCAGCAGCCGGGAGATATTTGGAAGTCCGGCGATCAGTCCGCAGGACGAATCCACCCCGTTCGCTCCCGTGTCGCCCTATGGCTGCGCCAAGGCATTTGCCACGCAGATGACCAGGATTTACCGCGAAGCTCACGGTTTGTTTTTCTGCAATGCCATTTGCTACAATCACGAGAGCCCGCGCCGCGGCGAAAACTTTGTGACCCGCAAGGTCAGTCTCGCCGCGGCTCGAATTCACGCCGGTATTCAGAAACAACTGAGCCTCGGTGATCTCGACGCCGCCCGGGACTGGGGATATGCAGCCGATTTTGTCAATGCGATGTGGCTGATGCTGCAACAGCCCACTCCCGGCGACTACGTACTGGCTACCGGTCAGGAACACACGATTCGCGATCTGCTCAGCATCGCCTTTGAACGCGTTGGACTTGACTGGCGGGATTACGTGCGTGAGGAACAGCGTTTTATGCGGCCTGCGGACGCCTGCGGCCTGTTGGGAAACCCCGCGAAAGCCCGCTCCCGGCTTGGCTGGACACAATCACTCACATTTCAGGAATTGATTCATCTGATGGTTGATGAGGACGTTCGGCTGGTGGCTGAACGTCCCGCCTCCCACTGACCCCACCTTCCGCTCCTCAACTGGTACCGCGACCCCCGCCATGGCTGCTCCGGCAACAGAATCCGCTCCGCGACGTAAACGCGAGCCTGGACTGTTTATCAGTCTTGTGCTGCTGATGCTCTGTATGATCGCGGGCAAGTATGTCCTCCCATCCGGGCGCGCCAGCGCCATTCCGGGGCCCAAACGCGGCGACATGGTTCTTGATGCCGGCAGCCTTCCCGAAGAACTGGCCGGCTGGAAGAAGGTGAATTTCACTCCCGCTGCCGACCCCACAGAGGTCGCGGATCGCGAGTCCTGGTGGGTGCATGCGTGGAACTACACCAACGGACCATGCACGGCCTTCGTGTCCGTGGATCAGGCCCAGTGGGTCGCATGGCACGAACTGAGCGCCTGCTACGTGGCCAACGGCTGGGAACTTGCTGACAGGCACGTCTATGAAGTCGACGATCCGCGTGGAGGCGTGTGGCACCTGGTGGTCGTGGACTTCAGGAAAGGGAATTTTGATCGCGGAATGCTGTGCTTCTCACTGTTCGGCAGTGACGGCACCGCCATGGAAGCATTCTACGACGGCAAGCCGTTCGAACGGCTCAACCTCGATTCGGGTGGTGCCGACGCAGCCAAAACCCCTGTCCCCGCTCGCCGCTGGCAGCGACAGGAATTTGAACGCGTGATTCAGGCTCAGGTGTTTTATGCGTGGAGCGGCGAGATTTCCGAGGATCTGCGGCGAGACCTGATCCGACTGCACCTTGCCAGCCGGGAAGTGTTCCGCCAACGCTGGGATGAACACTGGAAAAAACTCCGCGGCTGAATACGGGGCTGCGACTGATTCAGCAGGTGTCACTGTGGCAGTTTTCCTGAAAAGCATCCGCCCGCGTCCGCGAACTGCACTGCTCATCGTTCTGGCGACCGTCTGCATAGTCCTGATCGTCCCGCGTTTCCTTGCTTCCGGGACCCATCTCGCCTCGGCCGCATGGCAGCGGGAACACAGTCGCCGTCTGCGGGATCCCTTCCTGACTCGCTGCTATGTCTTCACAGGTGAAGACGCGCACCTGCATTCCAGAAACCTTGCTGCATGGCACGGCGGCTTCACTGCACTCGAGGGTGCCAACGGACGAGCTCCACGAATCGTTGCGGGACGCGAGGAAGGTTTGCGGGCGGTCAGGCTTGAAGACGTTCCGATGCAGGCCATGCCTGCCTTCGTCCGTCGGGAGCTGACGGTGGAGTTTCGAGTGCGGCACCACGGCCAGGGCTTTGTGCTCGGCGGAAACTCCATGCACAGCGGGACCCTCGCCGCCATGGGCGACGGCATCTGGAACGGATTCCTGTTCTCGCTCCAGTTTCCAGCCAATACGCTCGCATTTCAGTTGGGCCGACCAAAACCCGAACCAGCGCTGCCGGTGACCGCACTTTCCAGAATTCCGGCGGGGGTCTGGACGCACCTCGCAGGCACATGGGATGGTCGGGAGGTGCGAATCTACGTCAATGGGCTGCTGGCGGGGCGGCGCTTGTGTGAGGGACCGTTCATCCCGGTGCCGCGAACGTCCCGGCTGCGAGTGGGCTACGTCGGCAACGGGCTCGGCTGTGCACGCTTCGACATCGAACACTTCGCCCTGTACACCCGCTGCCTTTCCGGTGAAGAGATTCTGCAGACAGCGTGGCCGGACCTGTCAGACCATCCAGAGGACAGAGATGCACTCCTGAAGTCCGGGGAACTGCTGGCTACGGGAAATCCTGACAGGGCTCTCGAGCTGCTCAGGACTCTGCCGAATGCAGCTTCCGACCCCGCTCTGCAGGGACTCGCTGAGTTCCGCATGGGCGAATGTTTTCGCGAGCAGGGTCAGGTTCCTGAGGCCATGAAGTGGTTCACAGCGGCAACTGCCAGGCTGCGTCCGGATCCAGTTCGTGGAGCAGCCATAACCGAGCTGCAGGCGCTGACGGCCGGCGTTCGTCAGCCGTCTTCGGTAACGTTGCGAAAAGCCCCGACCGGTCCCCAGGGGCTGTCTGTCTACGAGGAATCGCTGCAGATGAAACTGCTGGCCACCGATCGCACCGCTCAGCTGCAGCTGGCGATCCAGGAGGCTGATGCATGGAGTCGACGTTTCGAATCCAGCGTCCGCCCGATTCTTCAGGCCGCCTGTTCCCGCTGCCATGATCGCGGAAAAATGAATGGTCCCGATCTGAATTCCATTCGCACGGCAGAGGATGCTGTCTCCGCAGGCGGTCATTTCTGGAAGCAGGTAGCGGATGTTGTGCGTCTTGAAAGGATGCCGCCAGCTTCCTGCCCACGGCTGGTGAATGCTGATCGACAGCGACTGCTGCACTGGCTGGACAGCCGACCGCGGACGGGACTCTGCGAGGAGATCCCAGAGGACGCGGAGGAACCTCGCTACTTTGAGGATGTGGGGTGGCGAATTGGCTTTGCAGCTGCGCGCAGGCTGACGCGCAGAGAGCTTCGCGGCGCGATCCGCGACCTGCTGGGCGTGGAACTCAGCGACGACCAGTTGCCGCCGCCGGAAGGCTCGGGAGGTGAAGGCTTCGACACCAGTTCGGCGACGCTGTTCACTTCGTCTTCATTGCTGGAGTCATGGCTGCAGTCAGTGCATTTCGCTGTGGATCGGGCGATCAGTGATGATCTGGCGGCGGGTTCTTCGAAGCGCACGCGTATTCTGAGGTTCCTGCCCGCAGATGGCCTGACGGCGCGGGAAGCTGCCGAAGACTGTCTGCGGCCTGTGGCAACGAGGGCCTGGCGTCGCCGCCCTGCGGCAGCCGAAATGGAACGTCTGCTGACGGTGTTTGAGGAGGCATTCCGCGAGCATGGGAACTTCGCCGTGGCGGTGGGAGAATCCGCGAAGGCCATTCTGCTGTCGTCCGCCTTTCTGATGGTCACCGAGCCGGAACTGGGTCAGGACCGCGATTATCGTCTGCTGCCGGAGCAGCTGGCGACGCGGATGGCCCTGTTTTTGTGGTCGTCACTCCCCGATGATGAGCTGCTGGAGGTTGCACTCAGCGGACAGCTTGAGAATCCGCAGGAGATTCGAGGGCAGATCCGCCGCATGCTGCGGGATCCCCGGGCTGATTCCCTGGGAGACGGGTTTGGCCTGCAATGGCTGGGTTTGGACCGTCCGGACAACCTGCAGCCGGATCCGCAGCAGTTTCCGGACTGGACTCCGGAGCTTGCCGGGTTGTTGCAGCAGGAGGCGTCTCGATTCGTCTCGTACGTGCTGCGTGAGGATCGACCGCTGACAGAGCTGCTGGAGGCGGACTACGTAATGGCCAATGGGCGACTGGCGGAATTTTACGGGTTACCTGCCGTGGATGGAGACTGGACGCGGCTGCGGGTGCCGGGCCAGTCACGGGGCGGTGTGCTTTCGCTGGGGGCCGTGCTGACGGCGACGTCTCGGCCACGTCGGACCAGCCCTGTGCTTCGAGGTCGCTGGATCCTCGAAACCATCCTCGGGGAAACCGTACCTCCCGCACCTCCGGACATTCCGGCACTGCCGGAGGAGGCGGATCCGGACGCACCGCTGTCGCTGCGCGAGCGACTGGAGCAGCATCGCAGCGATCCGGCGTGTGCGGGCTGCCATCAGACGATGGACCAGCTGGGCTTTACGCTTGAGGAATTCGACCCGATTGGAAGGTTTCGGAGCAACGACGGCACGGCCACGGTGGATGCCACGGGGCTGCTGCCTTCGGGGGAACGGATCGAGGGGCTGAGCGGTCTGCGTCAGGCGATGAAGTCCCGTCACCAGCAATTCCTGAGGTTATTCTGCCGCAGGCTGCTCGGATATGCACTCGGACGCGAACTGGAACGATTCGACCTGTGTGTGGTTGATCGCTGTCTGATGCGGCTGCAGCAATCCGAAAATCGCTCGTCTGCCGTGATCGAGGAGATTATACTCAGTTATCCATTTCGTTACCGACAGGCTGTCCGATGACCTTCTCCCGCAGACGATTTCTTCGTGGCAGCGGCGCCGCGCTGCCCCTGCCGTTCCTGCCTTCCCTGCAGGCTGCTCGGTTTGCATCGCGCGAGCCTGTTCCGCCGTTGCGCAGCGTTTTCATGTTCTTTCCAAACGGTATCTGGGAGCAGGACTGGACGCCGGTGGATGAAGGGCCTGACTACACCCTCAGCCCCACGCTGCTGCCACTCGAACCTGTTCGCGGTAATGTGCTGGTGCTGACCGGGCTTGACAAGCGGCACAGTCGTGATGGCGGCGGTCATCAAACAGCGACTGCAAATTTTCTTACAGGCCTGCCTGTTCACAAAACCAGCGGCAAACAACTCAGTGCCGGCGGGATTTCCGTGGACCAGCTGATCGCCTCACACACGGGCGAGCAGACTCCGGTACGAAATCTTGTTCTGGGAGTTGAGCCGGTGCGGACTGGTGTGGACCGGCCGACCGGAGTGACACTGCTGTACACATCACTGATCTCGTGGGAGACTGCGGAGCGGCCTGCGATGCCCGAGAGCAGTCCGCGTGTGGTGTTTGATCGACTGTTCGGCCGGTCAGCGGCCGCGACAGCTCAATCCCGAAAAACCAACTCCCGCCTGCTCAATCTGGTGCTTGAGGATGCCCGCAGTCTCCGTCCCTCCCTCGGACGTGATGATCGCGTGAAACTTGATGAATATCTTGCTGCCGTCGAAGCTGTTGAGTCGCGCATTCGGTTTGCCGAACGGGCCGCAGCGAAAGGAGCAGACGGCACGACCGCTCCGCCTGCGAACGAAGTACACCCCCCAGCCGAACCGGTCGATTTTCGTTCGCGAATGGAGGCTATGTTCGATGTGCTGACACTTGCGATCAGAGCGGATTCCACCCGGGTTGCATCGATGATGCTGGCCAATGATTCCTCGGTTCAGAGCTTCGCCTTCCTCGGTGTGCCGGAAGACCATCATAGTGTTTCGCATCATCAGCAGGATCCCCACAAGGTCAGCTGTTACCAGAAAATCAATCGCTGGTATGTGGAACAGTTCGTTGGCTTTATTCAGCGCCTGCGAAATACCCCGGAGGGAACCGGTTCCCTCCTCGACAACACACAGGTTCTGTTTGGTTCCGGGCTTTCGGATGGCAACCGCCATGACCCCGACAACCTCCCGATTCTGCTTGCCGGTGGCGCAAACGGACTGCCGTCCGGGCGGCACATCAGCTACCGGTCCGGATCCACTCCGCTGTGCAATCTTTATCTCTCCATGCTGTTGCGGCACGGTATGAACGTGAAACAGTTTGGTGATGGGACCGAGCCGTTGTTTTGAACACTTTCGCCTCCCCACCCCGAAGGCTTCCCGTGCTGTTTTGGACACGAATTCTGAAGTCTCTTCCGCTGGTGCTGATCCTTGTCGTCATCAGCTGTGTGCTGCTGTCTCGACCGAAAATCGTGCCGGGTGAGGGAGCAGAGTGGCGTCAGTGGCTCAGGCAGCAGCGGATCGCGGCCGGCATGTCGGGCCTTGACCGCCTCTACACGTTTCAGGACACGACCGCTCCAGCGGGAGTCTTCGCCAATCAGTCCGGGCTGATCGGCCTGCTTACTCCGGAGCAGCCGCAGTCGGAGACGGGGCGTGGTGCCTTCAGTCTTGTGGAGGGACGCTGGCCGTGGAAGCAGGCCGTTCGGCTGCAGCAGGGCGCTCTGCATGCACGTCTCTCGGTACCCACTCGCCGAGCCTTTTCTTTCCATACGTGGCTGCGACACTTCGGTGAGGCTGACGCGGGAGACAGTTTCTACGGCACCGTCTGTTCCGTGATGTCAATGGGTGATGGAGTGAACGTTGGCTGGTGCCTGCAATTGCTCCGCCCCTGCAACACGCTGCTGTTTTCCATCGGCCAGCCGAAAGGTTCGACAGGGGTCTCGATTTCTTCACGCGTGCAGATTCCGGAGGGCATCTGGACGGCGGTTGCAGGCACCTGCGATGGCCAGCAGCTGCGGTTGTATGTGAATGGCCTGCTGTATGCCGCCGTGCCGTGGGATGGCCTGTATGCGCCGCCCAAACGGCACAGTCGGTTTCGGCTGGGACTCGCTGGCAACGGCAGTCTGGCCGGATGTCTGGAATTCGATGAAGTGGCGTTGTTTGACCGCTGTTTGTCGGCCGCGGAAATCGTTCGGCTGACATGGCCTGGGTTGCCTGCGGAAGAAGGTGCCCTGCAACCGCTGCTGGAGCTCGGTGAACATCTGGCCGCAGGCCGGACTGCGGACTCGGAAATGCTCAGGGCAATCTGTGAGCCCCAGGATCAGAAAGAGTCGCCGCTGGAGGCCCTGCGACGGCTGCGACACGCGGAGTTCTGCCGGGAACTTCAGCAACTGGAGCAGGCCCAGGCGGATTTCGATCAGCTCGCCAGCGATCCATCAGCCCCCGAACCGCTGCGACTGACTGCATTGCACGAATCGGTGCGTCTGAAGCTCGGCATCAAGCCGCTCTGGCGATTGCAGCCAACCGCTGCTCGCCCGAATCAGTGGACGCTTTGTGGCGACTACTCAGGTGACGCTGCTGCTGCCGATCAAATTCAGACTGCCATGCAGAAATTCGCAGCAGAACGCTGGTTGAACGATTACTCGCAGGTCGTTCGACCGCTGCTGCAGAATCGTTGTGCCGCCTGCCACGAAAAGAATGATTCCCCCGATCGTTTTACCGTGGCGTATCTGCAGAATCATCCCGCCGCAGCCAATTCAGCATTTGTCTGGGAACGTGCCGTATCTCAGGTTCTTTCCGGACAGATGCCTCCCCGCAGCCACCCGTCGCTCGATTCCCATGAACGTGCTCTGCTGGAACGCTGGTGGCGGACGCGTCCGCCTGATGCGTTTTGTGAGCAGATACCGACCGAGCAGAATCAGCGGCACTATCCGGGATACGTCAGGACACGACGATTGACGCGTCTGGAGTACCGTAACGCTGTTCGTGATTTGCTCGGTGTGCAGTTGCAGCAGGACGAATTGCCTCCGGCAGACGCTTCAGGAGGCGAAGGTTTTGATAATGTCGGGGATGTGCTGTTCACATCACCGGGACATCTGGCATCCTGGATGTCTTCAACGGGGTCTGCCGTGCGGCGTGCTCTGCAGCAGAATACGCTGCGGCAGCTTGCCGCGGCAGGTCCGATGACGATCGACTTTGATGCCAGTTCGATGGAGCTCGACAAAGATCCACCTGTTGCGGAGCGGGTCCGTCCGCTGCTGGATGCTGTGGCCCGACGAGCGTGGCGGCGCAGGCCGACGGCTGAGGAGCTGGTTCCGCTGCTGAATCTGTACACCACGGCTGCCGACTCAGCCCCGTCAGCACGCGAGGCACTGGAACTGCCGCTGCAGGCGATTCTGCTGTCTCCGCATTTCCTGTTTGTGGTGGAACCGGAACCCGCCGATGGTGTGGAAGTTACCAGACTCGGCTCCTTTGAACTTGCCATGCGATTGTCGCTGCTTCTCTGGTCCTCAATTCCGGATGAAGCCCTGCTCCGGTCTGCGGAGTCAGAACGGCTGCTGGAACCGGCGGAATTGCGTGCACAGCTGAATCGGATGCTCGCGGATCCCCGCAGCCGTGCTCTCGGGGAGGCCTTCGGGGTGCAATGGCTGGGGCTGGATGAATCTGCCGAACGACGACCGGATCCCGAATTGTTTCCTGAATACACGGCGACTCTGGCGATTGATTTTCGGGAAGAAGCCATCCGCACGATTGCGGGTGTGTTTCAGGACAATCGTCCACTGACCGAGCTGCTCGCAGCGGACTCCGTCTGGGTGAACAAGCGGCTGGCGCGTTTCTACGGTCTTCCCGAACTCCCGGAGGACGGTTGGTTTCGGGTTTCCGCAGCTGACAGTCAGCGCGGGGGCGCGGTGACGCTGGCTGCTGTGCTGACGTCGGCGTCGTACGCGCGTCGAACCAGTCCGGTGCTCCGCGGAAAATGGCTGCTTCAGAATCTGCTGGGTACTGCGGTGGAGCCACCGCCACCAGGAATCCCGCCGCTGGAAAACGCCGATGTCGGAGGACAGCCGGCGACCATGCGTGCGCGGCTCGAAGCGCACCGTCGGGACCCCGACTGTGCCGCATGCCACGAGGTGATGGATCCTCTGGGGTTCAGTCTGGAACACTTTGATGCGATTGGCCGCTGGCGGACGCTCGATAATGGCCTGCCGGTGGATGCTCGTGGAATTCTGCCCGACGGAACCTCGGTCGATGGTCCCGCCGGCCTCAGACAGGCGCTGTTGTCGCGACAGGACGAATTCCTCCGACATTTCACCCGCAGACTCCTCGGATACGCACTTGGTCGCGCCCTGACGTCGCTCGATGACTGCGTCGTGGAACGCTGCCTTGAGAGACTTCGGGAGGAACAGGGCAGTGCCCGAGGACTGCTTGAGGAGATCATTCTGAGCTACGCATTTCAGCACAGGTATTCGATGCAGACCGCCGGGAAACCCTGAATTTCGAATTCTGCAGGCTTCAGTCTGGACCTCTGCCCTGCTCCATGGTTCAATAAACTCCCCCGGAACAGCCCTTTTCACTCGGATAACACGCAGCATGTCGCGCGGTACACACTTTCCAACTCGCCGTCGTTGCCTCCGAGCGGCCGGGCTCACGCTCGGACTCCCCTGGTTTCATTCACTGCAGCCCGGATCGATCCGCGCGGCCGATTCGGTCAGCACACCCCCGCTGAGGGCTGCGTTTCTGCATTTTCCAAATGGTACATACGCCGACCACTGGGTGCCGAACCTCACGGGAGCCGACTACGCACTGTCTCCAATTCTTCAGCCGCTTGAATCCGTACGCGATGATGTGCTGGTCCTCACCGGCCTCGAAAAGGCCGCCAGCCGTTCCGGAGATGGTCACTATTCCAAGACCGCCAACTTCCTCACCGGGATGCCGGTTCGCAGAACGATTGGTCGGGACGTCAGTGCTGGCGGGGTTTCCGTGGACCAGCTGATGGCGGCTGCGCTGCGCGGGCAGACCCCCGTTTCGTCGCTGGTACTCGGTGTCTCACCGGTGATGCCTGGCATCGATCGCAGCGTGGGATTCACCCACGCTTACGCATCGTGGATTTCCTGGCAGTCAGAAACTCAGCCCGTCACACCAGAAATCTCTCCGAAAGTCGTCTACGAAACCTTGTTCGGACTGAACTCCGCCTCGGGCGACAAACCCTCCTCCACAAAGCCGCTGCTGGATTACCTTCTTGAAGACGCCCGCAGTCTTCGTCGTCGACTGGGACGCGACGACGGCCACAAGCTGGACGAATATCTCGATTCCGTGCGTGCGGTGGAGGCGCGTGTCCATTTTGGAAGTGTTGCTGACAGCGGCCGAAACAATCCGATTCTGCAGCAGGATATCCGCTCCACGAAACTGCCCGAGCCGGGTGCGGCAATCGACTTCCGGGACCACATTCGGTTGATGTTTGATCTGATTGTGCTGGCGTTTCGTGCTGACGCGACGCGGGTCGTTTCGATGATGCTGGCCGGTGGTGTGTCCAGTCAGAGCTTTTCGTTCCTTGAAGGAGTGCGAGGGGAACATCACGAACTTTCGCACCACGAGAACAGCCCCGCAAAAATCGCTCAGTACGACGCCATCACACGCTGGTATGTCGGGCAGTTTGCAGAGCTGCTGCAGAGGCTGCGCGCGATTCCCGAAGGCTCCGGAACTCTGCTTGACTACTGCATGATAATGATGGGTTCCGGAATGTCTGATGGCAACAGCCATAACCCCTCAAATCTGCCGATCCTGCTCGGTGGGCGGGGTGGGTACACCATTGACCCGGGACGACATATTGCGGCCCCGGCCAACGGTGCACCACTCTGCAATCTGTACCTTTCAATGCTTGACCGCATGCAGGTGCCGCTCAGCAGCTTCGGCGACAGCAGTGGTCGACTCGCACTGCGGACAGCCGATGGCTGAACACCGGCTAACTGACTCTCCTGCAACCGGTACGGTCTCATGCGCATTCTTGGACTCTCCGGCTTTTTTCACGACAGTGCTGCTGCTCTGATTGTCGACGGGCAGCTGGTGGCTGCTGCCCAGGAAGAACGCTTCACGCGGAAACGGCATGATGCCGCCTTTCCCTCTCAGGCTGCAGACTGGTGCCTGAAGCAGGCCGGCGTGGACCAGTCAGAAATCGACTTTATCGCCTGGTACGAAAAGCCGCTGCGACACTTTGAACGGCTGCTCGAAACCGCCATTTCCTCCGCGCCTCTCGGATTTCGAAGCTTCGCTGCGGCCATGCCCCCGTGGCTTGAAGACAAGCTCTGGATGCCATCCGTTATCCGCCGCGAATTTCCGGGGGCTGTGAATGCGGCCATCGTTTATGCGGAGCACCATCAGAGCCACGCGGCCAGTGCCTTTTTCCCATCGCCCTTTGAACAGGCTGCCGTGCTGACGGTCGACGGCGTTGGCGAATGGGCAACAGCAAGTTGGGGGCAGGCAAATGGCAACCGGATCGAACTGATTGAAGAACTGTGTTTTCCGCACTCCCTCGGTCTGCTGTATTCTGCATTCACGGGTTATCTGGGCTTTCGCGTTAACAGTGGTGAGTACAAGGTGATGGGCCTGGCGCCTTATGGCCAGCCGCGATACGCTGACCGGATTCGGCAGCTGCTCGAAGTGCGTGCTGACGGCAGCTTTCGCCTGCAACAGCGGTACTTCAACTACTGCAGCGGACTCTCCATGACCAGTCGTCAATTTTCCCGACTCATCGGCGTTCCTCCACGCATTCCGGAGTCACCTTTGCTGCAGTGCCACATGGATTTGGCCGCCAGCATCCAGGTGATCGCTGAGGAATTGCTGTTGGGGATGGTTCGTCACGTGCACGAGCGCACACAACTTGAAAATCTCGTGATGGCCGGTGGCGTTGCTCTGAACTGCGTGGCCAACGCCAGAGTGCTCCGCGAAGGACCATTTCGCCGTGTCTGGGTGCAGCCCGCTGCCGGAGATGCGGGAGGAGCGCTGGGGGCTGCACTCTTTGTCTGGTATCAGCTGTTGAATAATGCTCGACAGCCTTCAACGCCGGACGGCTGCCGTGCAAGCCTGGCCGGCCCGCGTTTTGATTCTGCAGCGATCGCTGCAGTGCTGCAGAGGCATGATGTCCCTCATCAATACATTCCTGACGAATCGGTACTGCTGGGTCACGTCGCGCAGCTGCTGGAGCAGGGAAAGACTGTGGGCTGGTTCCACGGCGCCATGGAATTTGGTCCGCGCGCACTTGGCGGTCGCAGCATTCTTGCGGACGCCCGCTCCCGGTCCATGCAGACAACTCTGAATCTGCAGGTGAAGTTTCGGGAGAGCTTTCGGCCGTTTGCCCCCATCGTGCTTCGGGAACATGTGGATCGATGGTTTGCTGTCGAAGCTGCCGCAGACCTCCCCTATATGCTGTTCACGGCGCAAGTGCATCCCGACAAACTCATCCGGCCTGGACCAGTCGAGAGTGAACGACTGCGGAATGCACCGGATGTCCTGGAACGCCTGCGAATTCCCCGTTCAGAGATTCCCGCCGTGACCCACGTCGACAATTCAGCGCGCCTGCAGACGGTCGATCGCGATCGTCACCCCCGGCTTCACCGCCTGCTCAGGCTGTTTGAGGAGCGGACCGGGTGTCCGGTGCTCGTGAACACCAGCTTCAATGTCCGCGGGGAGCCGATTGTCTGCAGTCCGGAAGATGCTCTCGCCTGCTTCAGTGCCACCGGCCTCGACGCACTGGTGCTGGAAGACTTTCTGGTGGAGGATAAGTCATTCGTGCTGACACCGCCGCAGAAGAGTCGACTTAAACCCGGACGACAGCCTGGCAGCCGCACACTCCGGCAATTCTCCGGGCTCTGCCTGTTGCTGTCCCTGATGGCTGTGGCGGCATGTCTGAGGCGTGATTCGGCCGGTTCGCTGTTGGCAGTTTGTGCAGCGCTGGCAGTGCTCAGCACGCTCGGAATCCTTCGCCCAGGTCCGGTAAGGCCGGTGTTTATGGGGTTGCTGTTTCTGACCGCACCGGCTCGTTTCGTAACCTCAAGGGCGATTCTTGCAGCAATCTACTACGGGCTCGTATGTCCACTGGCAGTTCTGCGGCGACTGATCGGTCGGGATCCCCTGGACCTGCGCGATGCGGGGACGGCAGGTTTCTGGCGAGCGCGGGAAAGTCGGCTATCGTCCGCGTTTCGGCCCTGGTAGCTGCAACGCGGGGTGACGAAACGGCACGCGGATTGGGAATTGTTTTAAACCACAGACGATACAGACTTTCACAGAGAAACACACAGAATTCAGCGATCCTGTAAAGCAGACCGGCGGTAAGGATGTTCGGTGTATTTCCCACGGTTTTTTGACGTTTGTGCCATCCCACGCAGGACCACGGGGCCCAACCGGGGGATAAAAAGCGGCCGGATCAGCAGATTGAGATTCTTCCTCATAGTCGCTGCATTCCGCAGAGATGCTGCATACGGGGCTTTCTTCCCACGTTTCCCTGTTCTCCTCAGGCAGTCAGTTCTCCCGAGCAGAATCCTCCGCCAAACTACACTAATAGTTTCGCCGCGTCAGACCTTTGGATCGCTCGATTGGTTTCCGAATTCGACTGCCTGGAGCTCCTGCAGTGCCATCGCCACTCAGACTGGGAATCATTGGTGGCGGTCTGAATTCCGCGATTGGCCGTACGCACCATATCGCGTCGCAGATGGATAATCAGTGGCGAATCACTTGTGGCTGTTTCAGCCAGCAGTCGGATGTCAACTACGCCACTGCAGAGGCTCTGGGGCTCCCAAAGGACGGGCGATTCACCTGCTGGCAGTCACTCCTTGATCACGGCAGAATGGATGCGGTCGCCGTACTCACGCCCACTCCCGCACATCCGGAGATGATCCACGCGGCACTTGAAAGGGGTATCCCGGTCATCAGCGAGAAGTCGTTGGCGGTGAGTGCTGCTGAAGTGGGGCTGATTCGCAGTACGGAAAAAAGAACCGGCGGATTTCTCTGTGTGACGTTCAATTATTCCGGCTACCCGATGATCCGGGAGTTGCGGGAGTGGATTCAGAGTGGCCGCTTCGGCAGGTTGCTGCACATTGACGCACAGATGCCTCAGGAGGCCTACATCAGGTATCTGAATCGTCACTCCGCAAAACCTCGGCCCCAGGCCTGGCGACTGCGTGACTACGGAGTGCCAACGGTGTCGCTTGATCTGGGTGTCCATCTGCACCATCTGATTGATTTCCTGTGTGGTGCAAAACCAACCAGCGTGTGTGCTCTCCAAACCACGGGCGGATTTTTCCCGGAGGTCATCGATGCCGTGGAGTGTCTGGCACAGTATTCCGGTGGGCTGACGGTTCGCATGCAGTATGGCAAGTGTTTTCTGGGGCAGGCCAACGGGCTGCGCGTGCGAATTTCAGGAACGGAAGCGGCAGCGGAATGGCATCAAATGCGGCCCGAAGAACTGCTGGTGGCAGACAAGTTCGGCAGTTCGCAGCTGCTGACGCGGGCCGCCTGTGATTTAACAGTCTGCAGTGCAGAACGGTACACACGTTTTAAAGCCGGCCATCCTGCAGGCTACATCGAAGCGTTCGCCAATTATTACGCCGACGTGGCAGCAGCTGTTCGCTGTCATACATCGCAGGACGATGATTCAGAAAGTTCGTGCTTCATCGCCGGCAGCGACTCTGCCTTCGAAGGACTCGCCATGATGGAAGCCATCAATCGCTCCTCGGTCACCGGGAAGTGGGTCCACCCCGAACGCATCCCGGAAGATGGCAAGGATCTTCCAGAGGGCAGCCGGGGAGTGCAGCTGCGGAAAAATGTGACTGCGGCGAACTGAGCTGCTTCGGAGATCCACTGTGTCTGTTTCCACAGGTATTCACGGGACTGGGCAGGTTGTTGTTGCAGAATTTCTGGAGTCTCCTGGCCGACGGTATTTATTCGGGGCAACGCCCTGCGCGGCGGCCATTGCGTCAGTACTCCCGGTCGTCGGTATTATTGATGACCGCATCGATGCAACCAGTTTCCATGGGCTGCCCATACTCCGTTCCGAATCCGTCCCGGCAGACGCCCTGGTTGTGGCAACCACAATTGGCCGACCGGGTACGGCCCGGCGATATCTTCTGAGCAGGGGATTCAGGCACTGTGACTTTTTTGCCTTTGAACGCTGCTCCGGGCTGAATCTGCCCCCGGTTCGCTTCTGGACCGGTTTCAGCAAAGCGGCTGTCGAAAACCCCCATGAAATCGATCTGCTCCGGAAAAGAATGGCTGACAGGATTTCCCTGGAAACCCTCGACGCGATCGTCAGCTTCAGGCTCTCGGCAGACTCCGCGCATCTCGATCACTTTCAGGAGCGACAACAGGAGCAGTACTTCGAAGATTTTCTTGAACTCCGCAGGCACGGTGAAGTTTTTTTCGACGTCGGTGGCTTTGATGGCGAAAACAGTCGCCGGTTCATGGAACTCTGCCCCGACTTTTCCGGAATTCAGATTTTCGAACCGGATCCGGCGAACCGGCGGACAATTCTGGCACGCCTCGCCGAACACCCCCGCGTTCAGCTGCATGCACATGGACTGGGTGACATCAATGGCGAATTTCGTTTCAGCAGTTCCGGATCGGTCTCAGCCTTTTGTGAGTCCGGCGATCTTGCCGTTCCCGTAAAACGGCTGGATGACTGCAATCCCGGACCGGTCAGCTTTCTGAAGATGGATATTGAGGGAGGCGAGATCCCAGCTCTCAGAGGTGCTCGCAGGACCGTTAAAAAATGGAAACCGCGAATGGCCATCTGCGTCTATCATGAGCCTGATGACCTCTGGAACATTGCCGGTGAAGTGCTCGCTATCCACAGCGACTACTCCGTGTTCCTGCGCCATTACACAGAGGGCGTCACTGAAACCGTCATGTTCTTCGTCCCTCCCCAGGTGTGTGTGCCATGAACCAGCAGCCGCCGACAATGCTCATCGCCGGAGGCGCACACTCCGATGTTCCCATGATCAGGGCGGCGCGATCACTGGGGTACCATGTCGTCACCAGCGGCAATCGCCCTGAAGATCCCGGCCATCAATTCGCCCACCAGGTCGAGCTCTGTGACTATTCTGATACCGCGGCCATGCTGAAGATGGCTCGTCGGATCCAACCCTCAGCAGTCTGCCCTGGCTGCAATGATTTCGCTGCGATCTCCGCCGCGGAGATCGCATTCGAACTCGGTCTGCCCGGGCACGATCACCCGGAAACCGTGGCCACACTGCACCATAAGGATCGCTGGAGAGAATTTGCGCTGAAGCACGGCATCGCCAGTCCTCGAGCGATTGGCTGCCGGACACCAGCTGAGGCCGCCGCGGCCTGCCAGTCCCTGACCTGGCCCCTGCTTATCAAGCCCGTTGACCTCACCGGCGGCCGAGGAATCAACCGTGTAGACCGACCGGAACAGGCGACAGACTGCATTCGCGAGGCGTTCAACGTAACAAGGGCCGGGCGAGTGGTTGTCGAAGAATTCATCGAAGGCTCACGGCACGGATTCACCTGCATTCTGCGGGAACGTCGTCCGGTCTTCTGGTTTGCTGACAACGAACATTATCATCTCAGTCAATGGCTCGTCTCCGGCGCGTCTGCCCCATCAGCCCTGCCCGATAACGCCATCCGCAGGCTGCGGCAGCTCACCTGTCAGGTTGCCGAAGAGCTCCACCTCGTTGCTGGAATCTTCCACGTGCAACTGATCCTTACACCCAACGGTGACCCGGTAATCATTGAGATCTGTCGCCGCCCGCCGGGGGATCTGTATGTGGACCTTGTCCGCCATGCTGCAGGAGTGCCCTACGCAGAATGGATTGTCCGAGCATTCGCCGGACTCGACCTGACGTGCGTGGCCCCCGCGAACCACGTTCATCCCGTCACCCGACACTGTCTAATGACCGATGCGGCGGGCGTGTTGCAGAAATTCGAGTTTGATTCAGTCGCTGCATCGAAGATCATCGACCAAATGCTCTGGGGGGCACCCGGTGACATTGTCTCAGCCCCTGAACGACATAAATTCGGCATCGTTTTCCTGAAATATGCCGACGCTGCCGAAATGGAGCGGCTCACACCCCACCTGCAGCAGCTGCTGAAGTGCCAAACCTCTGCAAACTAAGCAGACGGTAAAGTCCGAGCGGATTATCCGGTCTGAACAACCGGCAGAATGGTTTCGGCACCAGCCGGGTTCGCTCCATTTCCACTTCTCCCTGCGCCGGTTCCAGCGCACAATCTCAGGGCTCCTTCCTCATGTGTTCCAGTCGGTGCAGATTGCCCGGCTCCAGACATGAAGTTCATCACGATGGAAACGACCGGAAAAACGGGCAGACGCAGGACCACGAGGGATCAACCCCCGGTCACCGCTGCTCCGGATTCATCGCTCCCCGCTGCACCAGCGGCCAGGCCTGCAGCACGAACTGCCGGTCGCCCCGCTCGGGGCCCCGGACGCGTTCGCCGTCTGCGACTGCTCATCGCCCTCGCCGCGGTCGCCCTCGCCGCAGCCATGCTTTCCATCGGCAGTCGCCTGATCCCCGATCTGTCTTCCAGGCCCGAATATCAGATCACTCCGGCCCGCATCACCATCAAATCCACACCGCGCTGGATTCCCGGCGACATTATTGAACAGGTCTTTGAGAAGGCCGCCGAATCGGGACCTTTATCGCTGCTTGATGAAACACTCAGCGAGCGTCTGGCTGCCGCCTTTCATACACACCCATGGGTGCTGCGGGTGCTGCGCGTACACAAGTCATGGCCGGCCCGCGTGCATGTGGAGGTTGAGTGGCGTCGTCCGGTGGCCATGATCGCTGGCATCGATGGCTTCTATCCGGTGGACCAGGCCGGAGTCCTGCTGCCGACACGCGACTTTTCACCGGCCGACCTGCGGCGATACCCCGTAATTGAAAATATTGAAAGTGTCCCGCTGGGACGTGTCGGTGAACCGTGGGGTGATCCTGTGGTTAATCACGCCGCAGCCCTCGCTGCTGCTCTGCTTGAGCCGGCATCAGAGACTTTTTCATGGTGGGAGCACCTGAGTTTGGCCGCCATCGTCGCGCCACACCGAGCCACCCTCAACGCGCCGGTTGATGACCTTGAATTCCAGCTGCGTACGACGGGCGGATCCATGGTGCTCTGGGGACGCGGGCCCGACAGCCTGCACCCAGCTGAACTCAGCACAAGTCGCAAACTTGAAAGACTTGTCGAATTCACCGAACGCTTCGGTTCGATCGATGATGCCCACGGCCCGTGGCAGCTGGATATTCGCTCCTGGCAGGGCATGCGACGGTCGCTGCTGGCCGCCGAGCCGGGACGCAAATCCCAGCCACGCTGAGCCCAATGGCATCGAATTTTGCGGGAATTCAGTGAACCGACAGGCCCAGCCTCGAGCGCGCGAGGCGGCGATGATGAAACGGTGATCGGGATACCCGATGTCCTGTTTTGAGACTTCACCCCGAACCGTCGCAATAAGGATAGGGGTGGGGAAAACTTGTGGTCCCGGGTGGGATGACGAAACGGTGTTAAGAACACCGGAAGTCGTTTTTCGGACTCCGCCCCCCGTTACAGGGCGTGCGGGGGATGTCAATCCCCCGGTAACGGTGTGTGCCCGCGTGGCCAACACCGCAGCCGGAGTTCACCAGGGCCGCACCGGCCGATTGAGATCGGCCGGACGCCACACTGCGTTTTCGTGACTCGATCCGGCCGTGGGATTTCAACTGGCAGGCGGAACTGAAATCTCCCAGTTTACCCTGATTTACATCGTTTCGTCATCCCAGGTCCCGGGCCTCACCTCCCTCCGAACCGTGCAGGCGGATTTCCCGCACA
This sequence comes from Planctomycetota bacterium, assembly GCA_041161565.1. Taxonomy (GTDB): domain Bacteria; phylum Planctomycetota; class Planctomycetia; order Planctomycetales; family Planctomycetaceae; genus SXXK01. The sequence continues at coordinate 9,069 of JBEAUF010000094.1, read as the reverse complement.
CGGCTCGCCGATTGATGGTTGATCGTCATGAGGGTTGAGCGTCCGACACACGGGGCCACGGGGCGGCAGCAGTGAGGACAGCCCCTGGGCGGCAAAGCAGGCGTTCGGCCAAAGTTGATGATCACGATCTTTGCTGAGACCCCGCCGACCGCTCCCACGTCGTAATCTGTAACGTTGGCGGCGGCGAATCCAGCCATCCAGACCTTTGAACAGCGATGGCCGCTGGTTCTCCTTGATGTCACCATACCAGCCACGCAGCGTCTGGTTGCAGTCCGCGATGATGCACTGCAGGCTCGTCCCGTTCCTGCGCCTCGATTTCCGGCGGATCGCCTCAACCGGACGCTAAATACTCTTCTGGCGTGGAAATCGTTTTGGACTCGGAAATTCGTAGCCGAGGAAGGCAAAACTTTCGGAACGCGAATCTACGATGCGAGTCCTGGTGGGATGCAGCTTCAGGCCAGCGACAGTGACCCAGTCCTGCACGGTCTGAAGGGCCTCAGCGGCAGCCTCAGGGGTCCGGCAGAGAATCACAAAGTCGTCAGCATAGCGAACCATTTCGAATCCACGGCCTGCCATCAGGTGATCCAGTGGGTCCAGGTAGATGTTGCTGAGCAGGGGGCTCAGAATGGCACCCTGCGGAACGCCCTGAGTCGGACTCCAATCTGCAAGGCCATCCATGATTCCTGCATTAAGAAACGCCTGAATTAGCTCCAGCACACGGCCATCGCTGATTTTGGCCTCGATCCGCTTCATCAGTTGGTCGTGTGGGATCGTATCGATCTACGCCTTCAGGTCAGCATCAACGACGTGAACGCATCCGGCCGCGATCAGTTGGTCCACGCGTCCGAGTGCATCGCGATACCCTCGTTCGGGACGAAATCCATAGCTGTGTTCGGCAAAGCCGTGCTCAAAGATCGGTTCAATCACATTCAGCAGTGATGCCTGCACCGTTCGGTCACGAACCGTCGGGATTCCGAGCGAAAGTTGTTCGTTGGTGCCGGGTTCCGGGGTGTATTTCCGGCGGATAGCCGACGGAGTGTAGGCCCGTGCGCGAAACGCGTCAGACAGCTGCCGGATGTTCTCCGGACACCGCTGCGCGAATTCGCGAATGCTGACATGGTCAACGCCCGCTGCGCCCCCGCTCTCCTCAACCTGCCGAAAGGCAGCTGTCAAGTTTCGTTCATCGTAAACCTTGTCAATCAGCCGAAACCATTTCCGTCCCTTCACACCCGTTACAAGTGCCGTCAACATGCGTTCTGTCCAAACGTGTGGTTTCGTCGTCCGCCACACGGAGTGGGCCGCAGCGGCTTCAGCTCGCTGAGCTACAGGCACTTTCGCTGATTGGTCTTCCGGATCGTTCGTCATACACCGTCCATCTTTCTGGAGCCGTTGACTCCCGCCCCCCCCCGGGGGATCACCCGGCTTCAACGCGACAATGGTTCCTCTGATTGCTGTCCGGCGGTTCTTCGTATCCACACGGCGGCCCCGGTTCGGACAACGAACGCCGATCTGCCCGGACAGGTCTGTTTGCTTCCTGATTGGGAGTTTGCCCCAGCAAGTTCAATTCACTTGCAATCGCACCGAGCAGGGGATGTTAATGCCCCGGAACCGGTGCGTGTAGTCGGCCGCCATCACAGCAGACGCGAACCAGTGCGGCATCGGCCGATTGCCATCGACTGCCAGGACTAAGTCCGGCGGGCGCTTCGTCGCGCAGTCAGCAGCAGTACCACCCCCGCCAGAAAAATGGCCCATTCACCCGCAGCAAGTTTCCATGTCATTGGCTCAATGCCGCTGAACAGAAAAAAAGACGCAGTTCGAAAGGCCACCAGGCAGCCGTGGATCAGCGTACAGTTCAGCAGTGCCAGAGGGGCTGCGGACGGCTGCAGCAGCGGCCACAGTAATATCAGAGCGAGGCCCAGTTCAAGTCCACCGTAGACCACAAGAAACTCCGACTGGCCGGAGCCCGGCAATAATTGGAAACCAACCAGCCGAGATGTCTCCTGCGGCTCCACTGTACACCACACCGCCAGCCACAAATACAGCAGCCCGATACCCAGCAGAAACAGCCTCGTCACAGCCTTACTCCCCTGTTTTACTCAGATTCACTTTCCCATCTCTTATTCTAGGCCCCGCGGTGATTTTTCAACCCGGGTGACCGTTGCCCGGGCGAAGACCCAATGGCATTGACATTCTGGTGTTTCGCATGCTTTGGAGGACTCGCTCTCCGTTGAAACACCTCGACCCGATCATGCAAGGCGTGCGGTCGATGTCAATCGGCCGGTAAGACACTGGTCTGCTCCTGCTCCGCCGCTGCCCGCGCGGTTACGGACCGTTACCCGGGATTGACATCCACTGCTCGCCATGGCTGCTTTTTTGGCGCTGATGGAGAGAACTTCAGGGGCATTGGGTGGCAGTCCGCGGGCAAAGGGCCTTGCGACGCGACGCTGATGCCGCGGGCAGGGGTGCGTATCGGGGCGCGGATCACAGCTGAGGGCTTCCGCCCGACCGCTCAGGAGTTGCGCAACGTGCACCCTACTGTCGTCGGCATTTGCGGAGGAGGTAGTGGTTATCGACGCGGACAACCTCGAGGAGGACATCCTGGAGTTTGGAGCAGAGTCGGGTGGCGTGACGTTCGAGGTGCGTCTGGCTGGTGCCGCGGTCGATATCGAGGAAAGCCTGGAGTCCGAGTCGATGTCCGGGGGCGCGCCAGAAGGCGAGGAACATGGGGATGCTGGCGGCACCTTTGAGTTTGAGGCTGCCATCCTGATCGGTGCGAACGAGGACTTCGTCGTCAACGAGCTCAATGGTGGTGCGGAGCGATTCGCTGCGCAGCGGTAGGTCCTGTTGTTGTTTTTTCTGAAAGCGGACCCAGCGTTCGAACTGGCGGATGGTTTGTTCGAGTTCGCTGCAGAGTTCGGCGGGAATATCGATGGGGCCGGTGGCCGGATCCTGGGCCGGGCGGAGGCGGTCGATGAAGTCGATGACGAGTCGGGCATCGAGTGGGCTGTCGTGGGCACGGCGGCGATATTCGTTGAGCGGCAGTTCGTGCGGGAGGACGGATTCGAGCAGGGCGTGGGCTGCGGAGGATTCGAGGCGGAGCAGCATTGCGGCGCGGCGGCTGGGTCCTGCTGAGGATTGCTGGGCGGCGCCGAGCAGGTTCTGCAGGAAATTCTGGAGCACGAGCAGGAGTTCCTGGGGCTGTTCGGTCCAGCGTTCAGCCTGCAGGCGAACATCATGTCGGGAGATGGACATCGGTGGTACCGGGGGCTGCGGGCGGCAGATGGGCGAAGCGGGTTGGAGTGACGGACAGCCGGGGAAGGCGGCGGTCAGCCTGACACCAGCAGGTCCTTCATGACATTACCGTGAATGTCGGTGAGTCGGAAGTCGCGGCCCTGGAAGCGATAGGTGAGTCGTTCGTGGTTAACGCCGAGAGTATGGAGGATGGTGGCGTTGAGATCGTGAATGTGGACGGGCTTATCAACGACGTTGTAACTGAAGTCGTCAGTTTCTCCGTAGACCTGTCCGCCTTTGATGCCGCCACCGGCAAGCCACATTGTGAAGTTGCGGGGGTGATGATCGCGGCCGTAGTTGTCTTTGGTCAGCGTTCCCTGGCTGTAGACTGTGCGGCCGAATTCGCCGCCCCAGATTACAAGCGTGTCATCCAGCATGCCGCGCTGCTTGAGGTCGCGAACGAGCGCCGCGCTGGGGCGGTCGCTGGCGGGAGCCAGTTGACGAATGGCACCGGGCAGGCCGCCGTGATGGTCCCAGCCGCGGAGGAAGACCTGAGTGAAGGGGACACCGCGTTCGGCGAGCCGGCGGGCGAGGAGGCAGTTGTAGGCGAATGTCCCTGGCTGTTTGACTTCGGGACCGTACATATCGATCACGGACTGGGGTTCGTCGCTGATGTCCGTGAGATCGGGCACGGACGTCTGCATGCGGAAGGCCATTTCGTACTGGGCGATGCGGGAAGCGATTTCGGGATCGCCCACGGTGGTGAGCCGCTGCTGGTTGAGTTCTGCGAGGCCATCAAGCATGCGGCGGCGGGTACCGGCATCGACGCCGGCGGGGTTGGACAGGTAGAGCACCGGGTCTCCGACAGAGCGGAGAGCGACGCCGGCATGGCGTGTGGAGAGAAAGCCGCTGCCCCAGAGTCTTGAGAACAGGGCCTGAGTTTGCGCGCCGCCGGGGATGCGGGAGTGCAGTACGACGAAGGCCGGGAGGTCGCGATTGGGGCTGCCAAGTCCGTAAGAGATCCAGGCACCCATGCTGGGACGACCGGGGAGCTGGCTGCCGGTTTGGATGTAGGTGATGGCGGGGTCGTGATTAATGGCTTCGGTGTGCACCGTCTTGACGATGCAGAGATCGTCGACGATGGAACCGATGTTGGGGAGCAGTTCGCTGATCCATGCCCCCTGCTGTCCGTGACGCGAAAAGCTGAAGACGGAAGGTGCGCAGGGGAGCCGGCTTTGGCCGGAGGTCATGGTGGTAATTCGCTGACCGTTGCGAACGCTTTCCGGGAGATCCTTATCGAAGAAGTCTGCGAGTTTTGGTTTGTAGTCGTAGAGATCCAGCTGAGAAGGAGCGTCAGCCATGAACAGCCAGATCACGCGTTTGGCAGTGGGCGCGTGATGCAGGGCGTTAAGTGCTGGTGCGGCGTCGGCGGGGGTACCGGGAGCAGCAGCGGACAGCAGCGAAGGGTTGAGCAGCGATGCGAGCGCTGTGGTGCCCAGGCCACAGGCGGAGCGGCCGAAGAAGTAGCGGCGGGTTTCGGCGGCAACGTGCTGTTCCAGCGGATTCATGGCGGGGGCTCCTGTGGGAATTCACGTGGCGTTAACGAACAGTTCAGCCAGCGGCTTCTGCGGTGTGCAGCGCGTCGTCGGCCGCCTGATCATCGGTGATCGTTCGCTCGCGAAGCATGGCAATCCGACCGGTGCGAACCATTTCCAGAATCCCAAATTCTCGCATGCGTTCGACGAACGCTTCGATCTTGTTCTCGCGACCGGAGATTTCGATCATCACATGGCTTGCGCCCACGTCGACAATCCGTCCCCGGAAAATATCCACCAGCTCGCGAATTTCGCCCCGGCGACCGTTTTCGGTACTGACCTTAATGAGCATCAGGTCGCGTTCAACGTAATCGTGACCGGAGAAGTCCTGAACGGTCACGACGGTGACGATTTTGGCGAGCTGCTTTCGGACCTGTTCGAGAGTTTTTTCGTCGCCGTTGACCACAAATGTCATGCGGGAGAATTCGGGGTTTTCTGTGGCCCCTACAGCCAGGCTGTCGATGTTGTAGGCGCGTGATGCGAGCATTCCGGCGATGGTGGCCAGAACGCCGGGCTGGTTCATGACGAGTGCAGACAGGACATGTTTCATGGAAGCAAAACTTTCAACCTGAATAAACGGCCGCGGAATTTCACAGAACAGTCTACGGCCAGAATGGATGCCTGACAACAGCCGAAAGCACGGATGTCACCGGACTGACAGGGTTGAGACAGCCTGAGCGGTATCAGCGGACTGAGTTGCTGACGACGCGGCAAACTGTGCGAATTATGAGGATTTTGCGGCCGGGGGATGTTCAATCCGGCATGACGGCGTTGTGGTAAACTTCCTGCACGTCGTCGCAGTCATTGAGCATTGCCAGGAATTTTTCGAACTGGGCCGCGTCGTCGGGGCTGAGGGTTTTGGTGGTTTGGGGGTGGAATGTGATTTCAGCCACTTCCAGTTCGAGCCCCGGGAAGGCTTCGAGAAGGGCAGTTTTAGCCTTGTAGAACTCGGAAGCTTTCGCGAAGAGCGTTACCTTGCCGTCTTCGCACGTGACGTCCTCAACATCGACGTCAGCGTTGAGCATGGCTTCCAGAACTCGGTCGCCGTCGTCGCCGGCAAAGGAAATGATGGCCTTGTGATCAAACAGGTGGGCCACCGAACCGGCAGCACCAAGCCGCGCACCGGCACGGGTGAAGCAGGTGCGCACATCGGTGATGGTGCGGTTGTTGTTGTCCGTGAGGCAGTCGACGATAACGGAACATCCGCCCGGGCCGAAGCCTTCGTAACGCACGTTCTGGAAATCTTCGCCACCCACCCCGGCCGCCTTTTCCACAGCCTTGTCGATCACGTGGGCCGGTACCTGATCCCGCTTGGCCTTTTCGATCAGGTTACGCAGCGCCGGGTTGTTGGCCGGATCCGGAACCCCATTTTTTGCAACCACGTACAGCTGTTTGCCGTACTTGGAGTAGAGCTTGGATTTTTGAGCGGCCGTTTTGAAGATGGAGGCCTTGCGGTTTTCGAAACTGCGTCCCATAGCGTGCGCCGTCGAATGGACTGTGATTGCAAACCCAGAAGCCCCGGAGGCCCCCTGCCGCCGGAATATTAGCAGATATCCGCGAAAAGTTCTCCAGCGGAATCCAAAGAATCTGCCAGCCATGCCGCACAGCAAAAACTCCGCCCCCGAATCATAAAACAACCCGCTGCTCACCGGGAACTCCTGCCGTGGCGCTTGTGTTTCCCAGGCGATCACCGAACATGTGCGGACCGTCGGAGGAGCCCAGTATGCCACGCCCTGATAGTCGCCGCCGCTTTCTGCAGCTGGCAACCGCAGCCGCGGTTGCCCCTGCCGCGAGTGTCCACGCGGTGCACAGCAACACCAGCACCACAAACCAAACTGCAGATCAAACTGTCCCGCAATCCGTGCAGGAACTCTGGGCAAACTTCGATCCGCGACAGGATCCGCTGAACACACAAACTATCCGGGAGTGGACCGAGGACGACGGTGTGTTCCGACACGTGCGGTTCCTCGTGGGGCATTTTCGAGGTGCACCCGCGAGCATGACTGCGATTTACGGATTTCCCCGCCAGCGCAACGGGCGTCTTCCCGCAGTCCTGCACATTCACGGAGGCGGTCAGCGCGGATTTCTCCACGAAGTCCGGTTTCTGGTCAGCCGCGGCTATGCAGGACTGTCCGTGAACTGGGGCGGCAATGGAGACGGCGAACCGCCGTTCAATTCCGTCGAAGGGGCGGAGCCCGACGACCCCAACACCGACTGGGGTGTCGTGGACCCCTCACAGCTCAACCCCGCCGGCTATGACTCCATCCTGCCAGGCCCCAAACAGCTGGTGACCAACCGCGAACATCCTCAGAACTGCAACTGGTATCTGCTGACGCTCGCTTGCCGCCGCGCACTCACATTCCTCGAACAACAGCCCGAAGTTGACCCGGAACGGCTCGGCGTTCATGGCTATTCCATGGGAGGCAATCTCACCATGTACGTGGCTGGTACCGATACCCGAGTCAAGGCCGCTGTGCCGGCCGTGGGTGGCGCAGGGTGGAGATGGGACTGGCACGACTTCGACGGCGGCAGGGCACGGCTGGATCATGTCCGCGGCGATCGGGACCTGTTTCGACGCACCCTGAGCTTCGAGAGCTACGCACCGCTGATTCGCTGCCCCGTGCTGCACCGCAGTGCCACCAACGATTTCCACGGCTGGATGGATGACGTCTATCGCACCAATGCGCTGATCCCCAGTCAGCCCACACGCTTCAGCTGGGCCCCCCACCTCAACCACCGATTGACCGCTGAAGTCGAGGTGGCCATGCCTCTGTGGTTTGATCAGCATCTGAAGGGTGGACCGCCGCTACCGGAGACACCCGCCAGCGAACTGCTGCTGGAAACATACAACCACATTCCGCAGCTGCGAGTCAAACCGGACCGCAGCTGGCAAATTGCCCGCTGCCGCGTGTTCTACAGCGTGGATCCCGATCCCAGAGCAAGATTCTGGAGAAGTGCTCTGGTACAAACAGCTGGTGAGGAATTTGTTGCGGAACTGCCTCTGCACTCCGTCGAACGGTCGCTGTTTGCGTTTGCCAGCATCGACTACCAGCTGCCCCAGCCCGTCTCACTGCAACCGCTCCCCGGACGTCGTGAACCAACGGAGGAGCTGACCATATCGGGGCTGCTGACAGCGGCAACAGCGACTGCACTGCAACAGACCCGTGTGGCAGCAACGCTGGAGAACACCACGCTCATTGATGACTTCTCACGCGGCCTCGATGACTGGTACGTCCTGAACCGCGGCAACCGATCGCACCAGCAGATCTGGACCAGAAAGCTCACGGATCCGCTGTACCGCGGAGCGAACGGGCAGCGACTGCAAATCACCCTGCAGGTACCGGAAACCAACACACTCACGTTCGTGGTGCACGAAAATGAATGGCGATCCTATCGCGGCCCCCGGAAAACATTCGTGTGTGACCGCGAGATTCGAGGGTCGTCTGCCTCGCAGACAGTCTCGCTGGGATGCAAAGATTTTCAGCTGAATGGCAACCCCGGGGAATCGCTGCAATCCTGGCTGGACGTCGACCAGTTCGGCGTCTGCTCACACTTTGGTGAGCGAGGGCAAACGGCAGCTCCCGTGAGGATATGGCAAGGCGGCGACCTGCAGCTGCTGAGGGCAGAGTGGACACCAGCGGGGTGAATAGCGAAGAGCCCAAGGCGGGGATGACCAAACGGTGAGAAGTGCGATGTACCATGAGCCGCAGAGCGGCAGCCCAGGGGCATTGGCTTTCTGACAAGACGCAGTACCGGGAGGGCGAAGCTCCTGCTGAGCCGCATCCCTGCCGCGAGCGTTTCTTCGATCCCCGCTGCGTTGCAAAAACGCTGGCAAGCGATCATAGCGCGGACCAGCGTTCAGCGGCTCGGCGGGAGCCTCGCCCGCCCAGGTCTTCACCCGTCTTTTCACAGACTTTCAGAGAAAGCCAATGCCATTGAGCGGCAGCCCTGGGGCCCTGGCGTTCTGGTGCTTCGGATGTTTTGGAGGACTCGCTTTCGGTTAACACGCCTGGCTTCGATCACGAAAGGCGTGCGGTCGATGTCAATCGGCCGATAACATCCCACCCGCGGCACACGATCGCCACGGCCAACACCACCGCGATCATCCCTGCAATCCCTGCATTCGTTACTCACCGCGTAAATTTCCCAAAGCAAACTGACGATTTGTTTGGACAACGGCCGGTGCAGCACAAATCATTGGGGGCATGAATCAATTCCACCCCATAAATCCCCACGATCATTT
>JBEAUF010000085.1:0-3571 GCA_041161565.1 Planctomycetota bacterium | reverse complement strand
AAAAACGCTGGCAAACGCTCACAGCGCGGACCAGCGTTCAGCGGCTCGGCAGGAGCCTCGCCCGCCCAGGTCTTCACCCGTCTTTTCACAGAATTTCAGAGAAAGCCAATGCCATTGGGCGGCAGCCTGCGGGCAAAAAACACTGCAACGCCCTGCTGACGCACCTGACAGAGGCCACAACTGCCGTGCAGGACACTTGCCGGGGGCTTCAGCATGCATCATCTGTCAGGGCAGGAACTTCAGTGTGAAGCATTCTTCGGGTTTCACACTGCCCGGTTCGATGTCGCCGATTTCTTCGATCTGCTGCACGAGTGTTGTCCAGCGTTCGAGCTGCATGCTGCAGGGTGCAAGGCCGGCGGGTGTTTCGCAGAGTGGCTGCATGGCATTGACACCATATTCAAGTGCTGCGGGGCTCATTTCGCTGTTGAGTTCATGGATCGCGGCATTTGTGGCGGTGGCATCCTTGAGATAGGCAGACCAGCCTTCAACGCTGGCAGTCACGACACGCTGCACGAGTTCAGGCTGCTCGCTGATGACCTGTTCGGTCGTGATGAGCAGGCTGGCGTAGGGGTTGAAACCGATATCAGACACCATCAGCACCTGGGGATCGCTGCCTTGTTCCTTTGCGAGAAACGGTTCGCTGAAGACGAACGCCTGCTGGGCAAAGGCGGGTTTGACGAGAAATTCGCCGACGAGTCCATTGAAGGGAACCATGGTCACATTTGTGAGTGGCAGTTTTTTCTTCATCCAGAGGGCGAACGGTCGTGAATCGCTGATGGCCAGTTCAATATCGCGAAGATCAGCGAGGCTTTTGAAACCGGAGGCGGCGTGCACCATGATGCAGCGGGGCGAGTTCTGGAAGGGGGCCAGCAGGGCCACCACAGGGACACCGGCAGCGCGGGCTTTCACCACATTATCCGCATCGGAAACGGCAAACTGAATACGGCCTGCCGCCAGTTCCGTAATGACCAGCTGTGGAGCGCCAGGGCCACCAGGAATGATCTCCACGGCGGTCTTCTGAGCGGTGAACAGACCAAGCGTTTCTGCGGCGAGAAAACCGCCGTGTTCGACTTCAGGATACCAGTTGAGCGCGAGTTTGGCGGACAGCTGAGTCGATCCGGTCGCTGTGGCGGAATCACCGGATTCGGCTGATGGAGGAGTTGTCTGTCCGGAGTTTTCGCAGCCGGCAGTCAGGAGCAGTGCGAAGAAGACAAAGAGTCCGGAAGCAGTGGCAATTCGCATGGCTCGAGTATCCGGTTCTGCAGGCGGGTGACGGGTGGCGTGCGACAATTGGGGATTGGGGTGCAACTGATCATAACGGGGGAGGATCCGGAAGCTGAGACGTTGCAAGCGAATTCCGGGCGGAATGTGCGGAATTCGGGGTTGTGAAAAAGCCGGGAAATTGCCGATGCCGCAGAATTGCTGCAGTCGATACAGCCGCCACATCCTGCCATCGCAACGCAACAAAAACCGGGAAATCCGCTGCCTCCGGCCTGCATGGCAGGATTGGTATTCCACGTTTGACTGTTGCGGCGGTCGCGGGATTTAAGGAGTCCGAGGAGGAGCGGGAAAATGTATTCAATTGTGGCGGATCTGATGCGAGTACGGCACGCGAGCGTGCTGCCGGAGTCGGCCAGCCTGCGGGAGGCGGCGGAGCGACTGATCGTCAGCGACTGTGACGTGCTGGTGACCACGGACGCAACAGGCAGGCTCACGGGCGTGGTCAGCGAATCCTGCGTCGTGCGTGCGTTGCTGTCCGGAGCGTGTGAAACCACGGAGATCCGCAGCATCGTCTCGCATCACACCCCCTCAGTGACACGTGGTGCCGCGATCACAACCGTCCTGCCGCTGTTTCGTTCCGCGTCGGTGACCATCATTCCGGTGGTTGGAGAGTCGGGTGAGGTCTGCGGGCTGCTGAGGCGCAGGGATGTCATTGCGGCATTGATGCGAAATGCTGGGCCTGCAGTCGAAAACACGGCGAACCGCGATGTGCGCAGGTCTGTGAGCGCCGAGAGCCGGACGGAGCCTGCCGATTCTGCGACTTCTGTCGAAGAATTAACCGCGCGGGAAGTGCCGCGCTGGTCAGCACCCGGTTTGGCTGGGCCGCATTTTCTGCGTGGCACGGCGGCAAAACGCGTGCTCTGGCCGGCTGAAGACAGGCTGTAGTGACGTTTTCACCTGTTGAAGCCGATATCCCCCCCATGAAACGCCGCATTCTGATTCTGCTGGGCATTGCTGTTTCCGCCGGAGCGATGGCCTGGTCCATGCGCAATGTGCGGCTGAATGATCTCAAAGCAGGAGTGCTGGGAGCGGACTACAGCACGCTGCCGGTGATGCTGCTGTTGCTGTATGTCTTCTATTGGCTCAAGGCACTCCGCTGGAAATGGCTGCTGGATCCCACCAGGCCGCTCACGACGGGTCAGCTGTTTCGCCCGGTGATGATTGGGTTTGCAGCCAACAGTGTGCTGCCGGCCCATCTGGGTGAATTCGTCCGCGTCTACGTGGTGAACCGCAAACATGGCATTCCCTCGGGCACCGTACTATCCACTATTGTGCTGGAACGGATCCTCGACGTCATCGCCATCCTGCTGCTGTTTGGCGTGGGACTGCTGTATGCTCCGTCGATGCCACCGGAGTATCGTCAGGGGGCGATAATCTTCGCAGGTCTGGCATCCACTGTTGTCCTTGCCGCGGCCGTGTATCTGATCTGGACTGACTGGTTCATCGGGACCACAGAGAAACTCCTGTCGGTGCTGAGTTTCCTTCCAGCCGGGCTGACTGGCCGTCTGCTGGATCTGCTCCGCCAGGGTGCTGCGGGGCTGCATTCGATGAAGAGCATTCGCACGGTTCTGCTGGCGATGCTGAATTCGCTGGCACAGTGGTCGATTAACGGACTGGGAGCTGTGCTGGCTCTGCGAGCCTTTCAGGTGGATGTCGATTTTTCCACGGGCCTGATTCTGACCGGGATCACGGCCTTTGGCGTGATGATCCCGGCGGCGCCAGGGTATTTTGGAGTGATTCAGCTGTGCTTTGAAGCGGCCATGCAGGCCCAGCAGCTGAAACCACCCGCAGCGCTGGTATTCGGCGCATCCGTCTACAGCCAGCTGGCAGGAATGCTCCCGGTGATTGCCACGGGCTTTTACTTTCTCTACCGGGATCATTTGAGCCTCAGCGGACTGCAGCAGGCAGCCGAACAGAACGATCCGTCGCAGGCCGACCGAACATGACCGCCGTTGCGGAACATGGGATCATGGAAACGCGTTGACACGCACTGAGCGACCCCGAGCCGCCGGGCGGCAGCCCAATGGCGTTGGCTTTCCGATGTTTCGCATGCTTTGGAGGACTCGCTCTCCGTTGAAACGCCTCGCCCCGATCATGCAAGGCGTGCGGTCGATGTCAATCGGCCGGTAAGACACTGGTCTGCTCCTGCTGCGGCGCTGCCCGCGCGGTTACGGACCGTTACCGGGGGATTGACATCCCCTGCTCGCCTTTCCCACTTTTTTGCGGCGATTGAGAGAAAGCCAATGCCATCGGGCGGCAGCCACACATGAGCCGCAGGGCGGCAGCCCGC
>JBEAUF010000043.1:0-13180 GCA_041161565.1 Planctomycetota bacterium | reverse complement strand
GCCCACTTTCGCTTCGATCAACCCGTCGCAGGCAACTACTGACCGGAAAGCCGTATGCGGGAAAACCGCCCGTACGGTTTGGAGGGAGGGGAGACCGGATCAACCGGTCTTCCCTACCCCTATGCCCTGTAACGGGGGGCGGAGTCCGAAAAACGACTTCCGGTGTTCTTAACACCGTTTCGCCATCCCAGCTTCGCCCTCCCGACACCGACTCCTGCCAGAAAGTCAACGCCATTGGGCGGAACGCATGCGGCGGGTTGCGACCGCGGAAGACCGCTCTTTGGCCAGTTCCACCACGGGTTCCGGTGTTCCCAGCCGGATGATTCGCTGATAGTAATCGTCGGCATCGTTAGCCCGGTTCAGGGCCTCCAGTGACTGCCGCATGCCCAGCGGCGTTTGCAGATCCTGCGAGCCCATTTCCAGGGCTGTCTGCAGCACCGGCAACGCCGACTGCGACCGTATCAGAGCGACTCCCAGTGCCACCGGTCCATGCACGTGATTCGGTTCGATTTCCAGCAATTGCCTCAGCAGTGGAGTGGCTTCACCAATTTCGCCGGACCGCAGCGGTTCGAGTGCGAAGGCCCGTGGTTCGCGGAAATTCGCGTTGCTTGTCCACCGCAGCGGTTGGAAGCTGTGGTGACTGCCTCAACCAGATTCCCGGGATTGCCGCCGCGACGACTTCATACGGCAGGGACGCAAAGGGGGTGCCATTCCGGCAACCCCGCAGCGGCTCAGGGGCGATTGTCCGGGCTCTCCGCCATATCCGGCAATGTGGCGCGGCCGGCAGCCCAGTTTTTCAGGACCTGCAGTCGACGGCGGCCCTGCAGGAAGTAGGCGTCGTCCAGTTGCTGCACGGCCGAGCGACAGCGTTCCCGACCGGTTTCCTGCCAGCCCTGTTGCAAGGTCTGCAGCAATCCCTGTGTCTGCATCCATTCCGCAATTGCCACCGCGATGTCTTCATGGCCGCGAAATGATGGATGCACGTGATCCACCAGCAGCTGTTCTCCGAGAATCCCTCCACGGCAGCGCGCCGACAGCAATGTTTGGGCATCCAGAAACTCGGCCTGACCAGTCGCCACCGCGTCTCGCAGGGCGTGCTGCAGTGAGCTTGTCATCCGCAGCGGGCAAACGTCCTCATCCACAGCCTGCTGAAATGCCTGCTGTGCTTCCTGCCAGCGCCCTGAAGTCAGCAGCAGCTGACCCAGTTCATACCAGCTGAGCGCGTAGCGGGGGTCAGCATTCGCGGTGCGTTCCGCCAGCAGCACTGCTTCGGCGGGGGCGTTCGCTGCGAGGCGATTGGCTTCCCGCAGGCTCGTCTGAATCGAGATGCGTTGTTCCGGAGTAGTCTCTGCGGAAAACTCAGATTTAAACGGCGGGCAATCGCTCAGGTTAACTGGTGGCTGAATCACCAGCAGTGGCAGCTGATGTTGTCGGCACAGTTGAATCAGTCTCCGCACATTGCTGCCGTAATGCGCGGCGACTTGCGCCGCGTGCTGGTCGTTCCGGTGATAATGCTCAAGTCCCCCCTGTTGATCGAGCAGTGTCTGAACTTCGGCTGGGAGCAGTGGGCGGGGGGCAGAGTTTGTGGTCGATGCTGTTTCCGGAGGACTTTGCAGCCGCTGCCTCAGTTGCACCGCAGCGCGAAATGCCTGTGAATGCCCGGCGATCGACCAGAGCGGTGCCAGCAGCGGTGCAGTCTGCCGTTCGCGACTGTAGGTCACATCTTCCAGAAACTCGTTCTGTCCACTGCAGAACACAAACAGATCCGGTTCATAGTTCAGGCACTCCGCGACAATCGGCAGCAGTCGATAACTGGCGTAGGACACACCGCCGCAGTTGATCACTTCCCAGCGACGATTCGGCTGAGCACTTTCAAGGATGTGCCGCAGGAAGGTGGGGAAGCTGGTTTCGATGGAAAACGGATGGCCCTGAACGGTTGAGCCGCCGAACACAAACACCCGAAATTCCCCGGGCGGCTTACGGGCGGCGAAGCGGTCATCCCGGAAATACTGCAGCCGTTCAGTTGCGGTGCGATATTCCAGTCCGTCAGGCGTTTTCTGAAACAGCGGGCGTACGGCTGTGAAGCCGACGAAGGGATCGACGTTCAGATCCGAAACGCCCCAGCCGGCCATGCGGCAAACCAGTTCTGCGCAGATCAATGGGCACAGAGCCAGCAACATTGCGGCGAGGCGAAACCAGAATCGCCGTTGTTGGGGGAGTGGCGGTTCAGCGGATGCCGGGGTCATTCGAGCGACTTGAGATAGCCCTCGATCTCAGCCTGCGGCATCAGCCCGACGAATTCACCAATTTGAGTCCCGCTGCGGTAGATCCGCACGTCCGGGATCGATTCTGCGCCCAGATGCTGGGCGATTTCCGGGTTCTGATCCACGTCCACCTTGACGATCTCGAGCTTGTCTCCCCAGGACTTCTTGATTTCTTCAAGGATTGGTCCGAGTCTTTTGCAGGGGCCACACCATTCAGCCCAGCAGTCAACCAGGACCAGCCGGGAATCTGTCCGCTTGACTGCCTCAAGGAATTTGCCTTCCACGTGCTGAATATTGCCATCCTTGTCCACCACCAGAATCTCAACCGCCCCATCGGGTGCATCGCCGAGTGGTCGGCCGGTGGTGGGACCTTCCTGACAACCGGCAAGCAGCAGCAGAGCAGGCAGCAGTCGGCAGACGAGTCGCTGGAGCATGGGAGTGACTTCCGTGGTGGGATTGGGGAGTAATGGGCGGGGAGAGAGAGAAACGACAAAAGCATGGCCGCGGGAACAAAACAATGTTCCTGAAGGCGCCACATTCCCGGGTTGTGTGAATTCTGTCAAGAACAGACCCCTCAGGAATTCTCGAATTCCCTGCTGTCCCCGATTCCCCCGTTTTCTTCCGAACTTCCTTTTCCGGGACTCGAATCGGCTGGTAGAATCGCATCTCTCGGCTCAACCGGCCCGCCCGGCGCGCCGATGCATCCACAGGCGTCGCGTGGATACCGCTATCCCGGGCGCCTTCATCCCCGCCGCTCTCCTCAGGGACCCCGCCATGGCTGCCCTGCCCTGCCTGACTCGGCCGTTTTCGGTCGCCCGCCTGATCGCCACCGCTGGTGTCGTGGCCGCGGCCACTCTGCTTTTCGCCCTGCCCTCCACCGCCGACGAGCCGCTGCACTTTGAAACACACATCCGCCCGATCCTGAAGGCCCACTGCTGGCACTGCCACGGCGAAGAAGCCGAACTCCAGGGAAAGCTGGACGCCCGTTTTGTGCGGACAATGCTGGCTGGTGGTGAATCCGGACCAGCCCTCGTTCCCGGGCAGCATGCTTCCAGCCTGCTGCATCAGCGAATCCAGTCGGGGGAAATGCCGCCCGGCGAAAAGAAAGTTCCAGCCCACGAACTGCAGCTGCTGGCACGCTGGATTGATGCCGGTGCTCCCACGCTGCGTCCGGAACCCGATACGGCTCCGCCAGGCGCCTTGATCGCCGACGAAGATCGCCTCCACTGGGCCTTCCAGCCCATTGCTCTGCCCCCTGTCCCGGACACATCAAAGCCCGATCTTGTCCGCAGTCCCATCGATGCCTTCCTCCTGCAGAAGCTCGAACAGCAATCGCTCAGCTTCGGCCCCGCCGCCGATCGCGAAACGCTCATTCGCCGTGTCACCATCGACCTGACCGGACTCCCGCCAACCCCCGAAGCCATCGAGCAGTTCGTGGCTGACCAGTCTCCTGAGGCATGGAACACGGTCATCGACAATCTGCTCAACTCGCCCGCCTACGGCGAACGCTGGGCTCGCCACTGGCTGGATGCAGTGGGCTATGCCGACAGCGATGGCTATACGGAAAAAGACCCTGAACGCCCGTGGGCCTGGAAATACCGTGATTACGTCATTCGCTCCATCAATGCCGACAAACCCTGGAATCAGTTCCTTGTGGAACAGCTTGCCGGTGATGAACTGCTCACACCGCCCCTGCAAAACCTCAGCCCCGAACAGGCTGATCTGCTCACGGCCACCGGCTTCCTTCGGATGGTCCCCGATGGTACGGCAGATGGGGGCGCAGATCAGCCCACGGCTCGAAACGATGTGATTGCCGAAACCATCAAAACCGTTTCGACTTCGCTGCTGGGGCTTTCCGTGGGCTGTGCCCAGTGTCACCAGCATCGCTATGACCCGATTTCGCAGGAGGACTACTATCGTCTGCGGGCGATCTTCGAACCTGCCTTTGACACCACCAGCTGGCGTCCCCCTGCAGCGCGACTTGTGTCGCTCTGGTCCGCCGAAACGCAGCAGGCCGCCGCTGCCGTTGATCAGGAGCTGGCCGACATCGGTCGCCGCCGCACCGAAGAGCTCGACGGGATTGTCAAAGACACTTTTGAACGCGAACTTCAGAAACTGCCGGCCGAACGACACGCCGAAGCCCGCGCGGTGCGTGACACGCCGGCCGCCAAACGCTCGCCCGAACAACAGGCGCTCATTCGAGAATTCCCATTCCTCAACGTAGACCGTGGCTCCGTCTACCTTTACCTCCCCGATCGGCTCACCGGTTTCAACAAAAAATGGGACGACACCACGGCTGCCGCCAAAGCCAAAAGACCGGCCGATGACCTCGTAATGTGCACCACGGAAGTGCCCGGAAAGCTCCCGCCTACACACCTCTTCTTTCGTGGTGATCACCAGCAGCCGCGGCAGGCGGTCGAACCCGCTGAACTTACTGTGCTCCAGCGTGGCAGTTCGCTGCCTGTTGATGATCCCGCCCTGCCCACCTCGGGACGCCGGCTCGCATGGGCCAGACAACTCACCGATGGCTCCCACCCACTGCTCGCTCGAGTCCTCGTCAATCGCTTCTGGATGCACCATTTCGGTCGCGGGCTGGTTGCCACACCCGCCGATTTCGGCGTCCGCGGCGAACGACCCTCACACCCCGAATTGCTCGACTGGCTGGCAACCGAATTCATGAACCACAACTGGTCACTCAAGCATCTCCATCGTCTGATTCTGCGTTCCACCGCCTGGCAGCAGTCCGCTGCCCGCCGCCCGGAACTCGATGCGGTCGATCCCGATAATCGCCTGCTGGGACGTATGTCGGTCCGCAGACTCGAAGCCGAAACCGTCCGCGATTCGCTGCTCGCCATCAGCGGACAGCTCAACACCCGCATGTACGGCAAACCTGTCCCGGTAAGCCCCGATGATATTGGACAGATCGTAATTGCCATTGATACTCGGGACTCTGCCGGACGGCCCACGGGCAAGGTGGAGTCACTCAACGGCGATGATCTCCGTCGCAGCATCTACATCCAGTTTCGCCGCAGCATGCCCCTCGGAGTGCTCGAACCTTTCGACCTCCCTCGCATGACCCCCAACTGCGAAGTCCGTGCAGCTTCCACTTCCCCCTCCCAATCCCTGCTGATGCTCAACCATCCGTTCCCCGCCCAGCAGGCTGAAGCACTGGCCAAACGCCTGCTGTCCTCCAGTCCCGACACCACCAGCCAAATCCAGCTCGCGTGGAAAACCGTCTTTGGGCACCCACCCAGCGATGCTGATCTCCAGTCCGCCACCAGCTTTGTAGCTGAAGCCGCCACCAGCAGTGATAGTTCCAGTACCCCGCTGGGCAGGCTCTGCCACGCCATGTTCTGCTCCAATCAGTTTCTTTACGTGGAGTAAATCACGGCCACGAACGCAGGAATGCCCCTGCCCCCTGCTTCACACATTGCTCATTTTGTGATCCCGTTCGCTGATCCTGATTTGTGGATCTCACACGCATCCCGGAGTTGCCTGGCATGTCGCATTTTACTCGGCGCCATCTGATTCAGCAGCAGGTTTTTGGACTTGCGGGGCTCGCCGCTGCATGGGTGCAGCAGCAGCTGGCGGCGGCCGAGCCACCGAAGCCGACGCTGGAACCGGTCGTCTGGAATCTGCAGCCGAAACCGGCCCAGCAGCAGCCCGTGGCAACGGCGATGATCTCCATGTTCATGCAGGGCGGGCCCAGTCACATCGATCTCTTTGACCCCAAACCCGAACTCAACCGCCTGCACATGCAGACCTACGCGGGATCCATCAAATACGACAATGCGGGTGAAGCCAGCAGTCGTTTATTCGGGTGTCCCTGGCGTTTTCGACGTTACGGGGAATGTGGCATGGACTTCAGCGAGCCCGCTGCGGCTTTGGGTGCGGTGGCCGATGACATCTGCATGATCCGTTCGATGCATACCGGAGTCAACAACCATGGTGAATCCATCAACGCACTCAACACCGGTCGGCAACTGTCCGGCCGTCCGGCGCTCGGAGCATGGCTGACATTCGCACTCGGATCACGCAACTCCCGTCTTCCCGGTTTTCTTGTGCTCACAGATCCTTCCGGACTGCCGGTGCTCGGAGTTGAAAACTGGCAGAATGGCTGGCTGCCCTCCATCTATCAGGGCACCGTTGTGAGACCCCAGGAACCGCGAATCCTCAATCTCGATCCACCCCCGCAATTGGCCGGAGCACCCCAGTCGCAGATGCTGCGGTTCATTGCGGAGCTGAATCAGCGGCAGTTGACGCGGCTGCCGGGGGAGAGCGATCTTAGTGCGCGGATGCAGAGCTATGAGCTGGCTGCCGGCATGCAAACGGCCGCCCGGGAAGCTCTTGACATCACCCAGGAGACCCAGGCCACGCAGAAGCTCTACGGTCTCGATCGCGATGAAACCCGCGACTACGGCACTCGCTGTCTGATTGCTCGGCGACTGGTGGAACGCGGAGTGCGCTTCGTGCAGCTGCATACGGGCAACCAGACGTGGGACCATCACGGCGGCATCGTCAAGGGACTCCCGGCTGTTTGTGCTCGCACGATTCCCCCCGCCGCAGCACTCGTGCAGGACCTCAAACAACGCGGACTGCTCGACACCACCATCGTCCATTGGGGCGGAGAAATGGGGCGACTGCCTGTCATCCAGAACGAGAAAAACATTGGTCGTGATCACAACACTTACGGGTTCAGCCAGTGGATGGCCGGTGGCGGTTTCCGCGGCGGTTACATTCATGGGGCAACGGACGAAATCGGTCACAAAGCCGTCACGGATATCGTCAATCACTACGACTACCACGCCACCCTGCTGCACCTTCTTGGGCTTACCCCCGGGCAGTTGGCCTTCCGTCGCGGCAATGGCACTGCCAGCCTCCTTGATGGACAACCGGGTACCATCGTGGCCGCGCTGCTGAAACACCCCCCGGCCGCGTAGCAGAAGGGGATGGTGGCTGTGCCTGAGATGGTGAGACGGCGCGCGGATGGTGTTCCTTTTCAACCACAGAGTACACAGAGTTGTACAGAGAAACACAGGGAATTCAGCACTCGTGTTGACAAGACGCGTGCTGGAATATTGGGTGTAAACCTCTCTGGGTTTTTGGTGTTTTCGCCATCCCAGGCTGTGCCTCGATCCACGAATGACACGAGCGGCACGAATAACGGCCGGTCAGGATTCGGAGCGTGTTTCCGGGCAGGAACAAACTGAGGTCGTGTGATTGGGTTTATTCGTGGACATCAAGCCACGTTCGGCCGCGAACCTTCGTACGAATGCTCCACAGGCTGCCTCCGGCTGTGACGAACAATGTCCGTCCGTCCGGGCCGCCGAAGGCACAATTTGTGGTTTCATCGCGTGGAATTCGCACAAACTCCAGCAACTGCCCGGAGGGGTTGAACACGTAAATGCCGGCCGTAGGTTCATCGGCCGATTCATGCGGAGGATTGGGTGTGTTCAGGCCCGCGGCCACGTACAGTCGGCCGGCGGCATCCAGCTTCATTCCGTCTGGGCCGCGAGTGGTTTTCCAGTCGTAAAGCAGAGTCTGGGTGGCAGGGTCCACGCGGCCGTCGGGCTGCAGGTGGAATCGCCAGAGCCGTCGTGCGCCGCCCTGAGAGTTGTTGTTATCGGCGACGTAGAGCAGCTTGTCGTCGGGGGTGATTGTAATGCCATTGGGGCGATCCAGTTCTCGCCCAAGAATCCGCTCCACTCGTCCATCCGGGTCAATTCGGTAGACGCCTTCCACTGTCTGTCCGGCAGCGTCCCGCATTTCCATTGCGGATCGATCTCCGTAGCACGGATCTGTGAAATACAGCCGATTCCGCGAGTCCAGCGTCAGATCGTTCGGTTGATTGAAGCGGTGCCCGTCGAAGGTTTCCGCCAGCACTTGCAGAGTCCCGTCGGTTTCCAGCCGAGTGACGCGTCTGCGAAACGGTTCACAGATTACCAGCCGCTGCTGACGATCGATCAGCAGCCCGTTGGAGCCGGCGGCCTGGCGATGGACAGACCGGGTACCGTCGAGCGCCCGCAGATGAATGTCGCCGTCGCCACTGGTGAACAGGCCTCGTTCCGGGTGCCAGACCGGTCCTTCACCAGCGCCGGTTTCCTGCAGCAGCTGAGGAGCGGATTCGAACACACTCTCTGCCGCACCTGGTTCAACAGCCTTCGTCACCGGACCGAAGCGGAAGTCGGCACGCATCGGGTAGTGATCTGACAGCCGCGCTGTGGCAGCATCCCGCAGAATCACGGCCGAAACGACTGTCGGCAAAAGATTGGGAGACACGAACACGTAATCGAGCCGACGATCGGTGCCGTGGTCTTCGTCGGCCGTGAGTGGTGTGGGGAATGTGCCAACAAACGGCATATCCGGGCGTCGTTCCCGTGCCACGAGGTCCACAAAGCCCTGATCGAGAATTGCCTGAATACCACCGTAATCCATCCGCCCGTTGTTCAGATTCCGAGCTTCGCGGTTGCGTTCGTCCAGCCGCTGGAAGAACGGTATCAGCTGTGCATCTGAGTCATAATGGGGACGATCCACGGGCGAAAATCCATTGAAATCTCCGGCCAGAATGACCCGCGGAGAAGGTTCCCCGAGCGACTGAATATCGGCCTTCAGCAGCCCGGCTTCTTCAATGCGGCGAGCAAAGTTGGAGGGGTGAAAGTGAATCACATAGACCCAGATTCCAGCGATGCGACAGCGGAGCAGTCCGTGATGAAAACCTTCACGCAGCAGTTTCACATCGGAGATCGGATACCGCGAGGTGATACCGGTGGAGAAGCCGTCGGGTTTGAGCAGCACGGAGTGGGTGTGTCCCCATGAGGCTGCGTCAGCTGCCAGCTTTTCAGGGGTGTAGCCGTTGAGTTCCTGCAGGGACACGACGTCGGGCGTCTGAGCGGCCATCCAGCGTTTCCACTCGGCGTAACGCGGTTCACCGCGTTTGGTGAAGCCGTAGAAGACGTTGTGGGTCAGCAATCGCAGCGTTTTCGGGGGTTCATTGGCGGCCGCGGAGGTGATCGCGGGAAGCAGGCTGCAGGCCAGTAACAGTGTCGCAGGAATGCCAAACCGGATTGCTCGAGCCATGGACTTGCTCCGCGATAAGGAGGCCTGATGCGAGCGTTTCTTGGGGTGAAACACAACGCTGGCAGGCTTGTCTCAGGATTTGTCTTCAGAATGCGGGACGTTTTGCTGCGGCCACCCTGAGTGAACTTTCGGTGCCACAGCCACCGGCTGTCGGGAGCAGTTTTCCGGGGCTGCACAGGCCGTCAGGGTTGAATACTCGCCGCACATCGGCCATCACAGCCAGATCTTCCGGGGAAAACAACCGCGGCATGAAACTGATCTTTTCGACGCCAATTCCATGTTCGCCCGTAACGCTGCCTCCCAGATCGATACAGCGATTCAGGATGTCCTCACTGGCCAGCAGCACTCGTTCAATCTGTTCCGCATGCCGCTCGTCGAACAGAATGATCGGATGCAGATTCCCGTCACCGGCATGGAACACATTCACAATTCGGAGGTTGTATTTCTGTTCGGTCCGGCGAATGAAGTCGAGGATTTCCGGGAGGCGTGTGCGAGGGACGACGCCGTCCTGGGTGCAGCAGCTGGGGGCAAGGCGCCCGATGGCGCCAAAAGCCTGCTTCCGACACTTCCACAACAACTGCCGCTCTTCTTCGGAACGTGACCGTTTGACTTCGCGAGCACCATATTGCATGCAGAGTGATTCGATGGTGGCGGCTTCGCCGTCGACGACACATTCGAGGCCGTCCGTTTCGATAATCAGCACAGCGCCGGCATCGAGTGGGAAGCCGAAATGGAAGGCCTCCTCAAGAGCCTCAATAATTCCCTGATCGAGCATTTCCAGTGCGGCCGGGACAATTCCGGCAGCGATGATCCGACTGATCGCGGTGGTGGCGTCGGCGACCGTGTTGAAAATCGCCAGCATCGTGCGGCAGGCGGCCGGATCACGGGTGATGCGGACCCAGACGCGAGTGACCACGCCGAAGGTGCCTTCGCTGCCGACAAACAATCCGGTCAGGTCGAAATCATTGCCACGGCCGCAGGGGCCGCCCAGTTGAATCAGCTCGCCCGAGGGATCGACGTATTCAACTCCCAGTACATGATTGACAGTTACGCCGTATTTGAGCGTATGTGGGCCACCCGAGTTGGTGGCCACGTTGCCGCCAATTGTGCAGGCGCCCTGACTGCTGGGATCCGGTGCG
Source organism: Planctomycetota bacterium (assembly GCA_041161565.1). Taxonomy (GTDB): domain Bacteria; phylum Planctomycetota; class Planctomycetia; order Planctomycetales; family Planctomycetaceae; genus SXXK01. Next base: position 2,700 of record JBEAUF010000043.1, on the reverse strand, counting down.
TAGTGGAATCCACTGCCGGCAAGAGCACGCGTCAGGCGAATGTTGACACAACCTGGTTCAACCACTGCGTAACGGTCCCTATGGCTGATTTCGAGGATCCGATTCATGCGAGTGAGTGAGATCATGACTCCACCGCCGACGGGCAAACTGCCCCCGGCAATGCTTGTGCCGGCTCCCCGCGGCACAAACGCCACTCCATGCTCGGCACAGGCCCGCACGATTCGCTGAACTTCGGCGGTTGTCTGGGGAAAGACAACGGCCTGCGGAGCACTCTTTTCGATCACGTAGGCGTCGCACTCGTAGACGAGTAATTCGTCAGCAGAGGTGACCACCCGGTCGTCACCGAGAATTCCCCGGAGCAACTGCAGAAAGGCAGCACTCATTGGTTTGGGAATGTCAGCAGGCCGGGAAGCGTGGATCATTGCGGACTTTCAGCGGGCAGCAGTCGGCAGATGGGTGATTGGTGGCTGGTTGCTGGTTGCTGGTTGCTGGTGTTGGCCGTGCACAGTGTTTGTCGGCCGTTACCCTGCAACCTGGAGCCTGATTGTCTGAGATCGGTCGGGGCCGACGGAGACGAATTCCACAGGGTGTCCGATGAGTTCCTGAACGGTGCGGCAGTATTGCTGGGCGTTGGGCGGGAGTTTTTCGAATTGGGTGATGCCGGTGATGTCTTCGGTCCAGCCGGGGACGCTGCGGAGGACTGGCTGGGCATCGGCGAGATCTTCGCAGCGGCTGGGGAGCGTTTTGGTGATGGTGCCGCGGATGTTGTAGGCTTCGCAGATAAAGAGTTCGTCGAAGCCGGTGAGGACATCGAGGAGTGCGATGGTGAGGGTGTCGACGCCGCTGATGCGGGCGCTGTAGCGGGTGGCGACGGCGTCGAACCAGCCGCAGCGACGGGGCCGGCCGGTAACGGTGCCGAATTCATTGCCGGCCACACGGATGCGGTTGCCAATGTCGTTATTGAGTTCGGATGGGAAGGGACCGCCGCCGACGCGAGTAGTATAGGCTTTGGCGACGCCGATCATTTTCTGAATGGCTCGTTCCGGCACTCCGCTGCCACTGTGGATGCCGCAGCCGGAGCTGTTGGACGAGGTGACGTAGGGGAACGTGCCGTGATCGACGTCGAGCAGACTTCCCTGGGCGCCTTCGAAGAGCAGCCAGCGGTTCTGGTCGAGCGCATCAAGGAGCCACGAGGTGGTGTCGGTGGCCATGGGACGAATTCGATCGGCAGCCGCGGAATATTCGTCGATGATCTGGTCGGCATTCAGCTGAGTACCGTCGGGGTCCAGAGCATTCAGCAGACGCTGTTTGAACGGTACAATCTCCCGCACCTTTGCCGCGAACGTGTCGCGATTGACCAGATCTCCGATGCGGACCGCGTGGGTGCGGCCGACCTTGTCGCGATAACATGTGCCGATGCCCCGCATCGTTGTACCGATGGCCTCGCGGCCGCGGGATTTTTCCAGAGCCGCTTCTTCGAGCAGATGCCAGGGGCAGATGACGTGGGCGCGGTCGCTGACGAGCAGCCGGCTGGAACAGTCGTGGCCGCCGGAGGCCAGACCGTCCAGCTCTTTCAGCAGAGCCAGTGGATTGACAACCACACCGGGGGCAATGACGGACTTGATGTGTGAGTGCAGGATGCCGGTGGGCAGCAGGCTGAGCTTGTAAGTGCGGCCGTCGAAACGGACCGTATGCCCGGCATTGTTACCGCCCTGGTAACGCACAACCACATGGTGGGTTTCCGTGAGCAGATCGACGATCTTGCCCTTGGCTTCGTCGCCCCACTGCAGACCGATCACAGAAGTTGCCGGCACTGATTCGCTCGCTGTTTGCTGATTATGTGTTCACTGGTTGCTCTGCTGACGCCGGCTGAATGCACCGGCGTGAACCACCGCAGGTCGCCGCGGAGAGCCGTAATATAGTCGGAAATGCGGAGCGGCGAAACACAGCGGGCGGAAATCGAGCCCACGCGGGGCAGAGTCAACAAAAAAAGGAACCGATCTGTTGCCAGATGCGGTTCCTGCGGCGTGTGCGTCCGGGAAAACCACCAGCCATTTCGGCTGATTTGACCAGCCTACGGCGTCGCCGGGCCGGTGCAGCGAATCAGATGGTCCTTGTCGATGTACACCACTTCCACAGACTCGTCAGTGTGAGTGAAGGGAATTGGCCAGTAGGACCGAATTGTCTTGTCGTAGTAGATGGTGCACTTGTAGTGGCAGTGATGCAGGCGAGCCGGGCCGACGAGAGGGTAAACCTTGCAGTCGTCGAGGCGGTCCACCAGCGGCTCCACCACAATTCGCACGTTGTTGATCTGAGTTTCCTGGAAGAAGGCCAGCCCGCCAGCCGCGTCGGTTGGCATTGCTCGCATCACCTGGTCCTCACTCGGAGGATCCACGCAGAAGATTTCGCCTTCAACCGGGTCCAGCACCGGTACCCGGTTGTAACGCTCATCTTCCCACAGCTTGTCTTCGATCAGCTGCGTCTGATAAGCAGGCACCGGCACTATTGGCAGGGTTTTCCAAAAGCTCATGTACGACCACATCACACTGATGAAGCCTCCAGTCAGCGTGCAGCCGCTGTTCGAGACCAGCATCAGGCAGATCGTCGCCAGCACCGCTGAACGCCGCAATTGCCTGCCAACCGTCTGCATCGTGCATTTCCCTGAAGGACCGGAAGGAATTGCCATGAATCTGTTCCACC
>JBEAUF010000037.1:0-7346 GCA_041161565.1 Planctomycetota bacterium | reverse complement strand
AGGGGCCGGACAGAGATGCCAGGTCGCTGCCCGCAATTGTTGTTGAAAACCAGTCGCGTTGCGCTGCTCCCGAGCGGGCGGAAGCCCCCGGTTGCGATTTCGCACCGTGGTGCGCGTCCCTTCCCACGGCGTTGGCCGTGCGTTGGCGGGCACTTTACCCGCGGGCTGCCGCCCTGCGGCTCATGTGATGCCGCCCTGCGGCTCAAGTGATCCTGCCCTGCGGCCCATTGCGGCGGAGCCCGCGTGAGGCTGGGGGCTTTTTTCTTGCGCAGTTTACCTGATTGATGCGAGTTGACCGCTGAAGGGGGGGAGCGGGCTGTTCTGATTGCGTCTGGCCGGCATTCGGCGACGATCTGGAACCGCGAAAGCCCCTGCGCGCTGCTCTGGCATGGATGCCTTTGCCGGTGTGTTGGGTTGATCGGGTATTTGGGACGGAGCCCTGCATGGTGAAGGTTGCCATTCATCAGCCTGACGACGACGAGCGGGCTGCAATTGCTGCTCCGGCGGCTGCCACAACTCCGCAGCTCGCCTTGTCTCCGGAGCTTCCGATTTCCGAACCCCGCCGTCGGCGACTGCTGCTGAAGCTGCTGCTGCTGGCTGTCGTGGTGGTCGGAGCAGCGCCCAGCGTGATTACGCTGACCGGTACTGCGGGGCTGCTGCTGGGAATCGCCGCACCAAAATACGGGGCTGCCATACGGTTTGACGTGGTGCAACTGCACTGGTGGAGCCCGGTGTCGGTGTCAAACCTGAAGCTGCAGGACCTCAGTGAAGTCACAGCGGCAACGAACGCCGCCGTTGACCGCAGGGTGCTGGAATCACAGCCGATGCTGGCCGAAGTGCGCCGCGCGGCAACTCGACAACCGCTCTGGCAGCTGGCCCTCAACGCGGGGCGAGGAGTGGAGCTGGAAGTGATTGAACCACGGCTGCGGCTGATCACTGCTGGGGGGCGTACCAATCTGGAAGAGACCCTCACGCAGTTATCCGGCGAAGCAGACAGTTCTTCCGGCGGTCCGCTGTTTCCACTCGAAACGCTGATTCGTGGCGGAGTCGTGGAATGTTATGCAGCAGCCGGCAATCGATTGCAGCACCTGGCGGACCTTGAACAGCTTGAAGCGCGGGTCTCAACACTCGACACGTCCGCTGCGCTGCCCATGGTGGAGCTGGCGGCGGTGGTTCGTGAAGCTGTGGTCGGCAACCAGAGTGGTCTCGAGGAGCGTGGACGAGTTCCACGGCTGGCGGCGGATCTGGACGACGTGGTGAAGGATTTCCCAGCCGTTCCGCTGGAGCAGCTGGCTGGCGACGCCGGTCAGCTGGAAGCCGGTACCGGGCTGCTCAGGCTGATCCTGAAGCCCCGCGTTGATGATTCGGAACGCCAGCTGATTCAGCTGGGTGCCCGGGATCTTGATCTGGCCCTGGTGAAGCCCCTGCTGCGACTGGCAGGCTTTACCGGTGACATTGAAGGTCGAATCAGTGGTGGAGTGGACGCGCGGGTGGCGGGGCCGCTGCTGGCCGATGGGATCGCGGCCAGAGTGCTGCTGGAGGGCAGTGGGATTCGCATGCGGGAGGCGAACTGGGCGGCTGACGAGTGGCTGCCGCTGGGCAACGTGCAGGCTGCAGGAGCCGCAGCGCTGGCAGCTGACGGACTGTTGCTCGACGAACTGCGGGTGCAGACGGATGTGCTGCAGGTCAACGGCAGTGGTGAAGTGCGCAGTGCCGATTCGGAGGCCGGGGCGGGCAGCGGGGCACGCGTGGGAAGTTCCGGCGGTCAGGCGGAGCTGACTGCCGAACTGCAGTTGCCGAAGCTCACGCAGGCACTGGGGCGTACACTGGGGCTGGCCGAGGACGTGGACGTGGAATCCGGGGTACTCCGCCTGACGATCCGCGCGGAGAGTGATCGTTTGGCCGTTGAAGGCGGCGACCTTGCCGGGTTGGCGGCCAAATGGCATCTCACGGCGCTCACCGAGCAGCTGCGAATTCGCCGTGATCAGACGTTGCTGGAGAATTCCGCCGGCGTGCAGCTGGAAGCGATTGGTGCGGTGACCGGGGTACTGCCGGAGCTCCGGCAGGCACGATTCACTGCAGGTTTCGGAGTTGTGGATTGTGTGCCGGATGGGGCGGCGTGGAAGGTGGCCGGGCGTTTTGAACCGGAGCAGCTCTGGCAGCAGTTGCGGCAGCTGGCCGATATTCCTCAGCCCGGAATTATCGCGCCGCTGTCCTTTCAGTGTCGAGCCGCACTGCATGAGGGGGGAGTGCAGTTGACCGATGTGACGGTGACTTCGACCGATCTGAGGGTCTCCAGTGTGGCACTGGGGCTGTATCCGACGGAATTGTTCCCGCGAAACATCGATGGGCAGCTCGAATTTCATGGGGCCGCCGCGGCCGTGAAGACCTTGATTGCTCCGTGGCACGACGCCTGGTGGCTGGCCGACACGGCCGTGGTCGAGGGGCGGCTGGACGGTCGTCGATCGGCGGGGTTTGAAACTGCCGTGCGCATCCGACCAGAGCCGCGGGCAGCTGCTGCGGAACGCGTGCGAGCCATTTCACAGACCCAGCGGACTGCAGAAGCCTGGTCCGGAACCCTGCTCTCTGAACGTGCTCTGCTGATTGACGAGGGTGATCTGCAGCTGGCTCTGGAAGCCGGTCGTGATGGGCACAATTATTCGATTCAGAACGGCCAGCTGACGCTGCCCGGGCTGCATTCAAAGCTCAGCGGCGCCCTGCGTCTGGAAGATGGCTGGGTGAATCTGGCAGTCAGTGCCGCGACGAAATATGACCTGGCAATTCTGAGTCAGCGGATGTTTGATCCGCAGGCGGGGCTAAGGTTCAGCGGGGCCGGTGAGGAAGTGTTCACTTTGTCGGGCGATCCGGCAGCGATTGGTGTCGCGCCGGCTGTGAACGTGACAGGAGCACAGTCGGCCGTTGAACCGCGATTTACGGGAACCGGTACGATTGCCTGGGATGCAGCGGAATTCCAGGGCTTGTCGGCTGGCCCGGGTTCCATGACGCTGGAACTTCTGGATGACCTTGTGCGTTCCGGTCCCATTCAGTGCACGATCAATGGGGGAGCAGCGAGTTTGCTCTGGCAGTACGACATGACCCGCGGACTGCTGGCGCTGGGCTCCGGGAGCCGCGTGGAAAATCTGCAGCTGACGCAGGAGTTTTGCCGGGGGTGGCTGGGCTATGTTAGTCCGCTGCTCGCCACCGCAGTGGACGTGCAGGGCCGATTATCCGCACGTGTGGAGCAGTGCGTGTGGGATTTCGAGGCCATCGAGAACTGTGTGGCGCGGGGGCAGGTAACGATTCATGAAGCCGCGGCCGCGCCTGGCGGTTCACTGACTGCACTGCTGGAAATTGTGGATCTCGTTCGCAGCCGCAGCGGCGACAGTGCTCCCTGGGCTGCCCGCTCGCTCGTGCTGCCACAGCAGGCTATTCCGGTCCGCCTGGAACGCGGCTGGGTCAACCATGAAAACCTCGCACTGGAGCTGGCCGGATATCGGCTCACATCCACCGGTGCTGTGGGACTGAACCAGCAGCTGCAGCTGACGCTGAATGTGCCCCTCGAGAAACAGTCGGCAGGTGGCCGCACAGTTCCGGTGGCGCTGCGAGGCACCATCACTGCCCCGCAGCCCGATGCGGCCGGATTTCTGCAGGCCGTGGGTACTCAGCAGCTGCAGAGACAACTGCAGAACCAGGTCGACAAGGCGGTCAATAATCAGCTGCAAAAACTGTTCGGTCGCGAATAGCAGGTGGCAGTGCGGGGACGTCAGTCCGTGTTTGGATCACGGTTCTCGGCGTCTCGCAGTTTGGCGGCATAAATTTCACGAGCCCGGCGAAATTCCTCGAGCGCCTCCGCGGAAAGCACGGACGCATTGCGCTGCAGTTCTGCATCCATCCGCTGCACGAGATATTCTACCTCGCGGCGTTTGGGGAGAACGGGCTTTTGGGGGTTGTCAAGAAAAATCGGATTGGAATGTGCAAAGCTGACTTTTCCCCCGGAAAGCTGCTCGAAACAACGCACCGCCAGCCAGCCGCTGGCTTGCAGTTCCGTCTTGTAATTCAACGCCGTCTGCCAGTGCCCGGCAGGCAGTCTTTCGGACTGCAGGGGGATCGATTCGACCGAGCCGTTCCTGACAAGTTCCAGCCGCTGCAGCGGGTGCTGGCTGAAAATTGTGCCTGTGATCCGGACGGTCTCTGCTGCCTGTGCTGTGTTCCATGTGGAACCGGGCAGCTGGTCGTTGAAACGCAGATCAGGCAGCGGGCCGGTGGTGACAAAACTGTGTCCGGCATTCAGATGTTTCAGCCATGCTTCGGAGCTGAATTCAGCACCTGTGTGCACATAGACTCGCCCATGTCCCGGAGCCACCGGGTGCACGCCCGAACCTGTCCCTGCTGAGACGCGGAGGCGATAACCGCAGTTGAGCAGCGCGTAGTAGGTACGCATGCCGAATTCGGTCCAGCCGAGTTCCGTGAAGCCGGCATCTGTGCGTTCGATCTCCGGCCAGTCCGGTGCGTTGTTCAGCGTCCATTTCGGAAACGCAAAGCCGGTTTGCCAGTGATGATTATTGGCCAGTTCAAACAAGTCCACGTTCATTACCGGAATGATCATCAGGGACCATTCCCATGAATGCTTGTCGATGTCCAGCAACGCTCCCTGCCGCCGGGCTTCTTCGGCCACCGCGGAAACCGGGGGAGCCGAGAGTTTCAGCGGCTCCCGGTGGTTCAGCACGAAGACAGCTCCCTGAGTCTGCCGCTGGCCGGCCACCGAAAAGATTTCGTATTCCGTATTCATCGGCAGAATCACATGCTGCGGCGACACGTGTATCGGAGCGGGATCGAGGGCCGGGCCGCTGGCCGCAGGGATTTCGAGACTGTCACGCACCCAGTAGTTCATGGGCAGTCCGAGATTCAGGTCTTCGGCCAGCAGCAGTGTGGGAATCTCTGCCATCGACCGATGCAGATGCACATCGCCGCTGAACCAGCCGCGGTCGGCCATGCTGATAAATCGCTGCAGCGGCAGTCGCAGTTCGACCCTGGCGGCTGATGGCACGGAAAGGCGTCCAGGCGGGAGCGTGGTGGCGGCGTCGCTGGAGCCGGGGGACGCTGCAGTGGCATCTTCGGGAACGGTGAAGTCGATGGCTGCCGGCAGATACTCCTTACCCCGCATCGCTGTCGCCCGATAACGCCCGCCCGGAAGGTGCACCTGAAACGCGTCCGCAGTCAAAGCCACATGACGCTCCTGAGACTGTGTGCCGGGGACCTGGCGGTTATAGACGACTGTCGTCGCAGCCGGATTCACGGAAGACGCGAAGAAGTACGGCTGCTGCGGATCATCCAGACGCTGGATGTAGAGTCTGGCTGGCAGCAGATCACCCGTGGCCGCGTCACAGATCGTGCCCGTGACATTCGCGGTCGGATGCTGGAGCGGTCGCGATTTCCAGCCGGTGGCTTCGATCCGATCCAGCTCCCGCTGAATGTCTTCACCTTCGTGGAATGAAAACCAGCCGCGAAGAAAACGCGTTTCGCCAGGAGCACAATCGGGAAACTGCGGGTCGGAATGCAGACACGGGCACGGTGCGTTGGCCCACGCACGGTGCAGCGGTTCCCAGGCCGTGATGATCCAGCGATTGCCGGATTCGGAACGAGCGGCCGCGTAATTCCCCCGGATCAGCTTGTTGTCGTTGTTCTGCTGGCTGAATCCGGCAGCAGCTTTGAGCATCACGCAGTTCTGGACCCGCAGATCCGACAGCGGCTGGTCTGAGCCATTATGCAGCCACATGGTCAGCTGGATGTGATCGCGCTGAGGAATTGCTTCGGTGCCGATCAGAATGCCGTTGGGCAGCCTGCGCTCCATAATCCAGCTGTTGTCGGGCCCGGGAGTCCACTCCAGCTGCTCCAGCCTGATGCCCTGCTTTGTCCAGACAGTATCAATGTGTGTGTGGGCCAGATATGTCAGGCCCAGATTCGACCACAGGGCTTCGGGAAAATCGAGCACTGCGTAGCTGGTCTGATCCCATGGGCAAAACGCGCTGAGCTTCGTCTCCCGCTGCGGCTCAATGGCTCCGTCCAGGAAACCGATCCGCGGATGCCGACCGCCGGGATAGGGCAGCAGCAACAGTCTGTCAGCTGGCCGGGCCGGGCGATTTGCGGCTGTGATGCCGAACTCCGTCAGTCGTGCTGCCAGCTGTTCAGGAGTCAGCCCGGTAACCTGACAGATTTCGGCTGCTGAATAGCCATGATGCCAGACCATGTTTTCCAGCCAGAATCGCAACTGCTGATCATTGGCCGGCGGCCGAGTCTGTCCGTCACCGGCGGGAGCCGGCAACGCAGTGGTGGCATGCAGCAGGAGTCCGGCGAGCAGTGCAGACAGCAGTGTGCGCATCTTTGAAATCCCTCGAGAGGGCAGGGCTTGTTTTTGATAACAGGACAAATTCACCACGTCGACCATGTGCTTCCGGTGGAACGCACCACAGCAGTCACAGGCCCACACAGAGTAGATAAAAGGTTGTGACAAGGCGAGCGGGGGATGCCAATCGCCGAAACGGTGTGTGTACGCGCGGTCAACCTTGACGCGGGGGGCGAACGTGTGCGGCAGCGGGCGATTGACGTCTGTCGCACGCCCCGGGCGCGATTGTCAGGTGGAACCGATGTGCGCTGTATGGTGTGGCGTGGGCAGGGCCGTTTACCCGCGGGCTGCAGGCCAATGGCCTTGGCTTTCTGACAAGACGCAGTGCCGGGAGGGCGAAGCTCCTGCTGAGCCGCATCCCTGCCGCGAGCACTGCACCGATCTCTGCTGCTCTGTAAAATTGCTGGCAAACGCTCATAGCGCGGACCAGCGTGCGGTGGCTCGGCAGGAGCCTCGCTCTCCCGAGTCTTCACCCGTCTGTGCTCAGGATTCCAGAGAACTTCAATGCCATTGGGCTGCCGCCCGGTGGCTGAGGCGCGTTTCGGCAATCAGGCGAGCGGTCGATGTCAATCGGCCGGTAACACCCCGGTGCGTTCCTGCTGCGACGCTGGCCGGGCGGTTTCAGACTGTTACCGGGGGATTGACATCCACTGCTTTGAACGTCGTTTCCGATGCGCTTCCAAAATGCGGAAGACTGATCCGGGAGCCCGATTGCCGCTCTGAACCACATGAACGCGCCGCTTCTTATTGATTGCCTTGATCCAACGATCGGTCCATTCGTCCCTCAGCAACTCTTGTAGTCGCGAAGCAACATCCTCGCAGGGCGGAATGTCCTCAAGTAGAAGGAACCCACGACGGAGCAACACGTTGAATGCCACCAGCTCTTTCGTGACGTCCACAAAGATGTTCTCGATCGAGATGGTCTCTGTGGGACGCTCATGAC
>JBEAUF010000017.1:0-29815 GCA_041161565.1 Planctomycetota bacterium | reverse complement strand
TCTCACTTCTCACTTCTCACTTCTCACTTCTCACTTCTCACTTCTCACTTCTCACTTCTCACTTCTCACTTCTCACTTCTCACTTCTCACTTCTCACTTCCGTCTCCTCTCAACTTCCTACGCTCTCCTCTCTCGCCAGGGCACTTTACCCGCGGGCTCCCGCCCTGCGGCTCAGGGCTGCTCCCGCCCTGCGGCTCAGGGCTGCTCCCGCCCTGCGGCTCAGGACGGCTCAGTTGGTTCTCCGGGTCCTGGTTGGCAGAGAAAAGTCTTGACCGGGGTGCGTCTTCCTGTGAATTTTCCCAATTCTGTCCGCCGTCCGAAAAATTTCCGTTCGCCAGCCGCCTTCAGGAACGCCTCAGATCATGATGCCACCATCCTGCTCGACTGAATCAACGGCCTGTCTTAAGGCAGCCACCCACCCGGAACTGCTGGTGCAGCTCTACCGGCCATGGCTGCGGTCGGTGATTGCCGCGCGCATGCCGATGGCGATTCGCAGTCGCATGGATGAGTCCGACATCGTGCAGGAAACACTGCTGCAGGCCTGCCGGGACCTTGGTGAGTTTCGGGGCACGACGAACGCCGAACTTCGCGCGTGGCTGCTGCGACTGCTGGAGCACCAGCTGATTGATGCAGTCCGGTTTCATCGCAGGCAGCGGCGGGATTTGCTTCGCGAACAGCCGGACGGCACAGCGGCGGTGGCTGCCGATACGCAGACAGGCAGTGCCGTGATGCATTCGCGCGAGGTGCACGAGTTGTTCTGGAGGGCCATGGCGGAGCTGCCGGAGCACTACCGGACGGTGATTCTTTTGCGGCAGCAGCAGGATCTGACGTTTGAAGAGATTGGGAGGCGGATGGACAGACAGGCAGACGGTGTCCGCATGCTTTGGGGCCGCGCCGTACTGGCGCTTGGTACAGCCCTGCGGCGACTGGGGCTGGACTGATGTCACACGAGGAAACCCCGGCCCTCTCATTGATCGAAGCCCTGCTGCAACTGGATGATGCCTATCGCACGGCGATGCCGGTACAGTTCTCCGACGAACATCTGTCCCCCGAGCACCTGCAGCAGCTGGAACTGGCGGCGGGAGCGCTGCGGCGGCTGGAGTGTGAGCTTCCCCGAAACGCGGAAAATCGACCGGCATGGGTGCCCGATCGAATCGGTCGCTTCGAAATTCATTCGGTGCTTGGGGTGGGCGGCTTTTCGATCGTTTATCTCGGTCACGATCCCGCTCTGAACCGCCGGGTCGCCGTGAAGATACCGCGTCCGGCATGCATCATCGACAGCGAACTGCGGCGAAGGTTCATCACTGAAGCTCGCACCTCCGCTCTGCTCGACCATCCCAACATCGTACCGATTTTTGAAGCTGGAGAATCTGAGGATTTGCCGTGGCTGGCCAGCGCTCTGTGTGAGGGTCCGAATCTCGATGAATGGATTCGTTCCCGTCACGAGCCTGTCTCCCCACGGATGGCCGCTGAAATCGTGCGGCGACTGGGTCGCGCAGTGCAATACAGCCATGAACGTGGCGTACTCCACCGGGATATCAAACCGGACAATGTGCTGCTCTTTCCCGACACGGAATCTGCGATCGCGGGTTTCCCTTTCCAGCCGCGTCTGGCGGACTTTGGGCTTGCGAGGCTCCTCGACGCCGGGCGGCCAACATCCGCCACCTCACAATTGCTGGGCAGTCCGCGCTACCTGGCTCCGGAAGTCGTCCGGACATCCACAGCAGCGGCGACGGAACACACCGATGTCTACGCTCTCGGAGCAGTGCTCTATTGCCTGATCACCGGTGCTCCTCCGTTTACCTCAGCATCCACCGCTGAAACGCTGCGGCGGATCGTCGAAGCGGAACCCCCGAATCCCCGCAGCCGGGACGCGGCGATTCCGGAAGATCTGAGCCATATCTGTTTAAAATGTCTGGAGAAGGAGCCGCAGCATCGCTATGCGTCGGCCGCGGCCTTTGCCGACGACCTGCAGCACTTTCTTGATGGGCGACCGGTGACTGCCAGAGCACCGTCGGTCACCGGCCGACTGCATCGCTGGGCGCAACGAGAACCCCTGGCCGCCCTGACCTCCGCCACAGCCATCCTCGCTGTTCTGACGGCACTGGCTTTCTGGTTCGGCTGGACCCGTTCGCTGACCAGGATGCAGTCACAACTCCGCCAGCGCAACGCCGAACTCAGCCAGCGGCTCACAGAACTTGGCCACGCCCGCCGCGCAGAACTCGACAGCCGACAGCAGGGGAATCGGGAACACGACCGCGCTGAACAGCTTGTGTTTGCCGCCGACCTGCACCTGGCAGACTCACTCTGGCACGCTGGCGATCCATCAGCCGCCGCCCGCATTTTTCAGCGATACCGGATACAGGCCGATCGCGAAATGCCCCGTAACTCGCGTGGAGCTGAATTCGCAGTGTCGCTCATGCAGCAGCGAATTGCCCGCCAGCCCGGTCCCACCGCAGAACTCGGTCAAACCATCTGGGATCTGCGGCTCAGCCCCGACAGACAACTGCTTGCCGCCTGCGGCAATGCCGGAAGGGTCCAGTTCCTGCGGACGGAACAACTGGAACTGCTTGCGGACATGCACGTCAGCACCACGGAGATCAATGAACTGGCATGGTCCTCCGACAACTCTCTGCTGGCCGCCGGTGACGATAGCGGAATTGTATACCTGATTGACCCCCACAGTCGTACTGTGCATCACAGACTGACCGCGTTTGCCGGCAAACCTGTTTTTGGACTGCTGTTTCTGCCCGAAAACCGACAACTGGTGATTTGTGGCCACGACGCCACTTTGCTGGTTTGCGACGTCGCATCCGGCGAGGTTCAGCAACGAGTGATCACGGGGCACAAAGACAGAATTGAAACGCTGGCGGCTGATCCACGCGGGCAGTTTGTACTGACCGCAGGTGACGATGGCCGTGTCTGTCGGTTTGACCTTCCACACTGGCAGCAGACGTGGCAGTTTGAATTGCCTCAGGAATCTCTGTACCGGATCAGCACCCTCGCAGTTGGTTTCGGCGGCAGGTCCGTGTTTCTGAACGGCGGAAGCGGCGAAGTCTGGCAGCTGGCAACTGAGAGCGGTCAGGGTCGGCGAATCTGGCGATCCCTCGACCGCATTTTCTGCCTCGCCCACGCCGCCGACAGACTGATCGTCGGAGATGCCGGCGGGGTTCTGAGTACCCTCGCGAGCGATGTCGAGGACACAGCAGCGCGACCGATTTCGCAATGGCAGGCCGGCGGCGAAAAAATCTCCGCTCTGGAACTCCTCGCTGATGCAGCCGAAGGAACCAGCTTCAGGGTGTTCAGCGGCGATCGGCGAGGTCGCGTCTGTGCATGGTCACTGACCACACGCGTTCTCAGTCAGTTCACTCCGGCGGCCGTAATCGACCCCCACACCGGAAGCCACAGCGTCGCCTGGCATAACAACACCTGCCTGCTGCAGTGCACAAAGGACGGGCTGATGATCCATCAACCCGGAACTGCTCCGGAAATCCACGCCTTTCGCGGACGCTCCCTGACTGCCTGTGCCACTGCCGCAGGGGTCGCGGGACTGCTCGTTGCCGGGACCGTCGATGGAACAGCCCTGATCCAACGACCGGTTGCAGGTATTCTGGAACTGCCTCTGTTCACAGGAAGTTCGGTGGCAGGTATCACACTCGATCACGCAGGCCGGGTGGCCGCATTTCGCAGCGACGACGATCATGTTTCTCTGATTCGCCTGAGTGACGGGATGGTGCTGCTGAATTTGTCCAATCGTTCTGCCATCGCCATGACTCGCGACGGAAAACTGCTCGCCACGGCCCGCCACAGCTTCAATGACATAGAACTCCACAGCATCTCAAATCCGGAGCAGCCGGTGCAGACCATTCCGGCACATGGCAACACAGTTTGTGATCTTCAGTTTGCAGATTCCGATCGTCTGCTCCTGTCCGCCAGCCACGATCGCTCTGTCGTTGTCACAGATGTTGCCTCCGGAAACATTCTGCACCGCATGTCCGGAGTTCCTGTGAGGAACATGCAACTGGCCGCACATCCCACCGGTCGACTTGCAGCGCGAATGTACGCGGACAACCGCGTGGCTCTGCTGGACCTTGCTGCAGGCCGCGAACTGATGATTCTTGACGAGGAGTTTCAGAAGATCCGCTGGATCGAGTTTTCACCCGACGGTGATCAACTGGCAGTGCTGGACGCAGAGGGTCGGATTCGAGTGATCAGCCCAATCCTGAAACTCCGTTCCCGCTAATGCACCGGCACCCAGGCACTGCCCGTTGAGACTTCCAGCTTCTGTGAGGTCGGATTGAATCGCAGCAGCCCCAAATTACCGGCTGACGCAGCTTCTGACGTAAACCCCACCCGAACCCCGAAATCTGCTGTCAGTCGATCTCCCTGCAAGGTCACTCCGTCGAGCAGGTTCAGAAAGACGTTGCCTGCATTAAGCTGGCCCGAGAGCGTGCCGCCGCTGAGACGCAAATAGTTCGAATCGAAGTATCCGGCCGATGCGGAAAGGGTCACCGTCTGGCCCGAACGGGACGATGCAAGCCCCTGCCCGGCAACGTATTGCACAACCTGGCTCTGCTTCTGGTAGTCCGCCGCCGAAAGTCCCCCAAGAGCCTCTGCGTTGACAGCGAAGGATGCGCTGTCGGCCGCCACAGCCACCTGGGCCCGACCAACGGTTGTCGCGCCATTGACGATCGAATCCAGCTGTGCCTGGAGCGCCTGCAGAGTGATCCGCCCTGCCTGGGCCTGGGCCTCCGACTGAAAATTTCGCGCCATTTCCCAGCAGAAGACTCCCAATGCCGCGCCAAGGATCACGCGGAGACTGTCACGGGAAATTATGTAAAAAACAGATCTGTCAGACATCACAACACCTTTCAGCAGCCAGAAATTGAAGTGCGCTGTCGCCGCCATCGTCGGCAATGCCGTGTGGCCAGCAACAGTGATGCCGTGACTGGCAGAATGAAAGCCGGTTCAGGGACGGTGGCAGAAGCCAGCACGACATCATCCACATTGAACGTAAACGCCCCGCCACCACCGTGGGTGGTGAGTGTGGCAAGGGAAAACGTGTCGGAGTTATTGAGCAGCCCGAGGAAATAGACTTTCGCATTGTCAGGCAGCGTCTGCTGCACTGCAGAGGCGTCAAGCAGCGCCGCATCAGAGCCAACGGTCAGCTGCAGGTCTCCATTCACCAGAGAATCTGCGGTAATCAAGTACAGCCCCACCGCTGAACGTGCGGCAAATGAGATACTGAAGCTGTCACCATCCTGCAGCGTCGCAGAACCATCGTCTGTTCCCAGAGAATTCGGTCCGGACGTCGTGGCAAAGAAGTCGGAGATCTGCAGTTGTACGTCACCACTGAAGCTATAGCTGAATGTCAGACCATCAAAGGCAATCCCGTCCGCAACTACATAGGGAGCTGCCACCGAATCAAAACCAACGCTGTGTGAGCTGTACCCGGACGCAGCGAGGGCAACATCAAAGGCGCTCCTGCTCGTATAGGTAAACACATCACCATCCACTTTTTGTGGAATGAAAAACACGAGCAAAACAACAGAGATCAGCGCGCACCTGATCCGCAACATATGGAAGACACCCGGTCTGTCTGCGTTGCTGAGGAACTGTCTGCCCGCCCCATGGACGGAAGCAGGGCATGTGGCGGTTTTGCCATCACCCCCGGCACCCTAAGGACAGCCCCGTGAATGGGGCGACTTCCGCGGCCTTAACCGAACACAAAAACTGAGCGCTGACACAAACATCGCGCAAATGGCGGTGGTCAGACCGGCGGTCGGCTCGGCTGCGGGCACCGGATTCGTCTACAGCACACCCCAGGTTTCAAACGCTTTGGTGGCGGACATACCGCTGCGGATGGCGTCGCGGACGACATTTTCCGCGTGCGCCTTCTGCCAGGCGGCGCGGACGACGGCGGCTTCGACCTGCTGGGGGACAACGACAATCCCGTCTTCATCAGCGGCCACGAGATCGCCGGGGCAGAATCGCACGCCACCGATTTCCACGGGAATATTCAGGTCGATGACTCGCTGGCGATCGCGGCTGTCGTAGGGGCAGGCACCGCGGGCGAAGACCGGGAACTGCATGCTGCGCATTTTCGCCAGGTCGCGAACAGCCCCGTCGACAATCACTCCGATGCAGCCTGCGTTGCGTGAAGCGGTGGTGAGCAGTTCGCCCCAGATACCGGAACGCATGGAGCCACCGGCAGCGCAGATCAGCACGTCGTTGCTGCTGCAGGAATCGACGGCCTGCAGTTCGAGTTCGTAGGGGCGTGGATCGCTGTGGGCCATGTCGGCCCAGAGTGAAGTACGGCAGCGTCCGATGAGCGTGGTGTGGGGCATGGTGAACGGCTGAATGGGCAGCCGCGGAGACTGGTTGGGGAACCCGGCCGCATCGAGGGCATCGCAGAGCAGGGGCACGGAGAGCACTTCACGCATCATGGGGAGCGAAATGCGTTCGGGCTGAGGCGTGGTCATGCAGGAGTGCTTCCGGGGATCGACAGGCAGTGATGGAGGGAGGCGGGGAGCAGCACGGACCTGGAGGCCCGTGCTGCGTTCGAGTCACTAAATGTAGCGGTTGATGAGGTTCTCGAGCATTTCCTGGCGGCCGCTGGAGTTGGGTGCAGCGTCACCTTTTTCGAGCATGTAGGTTTCGAGTTCGGCAAACGAGGCGGCGCCGGATTCGATGCGTTTACCGATCCCGCCATCGTAGCTGCTGTAGCGATTGCGGACGAATTCATCGAGCACACCATCCGCGCGGATGGCGGCCGCGATCTGCAGTCCGCGAGCGAACGCGTCCATGCCTCCGATATGAGCGTGGAACAGATCGATCGGATCAATGCTCTCGCGGCGGACCTTGGCGTCGAAGTTGGTGCCGCCAGGCTGCAGGCCACCCTGTTTCATGATCACCAGCATGATCTGCGTGGTGAGATAGATATCGGTCGGGAACTGGTCGGTGTCCCAGCCCAGCAGGAGGTCGCCGGTGTTGGCGTCGATGCTGCCGAGCACTCCCTGGATGGAAGCGTATTCAAGCTCGTGCATCATGGTGTGGCCGGCGAGCGTGGCGTGGTTGGTTTCGATGTTGAGCTTGACCACGTCCATCAGATCGTACTGGCGGATGAAGTTCAGGCACGCAGCCGCATCGAAGTCGTACTGGTGTTTGGTGGGTTCCTTGGGTTTGGGTTCAAACAGGAACTGTCCCTTGAAGCCGATGGATTTGGCATGGTCATGGGCCAGATGCATGAAGCGGGCGAGATGATCGAGCTCGCGTTTCATGTTGGTGTTCCACGGGCACATGTAGCCTTCGCGTCCCCCCCAGAACACGTAGTTCTCACCCCCCAGCTCGTGGGTCACTTCGATGGCTTTCTTCACCTGAGCAGCAGCGAAGGCGAAGACGTCGGCGTTGGGGCTGGTGGCGGCGCCATGCATGAAGCGGGGGTTGGAGAACAGGTTGGCGGTGCCCCAGAGGAGTCGGATGCCGGTGGCCTGCTGGGCTTCCTTCAGCCGGCGCACGATCGCATCGAGGTTGGCGTTGCTTTCGCGGAGCGAACTGCCTTCGGGAGCCACGTCGCGATCATGGAAACAGTAGTAGGGCACGCCGAGTTTGGTCATGAATTCAAAGGCGACATCCACACGCCGGAGAGCATTGTCGAGCGAATTGGTGCCGTCGTCCCACGGGCGTTTGAGCGTTGGGGCCCCGAACGGATCCGTGCCATCCCCGCGAAAGGTGTGCCAGTAGCACACGGCGAACCGCAGCCAGTCACGCATGCTGCGGCCTTCAATGATGGCGCTGGGGTCGTAGTGACGGAAGGCCAGCGGGTTGCGGGACTGGGGGCCTTCGTAGCGAATCTGATCGACTTCAGGAAAAAAAGCAGCCATGGCTGGGGAACTTTCTCAACGAATGGGCGGCGACCGCGTGGTTCGCCGACGTGGGAAGGGGAACCTGCGAAAGGCGGGATGATAGCAGGCTCCCGGTCGATGAAAAGCCACCACAGACCACCGAATTTCCGAGCCCCCGAGGCCGGTTTTCTTTGCTTTTTCCCCCCCGGCGCGATACAACCTCAGCGGCCCCTCCGCACCCGGTCCTCCGCTGTCAGCAAAATGTTCGGGTAGCCCCGCTCCTTTGGTTCTCACTATATATATACGTCACACCGCCCCTTCGCGGGGCCTTCAGCCCGCCCCGCTTACCCTGCCCTCCTCCCAAAATCCCTCTCGGGAAACCCTGCCATGTCCCTGCGATGCGCCCGCCTGCTCACTCTTGCCCTCGCCATCCTGTCCTGTGGCCTGCAGACGGCCCACAGCCAGGACGCTGCAGCCGCGTCCGAAAAAACCGTCAGCTACTACCGATCCGTCCGCCCCATCCTGCAGCGGCACTGCTCAGGCTGCCATTTCGCGGGCAAACGAGAGGGCGAACTGTCCGTGACTTCAGTGGCTGACCTCGCCAAAGGCGGCGTGGCCGGTGCCGCCTTCACCGCCGGAAAACCCGACGAGAGTGTCCTCATCCAGTACATCTCCGGAGCCGACCCGGAAATGCCGCTCAACGGCGATCCGCTCAAGCCCGAGCAGGTCGAGACCATCCGCCAGTGGATCGCCCAGGGCGCCCCCGACGACACTCCCCCGTCCCTCGAAAAACCCGTATCCCCCGAAAACCCGCCCGTCTATACCACTCCCCCCGTCGTCACCTCCATCGACTTTTCTCCGGACGGACGGCGGCTGGCAGTTTCCGGTTACCATGAAGTGCAGATTCACACGCTGGATGGCAGTGCTCCGGCCCAGCGTCTGATCGGCCGTGCTCAGCGCATCGAATCACTCGCGTTCTCCCCCGACGGGCAGCTGCTGGCCATCGCCGGAGGCACACCGGCCCTGTTTGGTGAGCTGCAGTTGTGGAACGTCGCCGAAGGCCGGTTGCTCCATGCTGTCACGCTCGGCACCGATTCCCTGTTCGGCGTCAGTTTCAACAACGACGGCAGCCTCGTGGCCTTCGGTGGTGCGGACAACCGCGTCCGAGTGGTCAGCGTGGCCACCGGTGAAGTGAAAATGCGGATGGACGCCCATGCGGACTGGGTTCTGGGCACCACTTTCTCGCTCAAAAACGACCACGTGATTTCCGTCAGCCGTGATCGGTCCATGAAACTCACCATCGTCGAGAACGGTCAGTTTGTGGACAACATCACCAGCATCACCCCGGGCGCGCTGAAGGGTGGGCTGGCCGACGTCCAGCGGCTGCCGGCCGCCGAAGAAGTGCTGGCCGGAGGTGCCGACGGCGAACCACGGCTCTACAAAATTTTCCGTGAGCGAGCGCGGCAAATCGGTGACGACTTCAACCTCATCCGCGCTTATCCGCGTCTTGAGGGCCGGATTACCGACGTCGACCTGGCCCCTTCGGGTGCCCGCTTCATCGCTGGTGCCAGCACTGCTGTGGGTGGTTCAGCTCGCATCTACACCACTGCCGACCCCGCCAAAATCGTCGACGTCCAGGGACTCACATCCCCGGTGTTCGCGGTGAGCATGCGCGGGGATGAAAAGCAGGTGGCGGTGGCCGGCTTTGATGGAACCATCAGGCTCTTCAACGCCGATACAGGTGTTCTGGAAGCATCCTTCCCGGCCGCTGCAGTCGCCGCACCTCCCGCAGCCACTGCGGCCGTACAGAACTAGGGACTGCTCTGGGCATTCTTCACAGCAGGAGCGAATTCGATGGCCGTACCAGCATCCAGCCGCCACGCCCGCCGCCCGTTTCTCACCAGCTCCGCCATGGGCTTTTCCAGCCTCGCCATCGGCGCCATGCTCGCCCGGGACGGCGTCTTCTCCAGCACCGCCTCTGCCGCCCCGCCCGACAGCGGACACTGGCAGCCCCCCGATGGTCAGCCCCACTTCCTGCCGCGCGCTCGCAGCGTTATCTGGCTGTTCATGAACGGCGGCGTATCTCACATGGAGTCATTCGATCCCAAACCGATGCTCAACCGCTACGCCGGCCTGACCATCGCCGAAACACCCTTCGCTGAAACTCAAAGCCCCGAAAAACTCAAACTTGCCCGCGTCACCGTGGTCAACGATGCCAACGGTCAGCAGCGCAACCGACTCTACCCGCTTCAGGTCGGATTTCGCCGCTATGGCCAGTGCGGCATGCAACTGAGCAACTGGGTTCCCGAAATCGGTCGCTGCGCCGACGACATCGCGGTCGTGCGTTCGATGTACACCACCGATGACAACCACGGCGCCCAAACCCAGTTTCACTCCGGCCGACACATGCTCGACGGCGAATTCCCCACACTTGGCGCCTGGGTGCACTACGGTCTCGGATCACTCAACGATAACCTCCCCCAGTTCATCTCCATCGGCAACCGCGAATACTGGAACGCCAAAGACGGTCACTATCTCGGCCCCGAACACGATGCCGTACCGATCCGCATCGACCCCGGCAATCCGCTCGACTACGGTCGCTCACCCGCCGGCATCACGCCCGATCAGCAGCGCATCGGATTTAATCTGGCCGGCCAGCTCAATCGACTCCGTGGCCGCAATTACCCCGGCGACTCGGCACTCGAAGCCCGCATCAAGTCCTATGAACTGGCTTATCGAATGCAGATGTCCGTCCCCGATACTCTCAATTTCACCGCAGAAACGCAGACCACCCAGCAGCTCTATGGGCTCGACCAGCCAACCACTCGCGACTTCGGCATGCAGCTGCTGGCCGCCCGTCGCCTGGTTGAACGCGGAGTGCGGTTTATTCAGATTCAGCACGGAGCAGGCGGCGCCGGGGTCTGGGATGCCCATGGAGGTCTCAAAGCAAACCACGAACGCAACTTTGCCGCCGTCGACAAACCCATCGGCGGACTACTCCAGGACCTCAAACAACGCGGACTCCTCGAAGATACACTCGTGGTCTTCGCCAGCGAATTCGGACGCACTCCGGGTACCCAGGGCTCAGACGGTCGAGACCACCATATCTATGGATTCTCCGTCTGGCTGGCCGGTGGAGGTATCCGCGGTGGCGTCGTCCACGGAGCCACTGATGAAATCGGGTTCCACGCCATCGAAGATCGACACTACGTCACCGATATTCACGCCACCATCCTGCAGCAGCTCGGACTGGACTCCCGCAGGCTGGAAATCCCCGATCGCAAACGACTGGACATCGACCACGGCGCACCCATCTCAGCGATCATCAGCTAGTCGGACTGCCGGGCATCCTTGTCCACAGCAACCCCAACCACAGCCGCGTCCGCGATCACTCAGTGCCCGCCGCGTCCTCCAGCCATGCCGGGGGAACATAGGCGTGTGGATCAAACATCTTTCCTGGCTTGTTATGACCTTCACGCAGCGAGCGATAACGGGACTGCATGCGATTGGAGTACACGTCCGCGTCGGACGCGGACTCGGTATGGGCTGCCTGCCGCACACCACCCTCGCCGGTATCGCTCACTGATGCAGCAGCAGGCCTGACACCCTCCCGAGGCTGCGGCGCAAACATCGCAGACTTTGACGGAGAAACCAGCGGACCTGGTGCTGCCGAAGGTTGCCGACCGGAGGCGACTTCCTCTGCGGTCTGCCGCTCCACGGACCGACGACCACCAAACAGACTTCTCAACCAAACGGGCGCGGGAACAACCGGCCTGGGCAACTCTTCCAGCCCCTCGCTGAATGATTCCCGAATTCCAGACATGGATGCCGGAAGACCAGCACCAGCCCCCCGCGGCTCCACTTTAGTGCTGCGGACAACCGTCCCGCCATTCAGCGGCGGAGCCGCTGCAGCAGCCGCTTTCGGCTCCCGCGAGGAAGAAACGGCAGCGGCAGGCTCCGACACATTCTCCCACAGATCGCGGTTGACCAGCGGCGAAACGGGCGAGACTTCTGCGACAGGTGGTGGTACGAGATGCATGCCGGCCAACCGTTCGTTGGGGACTGCAGGAACCCGCAAAGCAGCCGAAGGAATAACCGGCTCGGTGGACTGAGCAGAGCTGAGTTCAGATGCAGGGCTCGGTGCGACGGGTGGAGCGGGAGCAGGTTCCGGAACGGGCCACGGTTCCTGCGGTGCTGGTGTTGGGACTGGTTCGGGAAGAGGTTCCGGCACTGTCGGCTCAACCGGAGTCGGCGGCGGCGATGGAAGTACGGGTGGAGTTGGTTCCGGAATCGGACCGGGTTCCGAGGACGGCTGGGGCGCGGGGTCCGGCATGGGCAACGGTTCCGGCGTCGCCGGCGGCTCAGACTCAGGTTGAGGCTCAGGCTCAGGTTCGGTTGCCGGTGTTGGTTCTATCGCCGGCTCAGGTTCCGCCTGTGGTTCTGATTCCGGAGTCGGCACTGGAGCAGGCTCGGCGGCAGGTACCGTAGTCGGATCCGGATCTGCGAACGGATCAAAAACTGGTTCTGGAGACTCAGCGGGTGACGGTGAGGGATCCCCAGTGTTACCTGCGGGAGCAGGCTCTGTTGCGGGCGTGGGATTCGTTGTGGCGGACTCACTGGTAGCTCTGGGAGTCAATTCCGCGGGAGCTGGATTTTTCGGCGTTGCAGCTTCCCGCTCGCGAGCGGCCAGTTGTTTGGTGACCTGCAGGAGTTGTTCTCTGACGCCGCGGAGTTCAGCGGCGAGTTTCGCATGTTGTGCGGCGGCCGAGTTCAGGTCGGGGGCTGACTGCCCCGGAATGGGCATCTGTTGTCGCGGCTGCCGTCCGCCGAAGTTTGCTCTGGGGGTACTGACGACACCGCGAGGCTGCATGGCACCTCCACGCCCGGTAGCGGAGCGGGGAGTGATCCGCCGCATGGCGGGCGTCGGCTCGGGCTCAAACTCCGGCTGCAATTCCGCAGGCGGCAGGTCTTCAGGCGGGAACGCATCGAACATCTCATCAGCCGCCGTAAATTCTGCTGCGTCGGCTGGTGTTGACGCTGATGCGGCATCAAGGGGCGGCAGGTGATCGGGAATGAGCTGCTGGTGGCTGCGCGAGACATCGCGGACACTGTCACCAACAGGGTCCGCATCGAATTTGGGAAACTGGACAATGGACAGCGGATCGCCTGCCAGTGACGGAGTTTGGTTTTCCGGGTCGGTTTTGGGGCGTGGGGGCAGATTCAGGAAAAACAGCAGTCCGATTCCGCAGCCGAGTGCAGCGGTGAGCAGTGTTGTGCTGAGCTGCAGCAGCGTGTTGGCGGGAGGACGAGTGGGAGCAGAGGAAGCCATCCCTGGCGGACCCTTCGGAGAGAGGAGGGGTGGGGCTGGTGGGTAAGTGCGGTAAAGGCCTGCAGGCAGAACCCACCGTTTCGCTCAAATCGTTCCCGGGCGCGGGCGTTCTTGAAGAAAAAACCGTTACAGTCGTTGGATTCGGAAAAATCGCTGCGAATTACCGAAATTACGTGAGCGCGCAAAAAAAAGCAGCGCGGCAAGGTCCCCTCAAAGCCTCCTGGCCTTCCTCACCGCGCTGCTGATAAGATGCTGAATTGTTGTCTGCACCGCCGAATCTGCGGTATTCAGGACACCTGGGAAACATAGGTTAAGTTTTCCGGTGGTCAAAGGAATTCCCGGAGTTTTTCCTGGGCGGGTCCACCGAAAGACTCTGAAAAAATCCCAAATCGATCGGGGATGTTTCATACGGAAGCGAATTCCGCCCGGTTAGACTGGCGGTTTTGCAGCTGGCAGTGGGGGACATGGTGTTATGTCGGGTCACATAGTTTTTCAGTGTCCGTCGTGTCAGACGCGGCGATTGACGGCACCGCAGCCGGAGTCCGGGGCGGTGTCGTGTGATGGCTGCGGCTGGTCGCGGGACGCGGGGGCCGAGGATTTCCAGGGCGGGAAGCTGCGTCGCTGTCGAATCTGCGGGTGTGACGATTTGTGGCGTCAGAAGGACTTTCCGCCGGCGCTTGGGCTGGCGATTGTTGCCATAGCGGCAATTTCCAGCAGCATTGCCTGGGGCTATTACCAACCGGTTCTGGCGCTCAGTTTCCTGTTTGCTGCTGCTCTGCTGGACATGGTGCTGTTTCTGGTGATGGGTGACATGCTGGTGTGCTATCGCTGCGGAGCGCGACATCGTCGCACGGCGATGGATCAGGAGCATCCGAAATTTGATCTGGAGACAGCGGAACGTTACAGGCAACAGGAACGCAGGCGAGCGGGTTCGGGAACCTGAACGCAGGAACAAACCACATTTGGCGGGGGGAAGGAAGCGAACTGAGTGGAAGAGCGGCGTCGACAAATAGCGGAGGACCTGACGGATGCGATTGACGGCGATGTCCGGATCGATCGCACTGCCGTAGCTCTGTATTCGACGGACGCCAGTTTGTTTGAAATGGAGCCGGCGGCCGTCGTTTTTCCGCGAACAACTGCAGATGTGGAAAAGCTGGCGGCATGGTCCGCAGACCAGAAGATTCCTCTGACGGCACGAGGTTCGGGAACGGGTCTTGCCGGTGGAGCACTGGGCAGCGGAATCATCATCGACTTTTCGCGTTACATGAATCGGGTGCTGTCGATCAGCGGCGAGCAGGTGCGAGTGCAGCCTGGCGTGCTGCGGGAGCAGTTGAACCGTGAGCTGCGGACGATTGGCCGTTACTATGCTCCGGACCCTTCCAACAGCCGAATCACCACAATCGGTGGCATGCTGGCGGTGGACGCCGCGGGATCGCACGCCGTGCGGATTGGTTCAGCCCGGGATCACGTGGCCAGCATGGAATGTGTGCTGTCCGGAGGTCAGCGGCTGGAGCTTTCGCGGGAGCTTCTGAGTGGTCCGGGCCCTGGGACTGCACAGATTGTACAGTCGGCCGGCAGCACGGGTTCGCTGCCGGGATTGACAGCCGACTTATCCCTCGCACAGCTCACACCGGCAACTCGTCGCGCCGACCTGCTGGAACAGCTTGCACGGCTGCTGCGTACGAGCGAGGACCTGATTCGTCGGCATCAGCCGCCGCTCATCCGCAACTGCAGCGGCTACATGCTCCGCGGAGTACTCGACGGAGACACACTGGACATGCCGCGACTGCTGGCAGGCTCAGAAGGCACTCTGGCACTGTTTACAGAAGCGACGCTCTACACACTGCCCATTCCTGATCACCGTTCCGCCGCCATGCTCATGTTTGCATCGCTGGACGACGCGGTCCGCGCGACGCAGCTGATTCTGCCCATGGACCCCAGTGCCTGCGACCTGCTGGACCGGCGATTGTTGAGTCTTGGCCGGGGTGCGGACGAACGTCTGCGGGATGCCATTCTTCCGGAGGCTGAAGCCGGCCTGATTGTTGAATTCACAGGTGAAGCTGCAGGCGGTGTGTTGCAGCGTCTGCAGGACCTGCAGAAGCTGCTCCGCAGTGAAGGACTGGAATTTCGGGTCACGCGGACGGCCGGAACATTCGAAGAAGCCGAACTGCTCTGGTCGCTCCCAGCCCGCGTCGTCTCACTGCTCGCCAGTCTCCGCGGCGATTCCCGACCGCTTCCGTTCGTCGAAGACGTGGCACTCCCCCCGGAACAGCTCGCCCCCTTCCTCCAGACAGCTCAAAAAATCTTCCAGCAGCACGAAGTCACCGCCACGCTGTACGCGCACGCCGCTTCGGGCCAGCTGCACTTTCGCCCGATCCTGCCGGTACCTTCCCGCGGACAACCCACAAAGCTCATGGACCTCGCCGGCGACCTGTATGCTCAGGTCATCGCAGCCGGCGGCACGATCAGCGGCGAACATGGTGACGGCATTTCCCGCACCCCCTTCATTCGCAGCCAGTACGGACCGCTGTATTCGGTATTTGAAGAGATCAAGCGGCTGTTCGATCCCCTGCGGCTGCTCAACCCCGAAAAAATTGTCACCGCAACCGTCGAATCCCCCCTGCGATGGCTGCGACAGAATCAGCCGGCCCCACGCCGACAGGATTCCGGGGAAACCCAGCTCCTGCCGGTCATGCAGCTCAACTGGTCCGCCGATGACGCCGCAGCTGCAGCTGTTCGCTGCAACGGCTGCGGGTCCTGTCGTGTGCATGAAACAACCGGACGCATGTGCCCGTTCGTGACCGACGGAACACTCGAGAACGTGGCCCCGCGGGCCAAAGCCGCGATTCTCCGCCGTGCAATCTGTTCCGACGGCCCCGGCGACCTGCTGCAGAGCGAATCCATCAGACCCGTGATCGAGAGCTGCTTTAACTGCAAACAGTGTCAGCTCGAATGCCCCTCGGAAGTCGATATCCCCCGCATCGTGCTCGAAGCCCGCGCCCAGTTCGTACGGGCCCACGGTCTGACTCGCACACAGTGGCTGCTTTCCCGAGTCCACACGTGGGCGCCACTCGTCTCTCGAGTCGCAATGCTCGCCAACCCACTGCTCCGCTACCG
This sequence comes from Planctomycetota bacterium, assembly GCA_041161565.1. Taxonomy (GTDB): domain Bacteria; phylum Planctomycetota; class Planctomycetia; order Planctomycetales; family Planctomycetaceae; genus SXXK01. The sequence continues at coordinate 13,525 of JBEAUF010000017.1, read as the reverse complement.
TCCCGTCCGCCTGCTCCTCGAACGACTCACCGGACTCGCCGCCGCACGCAGACTCCCCGCATTCGCACATACCTCGTTTCTGAATTCCCCCCGAGTCCGCCGCGCAGATAACTCCGCCGCTCCCGGAAGCCCACTCCCCACTGTCGTTTATTTCGTCGATTACTTTGCCAACTTCCATGATCCGGAACTTGCGGAAGCCTTCTGCAGAGTGCTCGAACACAACGGCTTTCGCGTTTACGTGCCACCCGATCAAACGGTATCAGGCATGAGCATGGTTTCGGCAGCCGATTTCGATGCGGCCCGAAATGTTGCCGAACACAACCTTCGCGAACTCGCTGAACCCGCCCGTGAAGGCTACCCCATCCTCTGCACCGAACCCTCAGCCGCACTCTGCCTCGCACGCGAATACCCTCTGCTCACCAGCCGCGAAGATGCCAACATCGTCGCCAGCCGAACTTTCGACGCCGGAACCTTTCTCCTCGACCTGCATCGACGCGGAAAACTTCGCCGCGACTTCACGCCGCTCCCCATCCGACTCGCATGGCACACACCCTGCCACATCCGCGCCCTCGGACCGGAAGCCGGACTCCGAGAACTCCTGCTGCTCATCCCCCAGATCGAAATCCTGCACCTCGAAAAAGGCTGCACCGGCATGGCCGGCACCTTCGGACTTGCCGCACAAAACTTCCAGCAGTCACTCGATATCGGCCGCGATCTCGTCCAGACCATGGCCAGCATCGATGCCGTTGCCGGCACAACCGACTGCAGCAGCTGCCGCATGCAGATGGAACAACAAGCCTCCATCCCCACCATCCACCCCATCAAACTCCTTGCCCTCGCCTACGGCCTCATGCCCCGACTTGCCGAAAGACTCAAACAACGCCCCGCCGGACTCAGCATGGCCCGCTGAATACCCACCCCGTGCCAACACAAATGAGCCGCCGGGCGGCAGCCCGCGGGTAAAGAATACCGCCAACGCACTGCCAACACCCATCACACCGCATGCCGCCGCGCTACAGAACACTTGCCGGTGGCTTCCGCCCACCGCTCAGGTGACGGTAAACGCGGCAGCGAGTGTCCTGACCACCGTTTCGCAATCCCAGCCGCGGGGTGACAGTCCCCGCTCCTGATTCCGCAAAACTCAAACGCCATCGCGCCAGTGCCGCCGGCCCGGATCACTGCGGGCAGGCTTTCAGCTCCTGCTGCAGCCGCTCATACAGGCGATCCACTTCCGCGAGCGTCTCTGAGTCCGCTTCCCAGGCGTAGGGACCGCGGCGTCGGGCAGACGGAAACAGCCCGCGACGCACCAACAGGTACTTTTCGATCGCCAGAAACCCGTCCAGCCCGGCCTGCAGCTGCAGAGTGACGAGTCCGCAGATCGGGAACCAGATGCGGTACGCCGTCACGTCGTCACCACGCTGGAGCGCCCGCCAGAGTGCGAGAATTCCGTCCAGCAGATCCATGCCGGGCATGGTTCCGGCAATGCCGCGGCGATGGCTGTCAATCAAGAGCACTCCGCCGGAACCTTCAAAGATTCGAGCGCGGCCGTCGGTCGCATCACGCAGGGCTGACAGATTCGGACCAATCGGTGACGCCTCAGGCTTAAACAACATTTTCTCAGGACCGTAGCTATCCAGCAATCGTCGACACAGCTCAAGGCTCACCGGCTGACCCGTGTAACCCGAAGCGTCCTGCACGATCACCGGGACCGGAATGGCGTCAGCAATCGCCCGAAAATAGCCCTCCAGCGCCCCTGCCCCCAACCGCGTGGTCATCGGCGGAACCGCCATCACGGCATCACAGCCGGCTCGAACAGCCACGCTGGCCAGCTCCACCGCCTGCTTCGCACTCTCCGCACTCACCGACGCAAAGACCGCCCCGCGACCGGCTGAGAACTCTGCCATCCGCTCTGTCAGCTCCAGCCGTTCAGCGAGCGTCAGGCGGTAGGTTTCGGAGACCATGCCGGTACCGATGCCGTCAGCTCCGAGCGAATACGCCCAGTCGATTTCGGCCCGCAGCACTGGCAAATCGATGCGGTCATCGTCGGTGAAGGGTGTCTGCAGAATCGGCAGCACACCCTGGAGATTGCGTGCCATGTTGCCCCTTCCGCTACTTCGCTGCATCCAGACGATACACACCCTGGCCGTTCACCGTTTCCAGCATGTAGTACATCTCGCCCTGCTCGTCTTCGCCGAATGCCAGCACGGGGAAACCGGTGGAGGCGATGCGATAGTTGCCAAGGACTTTTTTCTGTTTGGCGTCGTATTTCAGAGCCCAGATGCGACCACTGATGAAGTCCGCATAGACGTACATGCCTTGAAGTTCCGGGAGCCGAGTGCCGCGGTAGACAAAACCACCCGTGATGGATTTGCCGAGCTGATGGTCATATTCCCAGACAGGCGGCAGTGGAGGATCGACGGCGGTGGTGGCGGCACTGCTGAACAGGTGCGCCCCTTCACGAACGCTCCAGCCATAGTTCCCGCCTGGCTGCACAAGATTAATCTCTTCCCAGAAGTCCTGACCAACATCCGGTGCCCAGATATCGCCGGTTTTGCGGTCGACGGAAATCCGCCAGATATTGCGAAAACCGTAGGCATAAATTTCCGGGCAGGCACCGGCACGGCTCACAAACGGATTGTCCGCCGGAACCGCATACGCGCGGCTTTCGGACTGGTGATTGACATCAATTCGCAGCAGCGAGCCCATCAGTGTGCTGAGATTCTGGCCGTGTCCCAGCGGATCGTTGCGGCCACCGCCATCGCCGAGCGCAATGTACAGGTAACCGTCATGTCCGAAGGCAATCGAACCGCCGTTATGATTGGAAAAGGGCTGGGGAATCTTCATGATCACGTGCTCGCTGGCCGGATCCGCTTTCTGCGGGTCGTCAGCAGAAACCTGAAACCGCGAGATGATTGACGTGCGGGGTTCTTTTGAGGAGCTGTAGCAGACGTAGAACTGACCATTGCTGCGGTAGTCCGGGTGGAATGCCAGCCCCAGCAGGCCCTCTTCGCTGTCCTTGCGAAAGTCCTGCACTCGGTCGGTGATGTCGAGGTAAACCTTCGCCAGCTCAGCGTCCGGAGAATTCGGGAAGACGTAAATCCGGCCGGCCTGAGAGAGCACAAAACAGCGGTTGCTGGAATCACCGGCGTGCGTCAGAGCCAGCGGCCGCAGAGTTGTGATCCGGCCCTCGTCATCCGCACCTTCGAAAGCCTCCCACCTGAGCTTCGGGAACGCCGGCACACCCTGCACCGCGATATCCCCGTCAACCGGATCGGTCACCGTGCCCTCTTCTGACAGTTCCCGAATGCGAATGTTGCGATAGGCCACCACATCCCCGTGATCCTGCAGGCAGATGTGACCTTTCTCCGCTTTGCCGAACTGCGGAAATGCGGCAAACTTGCTCGCAGCAACCCGCTCGTTCCATTCGTCAGTCCCGAGACGAAAGTAGTAGTAGCTCACGCCATTGACTGCCACTTCGCACTGCTGTGGCGAGACTCGCAGGTACACATGATTCCATTCGCCGGCTGGTCGAGTGGCATCATCGATTTCGGTCCCCTTGAAACCCACCTGCTGTTCGAAGCGAGTGGCCCATTCGGGCTTGACGGGTTTGTAGAGCTGGTACAGCCAGCCGGCTTTCTGGGGATCGCGTCCGTCGACGTTGTCCTGAATCTGTACCTCAGGCCCCGAAGCCCATGGCCGCTGGTCGTCTTCGGTCACGCGAAACATAATGCCGCTGTTGCCGGCTTTCGAAATTCGGTATTCCAGCGACAGCTCAAACCAGCGGTATTGTTCGGTCGTGACGATGTCCCCGGCACCCTTCTCGGCTCGTTCCAGGATGCCGTCGTGGACCTTCCAGCCGCCGCTGAGTGCTGTGCCGCGATAGTTTCTCCAGCCAGCCGTCGATTTGCCGTCAAAGAGCGGTTTCCAGCCGCCGCGGAGTTCGCCTGGAGTCAGCCCGGCCGGAGGATCCTCCGCAAGGGCCCCGGCAGAGAAGCAGATCGAGCAGACTGCTGACAGCAGACAGGACAGCACACGCAGAGCAAACGAATCGGAGGCCATGGAGGGGCTTTCAAAGAGTATCGCTGGCCGTCGTTCAGGCGGCCCGGGCCACAGCATCCGGCTGACCGTAGCCCGCAAGGCGGGAAATCGGGCCCAGGCGGTGGGTGGTGAGCAGGATCATAAAGGAGGGCACCATAATGGGCCGGATAACAAACGTGTCCAGGATCACTCCGGTGGCCAGCGCCAGACCAAGCTGATCCATGCCCACCAGACTTCCGGCCAGCAGCGATGAAAACGTGCCAGCCATGATGATGCCGCAGCTGGAGATGATGCTGCCAGTGCGTTCCAGAGCCACCGTAATGCCCTTGATCGCACCATGAATCTTCTGCTCTTCCTCAATCCGCGCCATCAGGAAGATGTTGTAGTCCTCACCAACTGCGATCAGAATCGTGAACAGAAACATCGGCACCTTCCAGTCCAGCCCGGTAAAGCTTTCCGGGTTCAAACCACGGAACACGAGGAAGGTGAAGCCCAGAGTGGCAAAGTAGCTGTAGAGCACAGTGAACATCAGGTAGGCACAGATGCCGGGCTTTCGCAGCAGAGCCACCAGAATCAGGTACACCCCAAGCATCACCAGAGCGTCAATCCGGATCTGATCGCGGTCCGTGACATCCTTCAGGTCGCTGATTTCCGCAGTGTTGCCAACAAACCAGATTCGGGCGTTCCGCAGAGAATCCGGCAGGAGCGCCGGAAGCTGACTCCGCAGCGAACGGAATTCCGCAATGCTGCTGCGGGCGAACGGGTCGTTTCGGGGAATCAGACTGATGCGGGTGATTGAGCGGTTGCCGGGACTGACGAAATAGTCGCGTGCATGACGCTTCTGGGCAGACCGCACAGCAATGCTGGTGCTGGCCGGTTCCGGTCGCCCCTTGGGACGCGACAGAGACCGCACGGTATGCAGACCCAGCTGGTCTTTTTGGCGGAGCAGTCGATCGGTGAGGTCGCGAATGGCGTTGTAGGACGGGCCCCGCATCAGACTGAAGTCAAGCTCTTCCGATTCAATCATCACGGTCACCGGCGAGACTTCACCGGCGGGGAAATGCTGAGCCGCCGCGGCAGCACCGTAGACGCTCGCGGAAGTCTCCGGCAGCTCCGACAGCAACCCGTAACTCAGATTGCCAAACCACGCCACACCGGCAACGGAGAACGGCAGCAGCAGCAGCATGCTGGCAAGAAAAGCAGTCCAGGGACGCTGTTCCAGCATCCGCCCCATGGTGCTCCAGCCGGTTGTGAGCAGCTGAGTTTTCTGCAGACGCATAAACAGACTGTTGCCCGTTGGAAAGCTGTCACGGGATTGAGCAATGCGAGCCGGCCAGAATGCCCAGCGGCCGGAGATGCGGAGAATCGCGGGAGTCAGCGTGAGCGAAGCCAGCAGACAGATTGCCAGACCGAAAGTAATCGCAATGCCCGCCTGACTGAACTTGCCGAATTCCGCAAAGTACATCATCCCGATGCCGCACATCACCGTACAGGCACTGGCCGTCAGCGCCGCACCGATGCGCTCCATCGTCCCTGAAATCGCCTCTTCAATCGTCTGCCCGCCGTCCATCTCCTCCCGATAGCGAGCAATCAGAAACAGGCAGTAGTCGACGCCGGCACCGTACACCAGCACCGTGACATATGTCTCGATGCCGTTGAATAAACTGACGATTCCATGCTGAGCACCGATGGCCAGGAGCGAACGCGAAACGGCAGTTGCCACCGCCACCGTAAGCAGCGGGATAAAGGCCAGCATCGGCGCCCGGTAAATGGCAATCAGCAGCACCACCACCAGAATCACTGTCCAGTGCTCGGTCGATTTGGCACTCTTCGCCGACTCCACCATCATGTCGCGCCCGAAGGTGGCACTCCCACTGATGGATATCTCCAGCCCCGCCGGAAGCGAATTGGGCTGCCCCGACGGAATCCGCGACAGATCCCGCACGAACTTTTCCACGCCGTCCACGAGCGGTCGATTGGCCTGATCCAGAAATTCCGTGGTCATCGACAGCACGATCGATGTCGCCTGACGATCTTCACTGATCAACAGATCGCCCAATTTGCGATCTTCAAATGTCATGATGTTCTGCACAAGCTGACGCGGCTGATCCTTGCGGGCCGGCGCGTCGGGGGCCGCTGCTGCAACCGCCCCGGGTTTACCTGACTCCGCAGACGCTTCACCAGCCTCCGCTGATGCCGCATCACCGTCACCCTCGCCTTCACCGTTGGCCGGAACGTCCGCGTCCGCTGCGGCGTCGTCACCCTCCACTTCGTAGGCGATTCCCGACATCCGATGCAGTTCGGGGATTACGTGCTGCGAGAGATAATCGAAGTCTTCGTCCAGCAGCCCTTCGCCACCACTTTCACGCCGCGCAACCAGCACCAGCGTGCTTCGCATCTGGTCGCCGGGAAACGCTTCCCGAAATGCCGCATTCGCCACGCGACTTGGGGAATCCACAGGCAGAAACGCGAACTCTCCGTTCTCCACCACCGAATCCCACGACGGCGCAGCAGCCACACTGGCAACCACCACTGCCACCCACGCCGCAAGGATGAGCCATGCATGCCTGGCTGTCAGGTCTCCCAGACTCTTAAACAGCATGAATCCAGCCACCCTTCGGAAAAGACAGACTCTCCGTAATCACACGTGCCACGAAAATTACTCGTTCACCTCCACGAATTCAATTCAACCACGCCCCCGTGACGGCTCAACGCAAAATCCCGTTCGGACTGCGCAAAACAGATAAAACAGGAGATTTTGAGCCGGTTTACCCAGCCCCCTCAGTCGCCCGCTGACCCAGGTGCTTGCAGTGTTCGCCCCGCCCACGGCGGGCGTGCGGTCGATGTCAATCGGCCGGCCACCCACCGCTCACGTCACCGCAACGCAGTCATAAGCGCCACGACAACACACTTGAGCCGCAGGGCGGAAGCCCGCGGGTAAAGTGCCCTGGCTACACGCTGCCAACGCCACAGGCAGGGATGCGCACCAAGGTACAAATCGCAACCGGGAGCTTCCGCCACACTTGAGCCGCAGGGCGGAAGCCCGCGGGTAAAGAGCCCTGGCTACGCCCTGCCAACGCCACGGGCAGGGGTGGGCACCAGGGTGCCGAAATCGCAACCGGGGGCTTCCGCCCGTCCGCTCAGGGGCGCTGACGCCGCAGGAAGGGGTGGGCACCAGGGTGCCGAAACGAGACCGGGGGCTTCCGCCCGACCGCTCAGATTCCTGCCAAACGCAGCAACAACGCATCAGCCGCAGAGCGGCGGCCCAAGGGCCTTGTCTTTCTGTCGTTGCAGATGTCCTGCAGGACCCGGTTTCCGTTCTTACGCCTGGTTTCGATCATGAAAGGCGTGCCGTGATGGAGAGAATTCAAGGCTATTGGGCTGTGGAGCGGCTGCCGTTGGGGGAGCCAACGATGGGGGAGCCGGGTGGGAGCGGACGGGCGGCGATTCGCAGCGACAGGCTGTGGGCCAGCTCGCGAATTGGCGGGAAGCCGGCGAAGGAGTCTTCGTAAACCCAGAGCGTAATCACCGCGTCCGGTGGACACGTCTCCAGCTGCTCTCGGAATCTCGCTCCGGGCTGTACAGCCGCCTCCACCGTCTCCTCAATCCGCGATTCCTCCGGCACGATTTCCCAACGTGACACGTTCACCCGGATGCGGCCGTCACCGGTCTGCAGGGCTTCCATCGGCGAAGGGCCTTCCTTCTCGACGGTGTACTTCATCGAGTACCCGCCGACCGGGCCGACGGCGCCTTCGAATTGATTGAATTTCAGAATGGCGGACCGCCGCGACAGAACCTGCGCCTTAAGCCGCTCCAGCAGCTCATTCAGGGGAATCCGGCTGATCCGGCCCTGCTCCAGACGGAAATGGTACTCGTCCGCTTCCACCGCTCGGGTGACCGGGGAGAGCCGATGTTCAAGACGACTGGCAGGCTGCGTTCTGTGGCTCAGATCCTCCAGCAGTTCTTCCAGCCGCTGAGTCTCAACGAGCGTTCCCTGTCGCGACTGTTCCGACTGCTGCTGTTTGTCCTGAACGCTCACCAGCGCCGCTTCCAGATCACGCTTCTGCGTGCCCGTGTTCTCCAGCGATTTTGTGAGACTCGCGATGCGAGCCTGCAGTGCTGAACGTTCACTTGCCAGCTGACGCGAGCGACGGGAGGATTGTTCCCTGCCGGCGGCATCGCGGGCAGCCTGCTGCTGCCGAACTTCGGCCAGTTCCTGCTCCACAGCCGCCGCCTCAGCAACTGCTCGCTGCAAATCAGCTTCCAGCTGCGAAGACTCCAGCTGCAGCTGCTGCCGGCTGCGTGTGAGTTCCTCACGACGGTCGGCAGCGGTGGTCAGAGCCGCCACCTGCACTCGTTCACGCTCGGCAACTTCTTTATGTTGTTGAGACAGATCCGTCTGAGACGATCGCGGCAACTCCGTCATCGCCTCTGCCGGTCGCGGAGGCTGACGCTGCACTCGCACCCCCACCACCACGATCAAAATAATCAGGATGCCGACGATGTTGCAGACCACATCGAGGAATGAGTCTGATCCGAATTCCAGTTCTCCCCGCTGGGTTCGCCGACTCATAGCGATTTCTCCACTGCTGCATCTTCCAGCTCAGCGCGGCCGGCCGAGTCGCCGGGGATCATGTACGGAGTCAGTTCATACTGAGTGACGCTGGCGATACCGGCCTGTTTCAAAGAACGTGCCAGACGCAGCCGCCAGCGTTCACCGCCAGGACTAACCACAAACCGCACCACCGGCAGCAGATCATCCCGCGGCGAACGACGGGCATCCTGCAGCTCCTGGTTAATGCCCTGCAGCAGCGCTGCTTCCGCCACCAGCGGATTGTCGGCAGGCAGCGCGACCGCGGGCTGCTGTGCAACGGCCAGATGCCGTTCGTCAACAAACACCACAATTCCCACAGGCACCTTCAGACTGGAGCCGGGTCGACGAATGGGGCCGTTCAGCAGTCGCAGTGTTTCGCGATCAATTCGGTTGTCACCGGCACCAGCCTGTCCCGGCCCGCCACTGCCGTTTTCAGAAGTCGGCAGACCCGCAACGCCATTCCGCCCGCCAGTACTCGGCGGCTCCGGCTTTGAAGACTGATACCACGGCACCCGCTGTGCCTCGGACTCCGCATCCGCCCGGCCGCCGGCAGCGGGTGAGGGGGGTGTGGCGGGGGCAGCGGAAGCCAGCACATCAGCGGCCGTCACGGCAGGAGCTGATGACGCGTTGGATGCAGGCGGAACACCGGCAAAAGCGTCACTCCGGGATCCCACGAGTCTGGAGCCCTGCAGCGAACCATCGCTGCCAAAGAGTGACTGGGCGAACCGCTGTTCCGCGGGAGCCCGCAGGCCTTCCGCAGCAACCGCTGGCTCAGGCAAATCAGCAGCAGGCTCCGCAGCGGCCGTGTCGCCGGGGACTGGTCTGTTCGGGTTCGGCCGGGCTGCGATCGCTTCTGCCTCTGCCGCTTCGCTGGCTTCCGCCAGCGCGCGACGACGTGCGTACGCAGCCGCAAACTCTTCAGCCATCTGTTCGGCCTGAGCGGCATTCAGACGGCCGCGCGGGGCCCCGGCCACAGCGCTGGAAGCTCGGTTTTCGAAGAATGTTGACGGAGGTGCCACGCCACCGGCGTAGAAGCGACCTTCCAGCCTGCGACGCGGCGGACCGGCCTCCTCCACAACCCGCCCATCGGGACGCACGGCCAGGCGTCGGCCGGCAGCATCCGGCTCACCACCGCCCGCTTCGGCCGCGTTGTCAGCTTCGCCGCTGCCGGCTGCACCACTGCGATTCCGCGGGCCAGGCTGAGCGGCTTCCAGTCGTTCACGTTCCTCCTGAGCGATTTCGAACAGTCGGCTGTAGAGCGCTTCGCGGCGACGAAAGACTTCCGCCAGTGCGCGCTGCAACGCCGGTGTTTCGGTGGGATCGGGGGAGCCAACCAGCAACTGAGTTTCCGGTTGCAGCAATTCATAACCGTAATGTATGCGGGCCTCCTGGAAGATCCGCTGGGCACCATAGAACGGCAGACTGCCACCGGGTCGCACCAGCAGCAGCACGTAGGGTTCAGCCACCACACTGCTGCTGCTGCGATGCCGATGCACCGCGTAAACAGCCGACAGCAACGGATTGTCGCGCACAGGAAACTGTTCCATATCGGCCGCTGAGATCTTGTATCCGCCCGGCAACAGCTCGTAACCACCGCCGGTGACATTGATCACGATCGGAACCCGACTGGTGCCTGTGGGGTTGGTGAACTCAAGCAGTGTTTCGGTCCCGCTGAGTTTCTCTGCGGCGGCTGTGGCCTGCGTGGCCCGTTGTCTGAGTGCCACCAGAGCGGACGATTTTTCGAACAGCCGCAGTTCCGCTTCACGCAACTCATCCTCCGCGCGGGCGAGGGCATCGCGTTTGTCCAGCAAAGCAGCTTCCGCAGCCGACAGCTCGACGACCAGCCGCTGTTCCTCGGCCCGCAGTTTCTCAAGCTCCTTTGCGGACCCATCCGGCATTTCAGCAGGTAACTGACTCGCCAGTGCGGTCCGGAGCCGATCGAGTTCTGCACGACGATCGGCCACCAGCTTCCGCTGAGCGACCACGTCCTGCTGCAGCTTCGCGATCCTTTCCCGCAGAGTCTGTGCGCTGGTCTCGATCGCTGCGACATCCTGTGTCAACTGCTGCAGTTCAGCACTGCGATCGATGAATCGGGGCACTGGCGGCGGTGCCGGTGCAGCCACCACAGGCCGCTCCGCCGGACGCCGCTCAGCCTGCTGATCCTCACGAATCTTCCGCGTCATCACCAGCAGCAGCAGAATCAGCGATCCCATGGCGCAGACGAGCACGGCCAGGAAGGGAAAGAGCGTGACGGAGAGTTGTGGCTGGCGCCGCGCCATGCTTCAGGTGCCGCAGAGGAAGAGAATTGCAAAGACGACCTCAGGCTGCCGATCGCATGTGCGTTCTGGCAGACAGCACGGCCACAGCCGCATTCAGACTATTGACCGTTTGTTCCAGAGTGTCCACGATCTGCAGCGCCTGAAGATTCTGGTTGAGCTGTTCCTGCAGCCGCGCAAGACGCTCTTCGGATTCCGTCAGCTGCAGCAGCGTGCGTCCCAGTCGATGCAGCTCCTCCGTCTGTCCCGCAGCCGATGCTGTGGTGCTCTGCAGTGCCGACTGCCAGACGTCCATCCTCTGAGCGAATCCGCTGAAGGCCCCCTGCAGCTGCCTGCCAAGCTGATCTGCACCTGACTGCAGGGCGGCTGCATAGGCGTCCCGCGACTGACCCAGAGTCTCGCGATGCGACTGCAGCATCGCAGCAGTGTCGGCGGACAGAGCCTGAGCCATCGCGGCGGTCTGACGATTCAGCGTCTGCTGCCAGTCCGTCTGCAAACTCGCAAAACGACTGTTCCAGAGCTCTGCCTGGCGGGTGAGCAGTTCCGCGAGGGCAGTGGAAGCCGTGCTGGCAGGTGCCGTGTCGGCAACAGACGCAACTTCCAGCAGTGGCAACAGCACATCAATCCCAAACTGCTCCGTATCGTTCAACACCGACTGCTCGCTGCGTTCCACAAGGAAAGTGCCGAACACCAGCAGCATGGACATCCCCAGCGCCTGGGCTGTCGTGTCGAAGGCCACGGCCAGCCCGGAGGTGACTTCAGGGAGCGATGAATCCAGCTGTTCAGGCGTCACATTCGCAATCGCCATCGTGATCCCGATCACCGTTCCCAGAAACCCCATGATGGGCACCGCCCAGGTGACGGTCCGCACCAGCTGGTAGCTTTGGTTGAGTCGATCGGCGGCGAGGTCGGCAAGATATCGCAGGTGGTCATCCAGGGCCGCATCCGGCCGCAGCGAAATCTGCTGCAGCACATCGGCCACCCGTTGTGAAACAGTCAGCGCTGCAGCCACGCCGTGAGAATCCGCTTCGAGATCCCGCAGGAGCTCCGCAGCCGCCTGACGCGGATCAGCCGGACGCTGTTCCGGCCAGCCACGGTCGGCTGCCGACTGCTGCACCTGCAGCAGCGCACGTCGCTCGGCAGGCAGTCGCCTCAGCTTCTGGCCCAGAATCGCCATACCAATGAAGAAGATGGCTGACGTGATATATTCCAGTGGGTGCCCGCAGAAATAACGCTGGAAGAACACCGGGCCACCCGAGAAACAGGCGGCGAACCACGGGCCCAGCAGATAGAACAGCAACGTCGCCCCCAGCCCGGCAATCAGCGCCGGGAGCACTCGGCCCGACACCGCCGGACGGAGCGGACGCGGACTTGTTTTGGCGGGTGGCAATTCCGGGGTGCGAGTCGACAGTGCGGACACGGCGGCTCCTGTGTTTCAGCAAAAAGTGCGGCGAATCTGGACTGCCCTGAGCATAGTCGAACGTCGCGCATCGGGACCCCGGCGGATTCCCCCTTTCCGCCCCGGCTCTCACGAACCACTCCCCGCCCCCGGGCGTCAACCGGCAGCTCCTGCCGAGCGGCGCTGCCGCCAGGCAGTCAACGCAAGACAATTCCCAGCAAAAAACATCAGTTCTCACTTATGAGCAATCCACCCCACCCACGCACCAACGCACTGAGCCGCAGGGCCAAAACGTGCTGAGCCGCAGGGCGGCAGCCCGCGGGTAAAGAGCCCTCGTTACGCACTCCCAACGCCCATGCAATTCAGCGGAAAACACGAGTCCCACACCCAGACACCACGATGAAACTTCTCACTTTCCGCTTCTCACTTCCCGCACCTGGCCAACTCGCTTGCCCGGGTTCACGGTGCGGCCCCGGTTCAATTCTGCTGTGACGCTCGCAGCGCAGACGCGTACCGTTACCGGGGGATTAACATCCCCCGCTCGCCTTTCCCGCTCGCGATGAAACTTCTCACTTCTCACTTCTCCGCTCCTGTCCACGCTCTCTGATCCCGCGCAGGCCCCTTTACCCGCAGGCTGCCGCCAGGCGGCTCACCGCGTGTCCGCACCCCTCGGTATTTCAGCCCGGAGGGCGACACATCCGGTGCGGCGCCGTCAGCCACCGCACCACACCAAGCAGCCTGCCCACACCTGAGCGGACGGGCGGAAGCCCCCGGTTGCGATTTCGCACCCTGGTGCGCACGGCGTCAGCATCGCGGCACCAGCACCCTTTACCCGCAGGCTACCGCCAGGCGGCTCATCGCGTTTTCTCACTTCTCACTTCTCACACCTCGCCAACTCGCTTGCCAAGGTTCGCTCCTGCTGCGACGCTGGCAGCGCGAACTCGCACCGTTACCCGGGATTCACATCCTCGCACGCCTGATCGCGTTGGAGCGGAGTCCGAAGGACGAAATCATCTGTCCTGACCACGGTTTCACCACCCCAGCCTCGCCCTGGAATGGCGAAAACGTCAGAAACCCAAGGCGTATACACCAAATATTCCTGCCGCCTGTCTCCTTTACACGTTTGCTGCATTCTCTGTGTTTCTCTGTGTACTCTGTGGTCGAACAATCGCCGCGGCCGTGTGTTATGCCATCCCGGGTTTCAGGGGAGCGGGAGAC
>JBEAUF010000448.1:0-3225 GCA_041161565.1 Planctomycetota bacterium | reverse complement strand
AGCGTCGCAGCAGGAGCGAACCTTGGCAAGCGAGTTGGCGAGGTGTGAGAAGTGAGAAGTGAGAAAACGCGATGAGCCGCCTGGCGGTAGCCTGCGGGTAAGGGGGGCTGGTGCCGCGATGCTGACGCCGTGCGCACCAGGGTGCGAAATCGCAACCGGGGGCTTCCGCCCGTCCGCTCAGGGGTTGGCAGGGTGGGCACCAGGGTGCCGGAATCACAACCACGGGCTGCCGCTGGGCAGCTCAGTGCGTTGTCTTAGCCCGTCGTCTTCTGTCGCATGAGTCCCTGCTGTACAGCTCATCTTTGGGATTGGCCCGCTTGTCGCTTCTTCGCCGATTCGATGCCTTGTCTGGTCGTGGCCAGACTACTCCTCGGAAGTTTTCAAGACCAACTGAAATCAAGTTGTCACATTGAGCTCTCTGGTTGCTATGGGAAGTGCGGATGGGATTCCGGCACATTCAGCTGTTATCCGCCTCCACATCAACGCCTCAAGCAGGAACCGGAGTCATGGTTAGCCTCGAAGAAAAAAATCAAGCATTGCCTCAGGACTCGAACGCCGCATCTGACGCTTCAAAGGGGACGTCAGTACCATCCGATTCAAACGGAAATGCCTTTAACGGATGTCTGGGAATTATTGCCGGGGCCGTTGCATTTGCTGGTGGCTGCATAGTTGCAGTCAGTGACGATCAGCCGCTCTCCAGGGCATTTGGTATGTTCTTCATTGCCGTGGTTTGCGTCGCCGCTGCTCTCCACACATTTCGCAAATCCGGTTCGTCTGGCTGACAGAAAGGTTCCTGGAAGAAATTTCCGGAACATGGAAGTTCCCTCGTCATCCACCACACCGCAATCAGCAGTACGCACAGCCTGCTGTGAGTGTTCTGCGTTGAAAGGGCGAAGCTGGGATGGTGAAACGGTGGTAAGAACATCTGATGTCGTGCTTCGGACTCCGCTCCACTGCAGTCAGGCGTGCGGGGGCTGTCAATCCCGGGTAACGGCGCGCGTCCGCGCTGCCAGCGTTGCAGCAGGAGCGAACCTGGGCTGTACCGGCCGATTGACATCGGCCGCTCGCCAATGGGCGTTTTTGCGGCCAGATCGGGCCGAATGATGTCAACGGCAGGCTGACTCGAAATCCTGCCATCCTGCCCCATTTTTCACCGTTTCACTATCCCAGGGCGAAGCTCCTGCCGAGCCGCATCCCTGCCGCGAACGCCGCAGCGATCACCGCCACTCCGCAAAAACACGGGCAATCGCTCACAGCCCGGACCAGCGTGCGGTGGCTCGGCAGGAGCCTCGCCGTCCCGAGTCGTCACCCGTCTTTTTACGGAATTTCAGAGAACCCCAATGCCATTGGGCTGCCGCCCGGCGGCTCAGGGTTGCAGATTGCCGGACTGCATACGGCTGACGAACTGACCCCGGGAAAGCACTGTGCCGAAACCCGCGTCACGAGCTGCGTCGAGGCGAGTGGTGTGAACGTGGGGGCCAAAGGCGATGGCGCGGCTGAGCACTTCAGGGGGCATGATGGCTGCCAGCGCCTGCGGGTCGGCTCCGGACGCAGAAAGGTCCAGACAGAACAACGTGTCGGAACTCTGCAGCAACGGCCCGGCCACGTCCGCACTCGTGACGCTCTGAAAACTCAGCCCCGCCTGCCGGGCTGCATGTCCCACGGTGCTGAGCAGCATCAAATCGGAAGAAAACAGCACCAGACTGCTGATCATGTGATACCCGAGGCAAGTTGAAACAATCCCGGCCGCAGCCGAATGTCAGTGGTCGTGATGGTGATCATGGCTGCGATCGTGGTGATGATCGTGGCTGTGGTCGTGGTGATGGTCGTGGTGATGGTCGTGGCTGTGATCGTGGCTGTGATCATGGCTGTGATCGTGGTGATGATCATGACTGTGATCATGATCCCCTGTCCCTGCCGTCTGCGGGCTCGTTGCTGCGGGCTGAGTTTGACTGGCCAGCCAGGCGGCTTCCGCAGCGCGGTAGACATCCCGGATGGGCACATCGTTGGCCGCAGCAACCTGGGCGCAGGAATCGAACTCGGGTGCAAAGGAGTGTTCGCCGGAATTGTTCCATGCATGTTTGCCGGTGACGGGCCCCCATGGAGTCGGTACCTGGGCGGGTTCACGTCTGCGGACGGCGCGTTCGACAGTCAGCCGACGAATGCCGAGGGTGCCTGTTTCGCGAAACAGGATTTGTTCCATGCGACCGGCGTCAGCAGGTCGACAGATGACGCTCAGGAGAACACCCGGGCGATTCTTTTTCATCTGTGCGGCGACGCTGAACACATCCAGAGCACCGCTTTGCATGATTCGACCGCGGGTGTAGCCGATGACTTCCGGAGTCACGTCGTCGAGGTTGGTTTCGAGAAGCACCACGAGGTCGGTGTCAGCGAGTGATGATTGAGAAGCCTGGCCGATGAAGATTCGCAGAACGTTCGCTCGGCCTTGGAAGTCCTTCACACCGCAGCCACTTCCAACAGCGGAAATGGTAAAGGCTGGCATTGGCCCGAAGGCATCGGCAAGAGTTTTGACGATGGCGGCCCCGGTGGGGGTGGTGAGTTCAGCGTCGATGGGGACCTGAGAGAGCGGGATGCCGCGGAGGATTTCAGCGGTGCCGGGGGCGGGGACGGGGCAGATTCCGTGGTCAATTTTCACAAAACCGCGCCCCGGAGGCACTGGATTGCAGACCACGCGGTCGATCTGCAGCAGGTCAAAGGCGACGGCAACGCCGACGATGTCAACGATGGAGTCAATGGCGCCGACTTCGTGGAAGTGCACTTTGTCAACGGTGGAGCCATGGACGCGGGCTTCGGCTTCCGCGATGACCTGGAACATCTGCAGTGCCAGCTGTCGCTGGCGATCGCTGAGACCGGAGGCGGCTGTCAGGATGCGGCGGATTTCCGGGAGTCCGCGGTGAGCATGCTGTTCGGGGTGTTCAACGAGCACCTGCAGGGAGCGAAAGCCGCCCTTGATTACGGTCTCGATTCGCAGTCGGACATCGGGGAGTCCGAGTGAATCGATGGCGGACCGCACCTGACCGGGATCTGCTCCGGCGTCAATGAGTGCAGCAAGCGTCATATCGCCGCTGATACCGGTGGCACATTCGAACCAGGCCGTCTTCATGGGAACCTCGCAGGAGACTGCGGCAGTCTGTCAACAGAACGACCCGGCGAAGAATCCGGCCGGGTCGTGGTCAGGGGATGTGTTCGGGGGGGGGCTTGCGG
>JBEAUF010000433.1:0-3945 GCA_041161565.1 Planctomycetota bacterium | reverse complement strand
GCGCACCAGGGTGCGGAGGCGTAACCGGGGGCTTCCGCCCGTCCGCTCACGCGCGGGCAGGGGTGCGCACCAGGGTGCGAAAGGCGTAACCGGGGGCTTCCGCCCGTCCGCTCAGCAGATTTGGTGCCGCCGATGTGCAATACGATGAGCCGCGAGGCGGGAGCCCTGGCAGTCGGCGGGAACCTCGTTCAGTTGTCCTCTGCTGCGGACGCCTCGGCGGCACTCAACAGTCCGTCTCTGTCAGTATCCAGTTGGTTGAAGAGTTCAGCAGTTCCGGGGAATTCCCGGAGCGAAACATCGCCGTCCAGATTGCGGTCCATGCGCTGAAACCAGACGGGGCCCTGCAGCGACATTTCTGAAGGCAGGATGGCATCGGTTCCGCCGCCCTGCATTCCCATCTGCATCGACATACGGCCGTCATTCCGGCGGAGCTCTGAGCGACCGAGGCCGAATGTCAGGACATAGCTGGTATCGAGATCCGTATCCGAGATCCGGCCGTCGCGGTCGGTATCCAGTTCCGAGAATGCGGCCGCTGAGCTGCGGAATTCGCGGCGGGACAGACGGCGGTCGGTGTCGCTGTCGAGGCGGCTGAACAAAGTCCGCCCCTCCTGCTCGACACCCACCTCAATCCGACTGGCGACGGCCGCCTGTTCGCGTTCCACATAGCCCAGCAGTTCCACACGAGTCAGCTGGAGATCGTCATCCCGATCGAGTTCGGCAAAGTCAGCTGTCACGCCCGCATCTCTGACCATGGACTGGATTGCTGGAAACTCCGTTTCATCCAGCGACTGACTGCGGTCGGCATCTGCCTGAGCGAACTGCTGGCCGAGCAGTCCGCGGGTGATCATCCGGTCGTTGGCTCCGCCACCGCGTGCCCGCAGCGTGAGCTGCAGGCCGTCCAGAGTCAGTTGGGCTTCGCCGCGAGCAGATGCGGCCAGCTGACAGAATGCGGCTGCTGAGTCGGCGACCTGCACGGACAAGTCACTCAGGTTGGCCTTGTCGGAGAGGCGGAATTCGAGCGTCAGGTGAACCGGCATGGTCAGGAGCAAGGAGGCAAGTTCTGCAGCCGGCAGGCCGGTGTCTGCGTCTGCCGCAGCTGCAGCTGCATCGGCCGGAAGTCTCAGCCGCCCGACGGGCAGCCGATCATCCGTACCGTATCGTCGCAGGATCTGCTTTGCAGCTGCCGCGGCGGCAGGCTCGTCCGTGAGATGCAGAAACGGCAGATTGGCAACGGCCGGTGTCAGGGCAGCCTGCTGGCTCAGCGGATCCCGATAAGGCAGCAGTTCTGCAAGGGTCAGCGTTTCGTCGTCGTCGAGATCGCGGAACCGAAGCACTCGCGGAGCCTGCAGCAACTCGTCGACGGACACCGCACCGTCGTAGTCGGTATCCACGAGGGTCGACAGACGCACAGCATCGTCAGCTGGCTCAGGCTGAGCAATCACGTCGAAGGCTCGCGGCAGCCGTCCACGTACCCACCGCTGAAAGTCGGCCAGTGTGATCGACTCTGCAGAGGCTTCGCCAGCGCCCAGCTCCGCGATGATCCGCGCTGGTTTGAGCGGCTGTGGTTCGGAGACGGCCAGCAAAGCACGGAAACGCCCGGGGAGCAATGCGAGTTCTTCGGCTGTCAGTTCTGCGTTGCTGTCGGCATCGAGCAGCTTGCCGAGGAAGCCGCCGATCCACTGCCGCCACGGCCGCCCGGAGACCGCCAGACGCAGCTCGGCGACCACCGGCCCAGAGGGCGAGAGGATCAGCAGGCGGGCGATGTCAAAACGCTCTTCAGGAGGAAGTTCGGGCTGGGTTTTGCGAGCAGCACGCTGAGCCGCCGCGGGGGGCAGGTGCACAGACCAGACAATGCAGGCCGCCATCAGAAGTGCCAAACGCCGGAATGCCATGCAACGCCCCTCCTCGCAGGTCCCGCAATCAAACTCTGCCCACACCCGTCCCCATCTTCCGCGGCTGGCCGGCGATTGGCAAGCCTGTGGGCGGTTTCCTGAGCGACTCCGCGAGAACATCTGCCGAAGCCACGGCAGGGCTTCGCCAGCCGCAGGCCGCTGCGGCCGGAACGCAGCCCGTTTGCCAGCCTGGGAGAAGTGTGGGCGGGGATCAGAGCAGTGGTGGTCGGCACATGCTTTGCCGCTGGTGATGGACCGTGGGATTCAGATTGATGAAAAGTTGCATGGTCAATTCACGAGGGGACCCAGGCGATGAATCGTGCGTGGTCGGTGCTGCCATGGCGGAGGGTGCTTGCGGCGACGGATTTTTCACAGGATGCGGATCTGGCGCTTGAGCGGGCGGTGGGTGTGGCGCGAGCGTGCAGTGGCAGTGTCACACTGGCACACTGCCTGCCACACCTGCGGCGAGCCGCCTATTCGGCTGTCTGGGCGTCGCGAATTTCCGCGGATTCCCCGGAAGGCGACGCCTTTCAGCGTGAACTGCGGCGAAGGTCGGACGAGCAGCTGCAGCAGCACGCAGCGGCCGTGGACGGGAAGGGAGTCGAGATTTCCATCCAGACACTGCTCGGTGAACCCTGGGTCGAGCTGATCCATGCGGTGCAGGATCAGCAGTTCGATGTGCTGTTTGCAGGCTCCCGGGGCCAGTCTGCGTGGAGCGAACTGCTCACCGGCAGCACCGCCAAAAAACTTATCCGGCACTGTCCCTGCGATGTGTGGGTCGTGCGGGGCACGGCCCAGCATCTGCCGCGGCGAATTCTGGCGGCCGCTGACTTTTCAGAGGTCAGCTGCCGTGCCGTGAGCCGAGCGCTGTGGCTGGGCGCGATGCTGGACGCAGAAGTCTGGGTGCTGCACGTCATTGACACGGCGGATGTGCCGGAGGATCTGGCCGATCGTGCGGGCAGCCTGCGATCCATTCGGGATGTGATTCGGGAGGAAGCCGCGAAACGGCTCAGAGAATTTCTGCATGAAGTCCCGGCGGGTTCGGCAGTGGTGCAGCAGGAAACGGCCTTTGGCGATCCCTGGCGGGAACTCAGAAGGTATGCGACCGAAATGTCGGCAGAATTGATTGTCTGCGGCACCTTTGGTCGCAGCGGACTCCGCGGGATGCTGCTGGGCAACACCGCAGAGCGCTTGGTGGATCACAGCGGTCTGAGTGTCCTGGCCGTCAAGCCAGCGAATTTTCAAAGCACTGTGGAACGAGCCACATGGCCCGTCGCCGCCGAACCGGTGGCCACACCATGAGCCACGGGGCGGAGACACCATGAGCCGCAGGGCGGAGACACATGAGCCGCAGGGCGGAGACACATGAGCCACAGGGCGGAGACACATGAGCCGCAGGGCGGAGACACATGAGCCGCAGGGCGGCAGCCCGCGGGTAAAGAGCACTGCGCGAGAAGTGAGAAGTGAGAAGTGAGAAGTGAGAAGTGAGAAGTAAGAAGTAAGAAGTGAGAAGTGAGAAGTGAGAAGTGAGAAGTGAGAAGTGAGAAGTGAGAAGTGAGAAGTAAGAAGTGAGAAGTAAGAAGTGAGAAGTAAGAAGTAAGAAGTGAGAAGTAAGAAGTAAGAAGTAAGAAGTAAGAAGTAAGAAGTAAGACCGCCGCCGGGCGAATAATGAGCCGCCTGGCGGCAGCCTGCGGGTAAAGGGCCCTGGTGACGCGCTGAAACGGCAACAATCGTAACGAATTCGGAACTGTACCAGCTTTGCTGAGCCGCCGGCTGCCCACTGCCTCAACGAGATCCCACCGCAGTGTGGTGCGGCGGCTGACGGCGCCGCACCGGATGTGTCGCCCGCCGGGCTGCAGGTGATTTGCTGCAGGGCCCCGGCGGCTCACGCCGCCGGCTGTTTATGTGTCGCCCTACGGGCTGAAACACGCGGGTGCGGGAAAGTATGAGCCGCAGGGCGGGAACGCATCAGCCGCAGGGTGGGAACGCATCAGCCGCAGGGCGGGAGCCCGCGGGTAAAGAGCGCTGCGCGAGAAGTGAGAAGTGAGAAGTG
>JBEAUF010000420.1:0-12285 GCA_041161565.1 Planctomycetota bacterium | reverse complement strand
TCTCACTTCTCACTTCTCACTTCTCACTTCTCACTTCTCACTTCCCTCTACTCCCTCGCGCAGCGGGCGGAAGCCCCCGGTTACGCCTCGCACCCTGATGCGCACGGCGTCAGCATCGCGTCGCCAGGGTCCTTTACCCGCAGGCTGCCGCCAGGCGGCTCATCCCGTTCTCACTTCCCACTTCCCACTTCCCACTTCTCACGTCTCACTTCTCACTTCTCACTTCTCACTTCTCACTTCTCACTACCTTCTACTCTCCACGCTCTCCGCTCTCCGCTCTCGCGCACCGTCCCGCGGCTCGGCATGAGTCCGCTCTCCATTTCAGCCCGGAGGGCGACACATCAACTGACGGCGGCGTAAGCCGCCGGGGTCCTGCACCACATCACGTTTAGCCCGGAGGACGACACATCCGGTGCGGCGCCGTCAGCCCCCGCACCACACTTCGCCTGACCCTCGGTGAAGCCGTGGGCAGTCGGCCGCCGGGCAGAGCCCCTGAACGGACGGGCGGAAGCCCCCGGTTACGCACCCAGCACCCTGGTGCGCACGGCGTTAGCATCGCGTCGCCAGTACCCTTTACCCGCAGGCTGCCGCCAGGCGGCTCATCCCGTTCTCACTTCTCACTTCTCACTTCTCACTTCTCACTTCTCACTTCTCACTTCTCACTCGCGCAGCGGGCGGAAGCCCCCGGTTACGCCTCGCACCCTGATGCGCACGGCGTCAGCATTGCGTCGCCAGGGTCCTTTACCCGCAGGCTGCCGCCAGGCGGCTCATCCCGTTCTCACTTCCCACTTCCCACTTCCCACTTCTCACTTCCCACTTCCCACTTCCATCACCCCTCTACTCTCGCGCAGCTGGCGGAAGCCCCCGGTTACGCCCCCGCACCCTGGTGCGCACGGCGTTGCCATCGCGTCGCCAGCACCCTTTACCCGCAGGCTCCCGCCAGGCGGCTCATCGCGTTCTCCACAACCCACAACCCACAACCCACAACCGCCTCATCTCCTCTCTCGCGCGGCACCTCTCGCCGTAATTTGCAATTTGTCCCTGCATTCGCAATACTTTCACCTGTACAAACGTCAATCTCCCCCAGCATTCCACCGCGCACGTGCGACCGCTCGGCATCCCGCAACTGCTTTCAGACACTCGATCGCCAGGCATCCTGATTCTCCCCCCCTCCAAACCCAACCGACTCATCACGGGGCAATCCATGGTCTTCTCAAGATTCCTCATAAACTCTTCAACTGTCGGCATCCTGCTGGCACTCACCCTGACTGTCCCCGCGGCAGCGCAGAACCCCTTCGACAAAACGACCCGCCTCGCCCCACACCTCGAACCCGCCATCGTCCTTCCCGAACAGCAACAGGAATCAGCGCACAAACTGCAGGCCCTGCGCAGCAAATACGGACGGGCCCCCAATATTCTCATTCTGCTCGTCGATGACATGGGCTGGGGCGACATCGGTGCCAACGGTGGCGGCGCTGTCATCGGTGCTCCCACACCAAATATCGACCGACTGGCATCCGATGGACTAAGGCTCACGTCCGTGTATGCCCAGTCCACCTGCACCCCAACCCGCGCCGCACTCATGACCGGACGCTTCCCGGCCCGCACAGGTCTCACCCGACCACTCCTCGCCGGTGAACGGTTCCTCGTCAACCCATGGCAGGATGAAGACACCGCCGCCAAACTGCTCTCCGCTGCGGGGTACATCACCGCATTGTCCGGAAAATGGCATCTGGGAGCCGCTGAAGGGACCCGGCCACACGAAGTCGGCTACGATGAATACCTCGGCATCCTCGGCGTCGCCTCCGAAATGACTCAGGCCATCGACTCCCGTATCTATCCCGATCTGGTCCTCAATCCGGAACGACGCGAAGCACTCCGGAAACTCGCCATCCCCGAAGTCACCGCAGCCACCAGGGGCGGCGCCGTGCGAACCGTCCGTCAAATCAGCACTCCCGAGGAAATGGGCACCATCGATCAACTGTTTGCCGACTATTCACTGGACTTCATCAAACGCAGCGCAGCCAGCAACAAACCCTTCTACCTCGTCCACGCCTTCTCACGAGTTCACAATGACAACTACCCCGCCCCCGGCTACGCCGGAAAAAGTCCGGCCGGGTTTCCCTATAAGGACGCCGTCGTGGAAGTCGACGACATCGTTGGACGCCTCATAAAAACTCTCGCCGAAGCCGGACAGCTCGAAAACACCTTCGTATTCTTCACATCCGATAATGGTCCCAATGAAGATGTCTGGCCCGATGGTGGCTACACCCCTTGGCGCGGCGGAAAAGGCACCACGTGGGAAGGCGGCGTGCGAGTTCCCGGAATCGCTTACTGGCCCGGCACAATCAAATCCCGACCGGCCAGCGAAGGACTGTTTGACCTGATGGACCTCTTCTCCACCACACTGGCACTCGCCGGCGAAACCGCCCGCATCTCCGATCAACGATATATCGATGGCATCGACCAATCCGGCTTCCTCCTCGCCGATGATGGCGTCTCTGCCCGCCAGAACGTTATTATGTATGGCGGAAACGCCCCAATCGCTCTCCGCTGGAATGAATACAAGGTCCACACCAGCGTCTATCTCACACAACAGCCTATGCGGAACCTCGATGAGTCTGTGCTCACCAGCACCGGAGACTGGCCCTGGGTCTACAACCTCTACATGGATCCAAAGGAACAGCGAAGTTCAGGACACCGGTACTTCGAATGGGGACTCGCCGCTATCAAGCCGATGCTCGAATCCCATATAGCCACCTACCTCAAATACCCCCGCAAGAACCTCGGCCTCGCAACACCACGCTGATTGCACTGCCCGACACTCCCCACAGCACAATCAAATCTCCAGCTTCCCGCTCATCAACGAGGTTTTCAGTGTCCATCACGCCCCGCCTGCTGAACACCAATCGCCCAAACCGCAACGCAACCCTCTCGCTGGCTACGCTCTGCCACGCTTGCATCCTGCTCCTCCTCTCAGCAATGCCAGCCACAGCCATCGCCGCCGACAAACCCAATATCATCGTCATCATGACCGATGATATGTCCCCCTTTGATGTCTCCGCCTATCATCGTGGACTCGGAGCTGTCACCACCAAAAACATCGATCGACTCGCTCGTGAAGGCCTGATGATCTCCGACTACTACGCCCAGCCCAGCTGCACCGCCGGACGCGCCGCATTTCTCACAGGCCAGTACCCCATCCGCACCGGACTCACCTCCGTTGGTCAACCCGGTTCCCCAATCGGCCTGCACAGCGAAGACATCACAATCGCCACACTCCTGAAGGAACAAGGCTACGCCACAGCACAGTTCGGCAAAAGCCACGTCGGAGATCGCAATGAATTCCTGCCCACGGTACATGGCTTCGATGAATTCTTTGGGTTTCTTTATCATCTCAATATGATGGAAATGCCGGAGCAGCCGGAATTCCCCAAAGCAGCCAACTTCCCGGGACGACCACGAAACGTCATCCACTCCGTCGCAACCAACATCGCGGACACCACCGTCGATCCCCGCTGGGGAACCGTCGGCAAACAAACAATCACCGATCAGGGGCCGCTCGGCAGCGAACGCCAGAAAACCTTCGATGACGAAGTACTCCAGCGATCACTCGCCTGGGTTGATGACAAAGTCAACAAAAAAACACCGTTTTTCCTCTGGTTCAACCCATCCCGCATGCACCAGCAGATCCACGTCAGCGATGAGTGGGCCGGCCGCAGCGGTCATGGCCCCTATGCTGACGCGGTACTGCATCTCGATGCACTCGTCGGAAAACTTCTCGATGCCGTCGATGCTCACGGCATCACTCAGAATACCATCGTCATCTTCACCTCCGACAATGGTGTCAACCTCGCACACTGGCCCAGCGCCGGTACCGCCGCCTTTCGCGGCGAAAAAGGCACCACCTGGGATGGCGGCTTTCGCGTTCCAGCACTCATCCGCTGGCCCGGTAAAGTGCCGGCCGGCACATGGACCGGCGAACTCATGTCCTCCGAAGACTGGCTCCCCACACTGCTCGCCGCCGCCGGGACACCCAATATCCGCGAAACACTCCTGCAGGGCACCACCGTCAACGGACAAAACTACCGCCTGCACCTCGACGGATATGACCAGACCGCTATGCTCACCCAGGCAGGCCCCTCCCAGAGAAACGAATTCTTCTTCTACGCCGAAACTCAACTCGATGCCATCCGCGTCAAACAATGGAAAGTACACCTCGCAATCAAAAATGACTGGCTCAAAGCCGCAGAAAAAGTCCCCGCCGGACTCCTCATCAACATCAAACTCGATCCCTTCGAAAAAACGCCCGAAACACGCGGACACTTCACCTGGATGAAGGAAAAAACCTGGGTCGCCCCGGAATTCGCCGGCCCCGCACTCCTGCACCTCAAAAGCCTTAAGGAATTTCCGCCCCGACAAACGGGCTCAGGGATCGGTGTACAAACACTCGGTATCGAATGACACAAAACGACCGCCTCCAGGATTGTCACCCCGAAAGTCACTTATGAACCCATTCAATCGCCGAGTCCTGCTCGGCGAACTCAGACGCTTCCTCCCCGCACTCTCGCTCCTCATTGCCTCCTCAATCGTCCTGCTGGCACTCGACCTGAACTCCCGACTCACCGATCAGCACACAAACCCCCGACCGGCACTTCCCCGCGTGGCCTTCGTCCAGCACGCCTCTATCAAAGCCATCGAAGACGGACGCCTCGGAGCCATCCGGCAACTCGCCGAACGCGGCTTCGTCGATCAACAGACCGTCAACATCAGCTACTTCAATGCCGAAGGTGATATCGCCACCGCAAACTCAATCGCCAGGGAAGTCACGTCCGGATCCTACGATCTCATACTCACCCTCAGCACCCCGTCACTCCAGACGGTCGCCAATGCCAACAAAAACGGCGCACAGACCACCCATGTCTTCGGCCTCGTCACAGACCCATGGTCAGCCGGTGTCGGAATCGATCCGCTCGATCATTTAAAACACCCGCCCCGAATGACCGGCTTCGGAAGCATGCAGCCCGTCGAAGCCCTCTTCCGCATCATCCGCAGCATGCGCCCACAAACCCGACGCATCGGACTCGTCTGGAACCCCGCTGAATCCAATTCAACAGCCCAGACACTGCTCGCTCGGAAAGTCTGCGATCAAATGTCCATCGAACTTGTCGAAGGCAGCGCCGAAAACTCCGCCGCCGTCCTCGAAGCCACCAACTCCGTCATCTCCCGAGGTGTCGATTGCCTCTGGATCAGCGGCGATATCACCGTCTCCTCCGCCGATGAACTCGTGATCAAATCCGCTCGAAATGCAGGTATACCCGTCTTCTGCTCCCTGCCCTCCGCTGTCCTCAAAGGCAGCACCCTCGATCTCGGTGCTGACTACATCAGCATCGGCAAAGCCCTCGGAAACCTCGCCGCCGATGTCCTCCAGGGGAAAAATCCGGCCGATATCCCCGTCGAAAACCACACCGATGAAATTCTCCTGTTCAACGAAACAGCACTCTCCGCACTCAGAGAACAATGGAACATTCCACCCTCCGTTCGCGAACGTGCCGATGGCTGGATCACCAGCACTGAAACCAAAATTCCCCAGCACCTGCTGCCCGGGAAATAAACCACCGCGGCAACCTCCGGCAACTCCAGGCCGGAACGTCAAAAACGTCAAAAACGAGGCGAAAATACACCGGCTATTCCATCCGCCTGTCTTGCCAGCCAGATCACTGAACTCCTCGTGTTTCTCCACAACACTCCGTGTCCTCTGCGGTTGAAAACGTTCCCCCGGCCACACGCCGTTTCGACATCCGCGGGCAGAGCAACCGCCCCACACCCCCTCACCAAACCTCTCCGCCGAATCGGCCCGTATGCTTATCCAGACGACTCGCCGCCAACACGGATTCGCCCTCGAACTCAACGGACGACTCGATGCCGACTGGTCCGCCCATGTCGAAAATGCCATCGAAGCCGCCGTGCAGAATGGTGAACATGCCATCGCCATCGATCTGCAGAACGTGCACTACATCAGCTCCGCCGGCGTCGGTGTCCTGATCAAATACCACAAACGACTGACAGCCGTGCAAGGCAGCCTCCGCGTGCTGCACGCAGCCGGTGATGTCCTCACCGTCCTCAAACTGATGAAACTCACCTGGCTCCTCACCGAGGTTCCCCCAACACTGCTCACCGCAACCCCCAACACAGAACCCACAATTCACGACCACGCCGGCTGCCGGATCGAAGTCCAGCAACTGCCGTCCCAACAACCGCTGAACTGCACACTCCTCGGCAGTCCCGAACTGTTCAACACTGGGCGACTTGATCCCGCCACGACACACCCAGTCCGGTTCGAAACTAATTCCTGCGGCCTCGGACTCGGTGCCTTCAACGCCCACACCCCCGAAACTGGTCCCCATGCCCACTGTGTCGGCTTCGGGGAGTCACTCGGGGTCGCAGGTGCCGTCATTCAGCAGGCCACCGACGGCAGCCGAGTACCCGATTTTCAACTGGCCGCCGAAGAACTCGTCCCCAGCCTCCACCTGCTCTACGGCATGCACTGGTCCGGCGAATTCCCCAGTCTCATTCGATTCGAGGCCGCCCGAAGAAACGGCGGCAGCATCCCACTCTCCGAACTCACCTCCGAAATCCTCAGACTGCTCAACTGCCACGTCGCCGCCTTCGTGTTCGTTGCCGAATCCGCTGCAGTCGTCGGCGCAAGACTCATTCAATCCCCGCTCGGCCCGCACAACAGCTCCCCTTTTGACTATCCGGCAATCCGTGACTGGCTCTCGTTTTTCAGCCAACCCGACAGAGATCCCAAACTGACACTGATCACCGGAATCGCAGCCCGAAATCCCCAGCCGGAACTCGCCCCCTTCCTCCGACCCATGGCCGATGATGATCAACTCGCCGCACACTTCCACGCCGCCCTGTTTCACTACAGCCCACTTCCCAAGGGAGTCCTCAACCTGCAACACACCGTCAAAGCACTGTTCCATGCAAATGCCCCCCAAAGCGTCTGGCATTTGCTTCGAGATGGACGAGCCATTGAAGGTGTCGGAGAAACAGAACTGATGCGCGGCGCCTGCTGGTGCGGTCCACTGTCAGCCATCACACATTCGCCCTGACCCTCCTCGCCCGCTCCAACACTTGCCCACTCATGCCCTTCGCCTCCTTTCGCCACAATCCCCGCCAGGTGGACTTTCCATGCTGCTGTTGATAAGTGCCATCAATGCCGGACTGATCTTCGCGATCCTCGCACTCGGCGTTTACATCAGCTTTCGTGTCTTCAACTTTCCAGACATCACCGCAGATGGCTCATTCGCCCTCGGTGGGGCCGCCACAACCGCACTCCTCGTGCAGGGATCTGATCCAGCCACCGCCACCGCCGCAGGCTTTCTCGCAGGTCTCCTCGCCGGCGCCCTCACCGGAACTCTCCACACCCGCTTCGCCATTCACGGTCTGCTCAGTGGCATCCTCGTTATGACCGCCCTCTACTCCATCAACCTGCGAATCCTCGGACGCAGCAACGTGTCACTCAGCAACGCTCCCACACTGCTGAAATCGTGGACCGCACGGGCTGAAGCAATCATCGGCAATACCGACCGCCACAATCTCCTCGGCTGGGAAGTCGGCACGCAGGACCTCGCGTCACTCACCTTCCTCCTCCTCCTCACAGGCATCGCCGTCATCACCCTCCTCTGCTTCCTCGAAACAAAGGTCGGCGCAGCCATGCGCAGCTGCGGCGATAATCCCCAGATGATTCGCGCTCTCGGAGTCAGTGACAAAAACCTGCTCACCGCCGGCGTCGCACTCGCAAACGGCTTTGCCGCCCTCTCAGGCTCGCTGCTCGCCCAATATCAGGAATTTGCAGATATCCAGATGGGCATCGGCATGGTCATCTGGGGCCTTGCCAGTGTCATCATCGGTGAATCCCTCGTAGGCCCCTGCCGCTTCGGACCACTCCTCGTCGGCGCCGTTCTCGGCTCAATCCTGTTTCGCATCCTGATCGCAATCGCCCTCAGATGCGGACTTAATCCCAATGACCTCAAACTCATCACCGCCCTTTTCGTGTTTGTCGCACTCGTCGCCCCCCAGTGGACTCGCAAACGCAAATCAACCGAGGCCGCCAGACATGCTTGAAATTCAACACATCAGCAAAACGTTTTTCCCAGACACCTCCAACGCCGTAATGTCGCTCCGCAACGTCTCACTCAGCATCGCCAATGCCTCCTTCGTCAACGTCATCGGTACCAATGGGTCCGGAAAATCCACCCTCCTCAACGCCGTAGCCGGGACCTTTGTGCCCGACTCAGGACAAATCCTGCTCAACGGCGAAAACATCACCACGCAGCCGGAATTCCAACGCGCCAGACGCATCGGACGCGTCTTTCAAAACCCCTTCTACGGTACCGCCCCCAGCATGACAATCGCCGAAAACCTCGCACTCGCCTCCCGCCGCGGACTCAGCCGCCGACTCGGCTGGTGCCTCTCACGACAACTCCGAATCCAAATCGCCGATCGCCTCCAATCCCTGAAAATGGGGCTCGAAGATCGACTCGATAACCCCATCGGAACCCTCTCCGGCGGACAAAGACAAGCCATCACGCTCCTCATGGCCACATGGGTCAAACCCGATCTCCTGCTCCTCGATGAACACACCGCCGCACTCGATCCCGCCTCCGCAGACCAGGTTATCCGCCTCACACACGAAATCATCACCCGCGATCGACTCACCACCGTCATGGTCACCCACTCCATGCAGCAGGCCGTCAGCCTCGGTGACCGAATCATCATGATGCATCAGGGACAAATCGTCGCTGACCTCACAGGTGCCGAAAAAACCAGCTCCCGCCCACACGATCTGCTCAATCGCTTCGATGCCCTCAGAAGACGCGATCAACTCACCCCCGCCGTCAGAGATCTGCTGCAACGCCAGTACGTGTGAATCCGCCACCTCATCACCGCAGGTGAGTCGCGGCAAGGTACTGACGTACTGCTCACCGGTTACTTCCTTACGGATTTCTTCAATAAATCCGCTGCCTTCTGTTTTCTCTCCCAGGATAAGCCTGGTCACGGCAACGAAAACCACGTCCGAGCCAATTTTCAATAATCCTGGCCACATATCGCACTTTTCCGCCCTTTGTTGCGCGGCCGCGGCCAGCCTTTTCACTTGCCGGACCCCCAAATGGGCCTTTCAACTTCGGTCTGACGTCGGTGGGGATATAAGCCTGAGTGATGCCCTTTCCCGGAATGGCAACTCCTCAAAAAAGTTGGAAAACGGCTGATCGTGGATCGTGGATCCTCGATTTTCTCGCATGCGATGAACAAGTCGCCACACCTGAATGTCACCGTCCTGCCACCTGACTCCAGAACATTCGTGGTGGCCGCTGCGCAAGTAAAAAGGCGCACCTCTGAACAAGATTTGTAATCTGAAACATTCGAAAATCGTGCCTCGAGTGTTATCATGAAGTAAACGCTGGTGCGGGCTGCCTCAAAACTGCCCGCGACCATGCCAAAACTCGGACGCCGCCAGGACAGGCGCAAGCAAGGATAGTGCGGTGCAGCCAACAGCAACAGCAAACCGACCCCGGGATGTCACCCGCATCCAGGGATCCGCCGCGATCGCCGGCCGGGCAGGTCTGCCGGTCATCTGGTGGCTGATACTGCTCACCTCGATACGGTCTGTCACCCTTGCACAACCACCTGTCGCCGCCAACTCAGCCCCTGCCAATACCCGCAGTGATCCCAGTGTGCTGTTCGTGGATCAGGAGCTTGTCACACGCCCCGTGATTCAGGAAATCATGGAAGGCTTCCGTGTTTTTTTTCTCGAGCATCCCGAAAACGCTCCCGAGATCTTCGTCGAATCGCTCGATCTGTCGCGACTTCAGCCGGCTCAAAATCCGGTCACCGACACCGCAGTGCTGGAATCCACAATGTGGCTGCGCGAAAAATACCGGGGAAAACGGATTGATCTCCTTGTGGCTTCAAACGCCCGCGTATTCTCGCTGCTCGTCGCCCTGCGCGAAAAAATCGCACCACAGGCGTGGATCCTGACCATGGAACGGTATGGCGAATCGATCAATCCCAACTCTGCTATCCCCAACGTCGCCATTCTTCGCGGCGATGATGCATCAATCAGCACGTTGCAACTGACGAAACAGTTGTTTCCGACAACTCAACGGTTGGCATTCGTTGGCACGACCTATCCTCATGCTCAGAGCGTGAAGGCCTCCGTTTCATTTTTTCGCACCCAGTGTCAAACCATGGGCATCGAATTCGATTCGCTCGTCGATCTGCAACTGGCTGAACTTACTCAGCGATTGCAGCAGCTTCCCGCCAACACCGTGATCTACTACTCCTCCATCCACCGGGATCGTGATGGGCAACAGCTGGTTCCGGCAGACGTGGCGGAGTATCTGAGTCGTGAGACACCGCATCCGATTATTGCCGGAATGGACACCTACGTGGGCCGAGGTATCGTGGGCGGCGTCTGTATTCAGGGAAAGACCGTCGGCAGAATAATGGCCGAAATGACACGCGATTACATCAAAAACGGCAAGGTCTCCGATCGAACCATCACGGAAACTGTGATCCTTGATGCCCGTATCCTCGATCGTTTCTCCGTCCCCGAATCCCGCGTTCCAGCAGGTGCCGAAGTACGGTTTCAGCAACCCGGATTCCTCGAACAGTACTGGCCCCAGGCACTGGCCGGAACCATCATTTTCATCTCACAGGCATGGCTGATCGGGGCCATGCTCGTCGCTATGCGACGCCGCAAAAATGCCGAGCAACTGATGGAACGGCAACGGGAGCAACTGCAGTATGCTTCACGACTCTCCACACTCGGTCAGTACGCCGCCACACTCGCTCACGAACTTGGGCAGCCGCTTGGAGCCATCCTCAACAACATCGAAGCGGCCGAACAACTGCTGAGCCGCGAACCCGAAAAGCATCTCGATGAACTGCGTGAAATCATTCGCGATATCGGCGAAGACGACCGCCGGGCCGGACGAGTACTCGACAGTATTCGCGCCATGGTCCGTCGACAGCAACTTTCGCGACGTCCGCTGAACCTTGCCGACCTGCTGCAGAACGTTCTGGTTCTGGCACGGTCCACCATTGAATCGCAACGCATCAACATCACGGTGACCTGTGAACTGCCACACCCCATCATCTCCGGTGACGAAATCCTGCTGCAGCAGGCCATGCTGAACGTGCTGAACAATGCCATGCAGGCCATGCAGCAGCCAGAAACCGATCAAAACAGTGATCCGCCATCCGGTAGACTCAGCAGTGAAACCACCCGCGACCGAACTTCTGTCGGCTGCATTCGCATTCACATTCGCCCCGCGATATCCTTCGACCCTGCCCGATTCGACAACTGCGTTGAACTCGCCATTCTTGACAACGGAGGGGGAATCGATTCCAGTATCGAATCCTCTGTGAGCGAGCCTTTTTTTACCACCCGGTCGTCAGGCCTCGGAATCGGGCTCCCCATCGTTCAGTCCATCATGGAACATCATGACGGACAAATGGTGCTGCAGAATCAGCCCGGAATCGGCCTGACTGTGCGGCTCCTGTTTCCTGCTTCCCCCCATGAGAAAAAGTCGTGAACCAGACTCCTGCCGTCCATCTGATTGATGACGACGAATCCTTCCTGCGGAGCATGTCCCGACGCCTCCGCAGCCATGGACTGAATGTCGTTACCTGGAACTCAGCCGCCGAGTTCCTGCTCCGCCCGGATCAGGATGCCCCCGGATGTGTACTGACCGACCTCCAAATGCCCACACGCAACGGCTTCGAACTGCAACAAAACCTCGCCGCCTCCAGTAATCCGCTCCCACTGATCTTCATCTCCGGAAAAGGCGATATCCCGTCCACAGTACGCGCCATGCGCGCCGGAGCGGAAGACTTCCTGACCAAACGCACTGAAACACCCGAATTACTTGCCGCCATTCAACGCGCCCTGGATCGTGACGCCCGCGAACGTGCTTCACGCCGCCAGAAAAATGCCAGCCGAGACCTCGTTGAAAGCCTGTCCGGTCGCGAACTGCAGATCCTGCTGGGCATCATCCAGGGCTTCTCAAACCGACAAATGTGCGAAACCTACGGACTGGCCGAACGCACCGTCAAACACTACCGAACACAACTGACTCGCAGACTTGATATCCATTCGTCCGTCGAACTCTCTCGCCTTGTCCAGCAAGCCGGACTGACCCCCGAAGACCTCGCCGCTGCAATCGACGCCACACTCGCTGCCACACCCCAGTAACTCTCCAGCCACCTCCGGTG
>JBEAUF010000408.1:0-4045 GCA_041161565.1 Planctomycetota bacterium | reverse complement strand
AGGATGATTGGACGGTTCTGGGGATTTCGGACGGGCGATTTGAGGAGACTCAGGCGCGTCACGGGGGTTATTCGAAATTTGATCAGGGCCGAACGGCGGTCTTGCGTGGGCGGCGTGGACTTACTCTGGAAGTCACCACGCTGCGGATGGCTCCGCTGAGTTTGCAGCAGGTGTTATCAGCCGGGATCAGACCGGAGCAGTTTGCAGCCGTGGTATTGAAGGGCGTGCACGCGCCGGTGGCTGCATGGCGTTCGGTGTGCAGTCGCCTGATTCGAGTGAACACGGACGGCGTAACAACAGCGGATTTGGGGCGGTTGCGATTTCTGCAGCGACGGGTTCCGATGTATCCCTTTGAGCCGGCGGTCAGCTGGCGGGCGGAGTAGTGTGATGGTCAAGCAACGGACGCCGGACAATATTTCGAGTGGGCAGCCATTCGCTTCGCAGCCGGCGGTCGGCGCGACGCGAGTGCGGTATGTGATGATTCTTCTGGGAACGCTGGTAGCGGTGCTGTTGTATCTTGACCGGATCTGCATCAGCACCGCGAGTGCCTCGGTAGAGCAGGATTTGGGTATTTCGCGAGACGAGCTGAAGCAGTTGCTGGGAGCTTTTTTCTGGAGTTACGCGCTGGGGCAGCTGCCGGCTGGCTGGCTGGGCGACCGTTACGGGGCCCGCTGGATGCTGGGATTATTCATTGTGCTGTGGTCGCTGAGCACCGGATTACTCGGGTTTGCGACGACTCTGGCCGGGGTCTGGTGGCTGCGGCTTTCCTGTGGCCTGTTTGAGGCTGGCGCTTATCCTCTGGCCGCCGGCATTGTGCGGCGGTGGGTACCTCTGCATTCGCGGGGGCTGGCAAGTTCGCTGATTGCTGTGGGAGGGCGGCTGGGAGGGGCACTGGCGCCGGTGATTACGATTCAGCTGATGCTGTGGTGGACCCACGGGGCAGCATGGAGTGAATTGCCGAGGACTGCGGAAGCAGACATCCACAGCTGGCGTCCGGTGATGATGCTTTATGGTATTGCCGGAGTGCTGATTGCGGCCGTGTTTGTGATGTTTTTCCGTGACTGGCCGGAACAGCACCCGCTGGTGAATGAGGCGGAGCGGAGGCTGATCGAGCCGGATCGCTCAGCTGCAGCGTCTCGCCCCCCGCGGTCGCTTGAGCTGCCCCCGGTGGGCGCGATGATCTTGTCACTGCCCATGTGGATGAACTGCCTGGTGCAGTTTGCCGCAAATCTGGGCTGGGCGTTTCTGGTGACGAGTCTGCCTCTGTATCTGCAGGAAACCTTTGAAACCAACCAGGGTGACCAGGGCTGGCTGCAAAGTCTGCCGCTGGCTGCGGGAATCGCAGGATTGTTTATTGGAGGCGTATTTACCGACCGACTGACTCGGGCGTTTGGTCTGAGGTGGGGGCGATCACTGGCCCTCGCTTCGTCGCGATTGCTGGTTGTGGCCGCATTTCTGGCCGTACCGTTCGCCCAAAGCGACATCCAGGCTGCTCTTTGTCTGGCTGTGGTTGGACTGGCGACCGATCTGGGAACTCCGGCCTGCTGGGCATTCGGGCAGGATGTGGGTGGCCGTTTCGTGGCGTCGGCTGTGGGTTGGGCGAACATGTGGGGCAACTTTGGAGCGGCACTGTCCCCCGTATTCTTCGGCATGTTCTCCAGCCACGGCGTGACGGACTGGAACATGGCGTTCTACGCATGCGCTGGAGTCAATGCGGTGGCTGCTGTTGTTTCCCTGGGTATGAACGCGTCGAAACCGCTGCAGCCGGCCCCATAGCCGCCGCCAGGGACGGGGAACGAGGGGCTTGATTTTCCGGCGAAGGAGTACCTGCGGAGTCATGTCCTGACTTCCCCGGCGCTTTGCAGAGAAACTCCGGGTCAGTGCACCGTGTGGCACGCAGGGTGCCTGTTCAGGCAACGCGCTGCACGGAAAACGCCGCGAGGAGTTCAAGCATCTTGCGTTCCTGAACGTCGGGCAGGCCGCAGAGGCACCTGGCGGCACTGCGGGCAAACCGCAGTGCGGTCTGCCGCGCTGACTCAATCCCCGGGATCAGCAGCGGCGAACTCCGCAAACGCTCTTTGTCGGCCGCAGCACCGGAATGCAGCAGGGCCAATAGTTCTGACCGCTGTTCAGGCTGGGCGAGCTTCAATGCCCGAATAATTGGCAGGGTCGGACGCTCATTCTCCAGATCGTTACAGGCGTCTTTACCTGTGTGCTGCGCCGATTCTGTCAGGTCCAGCACGTCATCGGCAATCTGGAAGGCAAGGCCCAGCCGCATTCCGAAAAGGCCCAAACGATCCTGAATGGCCGTGGACGCTTCTGCTGCCCGAGCGCCCAGCCGACCGCTCACAGCAAACAACTGGGATGTTTTTCCATGAATCACGCGGAAATAGTCCCGTTCTGAGACGGATTGTTCGAGCCTGACGGCGATCTGATTGAGTTCGCCTTCACAGGTGCGATTGGTCGCCTGACCGATGAGTCTGCAGGCCTCCGCGTCGCCGGTGGAGGCCGCCAGATGGAAAGCTCGGGAAAACAGGTAGTCGCCAAACAGCACGCTGGTTTCTGTGTTCCAGCGTCGGTGGACTGTTGAGACGTGCCTCCGCAGATCGGAATCGTCGATCACATCATCGTGCACGAGTGTGGCCGCGTGAATCATTTCAACGACGGCGGCCAGCTGGCAGGCCTTCAGACGGGTACGGGAAGTTAGTCCCGAGAGACGAGCAGCGAGCAGCACGAGTACAGGACGGAATTGCTTGCCCTGAAATTTGCTGACGTGGGTTGCCACGTCCTGTACGAAGCTACTGCGGCTGGAGAATTGTGCTGCAAGAACCTCACGAACCAGCCCCAGTTCCACGCCCAGGAGGTCGAAGATCTGCTGTTTCAACTGGTTGCGAGCGGTTTCAGCGACAGTCATGGGTTTGCACTTTGTGGATCCGAAGTCTGGGAGGCATGCCGGGAATAATTCCCGGAACGACCTCCGGATTTTTCCAGCAGTCGAATGGCAACAATTTCCATACTTCGGTCGGCGGATTTACACATGTCGTAGAGGGTGAGGCAGGCGGCCGAAACAGCCGTCAACGCCTCCATTTCGACGCCTGTGCGAGCCTCCGCGGATGCGATCGCGGTAACCTCGACACAGTTGTCAGCAGGAAAGTAAAAGTCCACCTGCACCCTTGTGAGCGGCACCGGATGACAGAGAGGAATCCATTCGGAAGTCCGTTTAGCAGCCATGATCCCAGCGAGCCGCGCCGTTTCCAGGATGTTTCCCTTCCGAGCGCCGCCCTCGAGGATTAACCGCAGCGTACTCGGTTGCATTAACACGCGGCCTGCGGCCGTAGCGGACCTGCGGGTAACAGGTTTCTCGCCAACGTCCACCATGCGGACGGCCCCGTGGGGGTCAAGATGGGTAAATTCAGACATGGCTGAGCGGTAAATCCTGGGGACAGAGGACGGAAACGATGAGCCAGCACGGACACTTTTTACCAGCGGGCCTCGTGTTTCCGGGGTATTAAAGGATTGCAGCACACGTGAACAAAATTCCATGCCAATATCGCGATTCGATATTGAAGCGGTCAGCGGTTGCGGAAGGCGTTGCGTGGTGTTCATCGGTGTGAGACGTGGCGAGGCATCTGCAGCGGGTTCGGGTAGCCGCTGATCGCCGGTCGCTGAATCCGGGTGCGAAGACGATCGGCGTCCTGCCGTGGGGACTGTTCTGTTCAGCGTGAGTCCGGTCCGGGCTGGCCATACTCAGCCCCTGGCCCGGTACTGCGCACGTCCTGCCGCAAAACCACGACCGGTCCTGGTTCGCGACAAAGCCAATGAGCCGCAGATCCCCAATCTCAGGGCCAGCAGAGGGGGCAGAGGACTGGAAATCAGCGGTCCGCTGGAAAAGCTCAGAAATCAAGTCTCAGAAGAAAGGCAAAAGACAGTGCAGGAGGGCTTCTCACTTCTCACTTCTCACTTCTCACTTCTCACTTCTCACTTCTCACTTCTCACTTCTCACTTCTCACTTCTCACTTCTCACTTCTCACTTCTCACTTCTCAC
>JBEAUF010000401.1:0-5525 GCA_041161565.1 Planctomycetota bacterium | reverse complement strand
GCGTTACCGGCCGATTGACATCGACCGCTCGCCACAGGACGTTTTTTGTGATCCGTTCGGGCAGTCGGGCGTGATGATAGCGGGGGGACTGAAACATCCCAATTTGCCCGCCCTCGCGCCGCTTCACCATCCCAGCCTCGCCCTCCCACGTCTTCACCCGTCTTTTCACAGAATTTCAGAGAATCCCAATGCCATTGGGCGGGAGCCTGCGGGCAAAGGGTGCTGGCAATGCTCTGGCGGGGTTGCTGACAGTGCGTTTGGGGGCGTTGCAGGGCACTTACCCGGGCCTTTGCCTGACCGATCAGAGTTCTTCCCCCGAATCGCGGCTGGGTGGCCGGAAGGGTTCGGGGAACACGAGCAGGCTGTCGTGGATCTGTCCGATAAGCTGACGTTCAAAGGCTGCGTTGCGCGTGATGTCCTGGCAGGGGGCGAATTCAGAGAATTCGACGCGGTAGTGCACGTGGACTGCAGAGCCGTCAATGACGACGCGGGTGATGTTGGTTGATTCGAGACGGGCAGTGCGGGATGGCGGCTGGCATTCCAGATCGAGGGCCGCGAGGAAGTCTGGCCGGGAGTGGCATGCGGACTGCAGCCACTCGAAGAGTTCAGCGGCGGTTACGGATGCCGCTGTCATCGGCAGAGGCAGGTGGATCATGGAGCGGCTGGGGCGGTGGTGGCGGAGGGAACGGTGAGTACCCACCAGAGTCGGGGGCCGACAGGTTCGACGACAACAGACTGCAGTCGCCCGGTTTGCTCATCGATGCGGAAGACCTGCAGGCGGCCGCTGGATTCACCTGCTGCCAGCAGGTAACGGCCGGTAGAGTCGATGTGGAAGGATCGTGGAGTTGGTTCAGTGGGTTCGCAGGCAATGAACTTCAGCTCGCGGCCGGACTTGTTCACCTGCAGCACGGCCAGGCTGTCGTGACCGCGATTGGCCACGTACAGAAAACGGCCGGACGGATGAATCTGGATTTCTGCGGTGCTGTTGGGACCGGAAAAATCGGCAGGCAGGGAACGTTCTGTGACTCCGGGCTGCAAACCGCCTGCAGGCTGTTGTTCGTAGACGGTGACAGAACTGCCCTGTTCATTGTTGATGTAGGCGACAGGTTGTGTGGGATGCCATGTCAGATGTCGCGGGCCGGTTTGAGCGGGGCGCTGCAGGCGGTCGGGTTTCAGTGGCCCAAGCTGGCCCGACCGGGCGTCGAACGAGAACTGGAAGATGAGATTGGGGCCGGTGTGCGGGACGTAGGCGAAGCGATTTCCGGCATCGGGGACGATGGCGTGCGCATTTTTTGCTGTGTCGATCGTCTGGAGCGGCTGTTCGCTGATGTCGCCGCCTGGGCCAATCTGATGAACGGTGACTTTTGCGGCAACGTAGTAAGCTGTGAGCAGAAAGCGGCCAGTGTGGTCGACGGAGATCTGCGCGGGATCAGCACCTGCCTCGACGACGCTGATGGGGTCGAGTCGATCGGTGGGCGGGTCGATACGAAAGCTGCAGAGGCGGCCGGTGGACCGCATGGAGGCGAAGAGGAAGCGGCGATCCGGGGAGATTGTCAGGGCACCGGGTTCACCAGGAGTGGCCAGGCGAGACTCTTTGGTGAGCAGGCCGGTGGCGGGGTCGAGCGAGAGCAGGTCGAGGGATTGTTCGGTGGCGGCGGAACAGTAGACGCGGATGGGTGCGGTTGGCACGGGGTTCTGGGCGGGGACCGATTCGCCGCAGACAATGCCTGCAGCGCAGAGAAGCAGTGCTGTCAGCAGACCGGGAACACGCGAATGCGAAGCAGCCATGAAAGCATCTCCCGGGTCTTCAGACGGAACGTTGGCTTTATCTGCGTACCGCCTGTGCTGGTGGGGTGCCGGGGATCAGGATTCTTCCGGTGTATGCCCCGCAGCTATGGCGTTCCTGCTGCTACCCGCGAGC
This sequence comes from Planctomycetota bacterium, assembly GCA_041161565.1. Lineage (GTDB taxonomy): Bacteria > Planctomycetota > Planctomycetia > Planctomycetales > Planctomycetaceae > SXXK01. Next base: position 3,604 of record JBEAUF010000401.1, on the reverse strand, counting down.
GAGGTACAGTCGCTGGATGTCTTCGACGGTGACGCGGATGATCCGTACGAAGCCGGTGTGGCTGCGTTCGTAGGAGACTTTGGAAGCGAGCTGGGGTTTTTGGTGGATGGCGGTGGCCACCCAGCGGCGGTCTTCTTCGGAGAGCTGACCGACGGCGGGGTCCCACAGAGTCTTTGTTTCCATGACCAGCGAATCGACGCGGGGGTCAAACTTGTCCATGAGCAGCTTTCATCAATCTGGCCGGTGACAGCAAAAGCCCGACATGCAGGGCATGTCGGGCTTTGGAATTGTACGCGGGCGGAGTTTGAATTCCCAGTCTGCGGAGAATTGTTCAGTCGCGGCGGGCGAGGGCCAGCATTCGTCGGGCGCGTTCGATCCGGCGGGCTGTTCCGGCGTATTCTTCGTCGGACTTGGCGCGTTCGGCGCGGGCCTCGGCAAGTGCCTGGGCGGCAGCTTTGCGGCTGAGTTCCTGGGTGGGAGTGGCAGAAAAGGTGAGCACGGAAATCACGGGGCCTTTGACCTGCACAAAACCACCGTCGATGAAGATGCCTTCAGTGTCTCCCGAAGGAGTCCTGTACTGCAGCTCACCGATCCCGAGTCGACCCACAAGTGGGGCGCGACCGGGGTAAATTCCGATCGATCCATCGAAGAGAGGCACGCGGACGGAAGCCGCAGGCCGATCGAAGACGGTCTTTTCGGGAGTGACCAGGACAAGTCTGAGTTCTGCCATGGATGATTCCGATCCTTTGCCTGGTGATCAGCTCTGAGCCTGCATGCGGCGGTACTGTTCTTCTGCTTCCTCGATGGCACCGACGTACATGAAGGCACCTTCGGGCAGATGGTCCCACTTGCCGTCGCAGATTTCCTCGAAGCTGCGGATGGTGTCCGCGAGCGGAGTGATCTTGCCGGGCTTGCCGGTGAAGACTTCGGCCACGAGGAACGGCTGGGAGAGGAAGCGTTCGATGCGGCGGGCGCGGTGCACGACCAGCTTGTCGTCTTCGCTGAGTTCATCCACACCGAGAATCGCGATGATGTCCTGCAGTTCGCGGTATCGTTGCAGAGTCTGCTGGACGCGGCGGGCAGCGTTGTAGTGGCGCTGACCGACGTACTGCGGGTCGAGAATTCGGCTGGAGGAAGCCAGTGGGTCGATGGCGGGGTAAATGCCTTTTTCCGAGATGCGTCGTTCGAGATAAATGAACGCGTCAAGGTGGGCGAAGGCGGTTGCAGGGGCAGGGTCGGTGGGGTCGTCGGCGGGAACGTAAACAGCCTGGACGGAGGTGATGGCCCCGTTCTTTGTGGAGGTGATGCGTTCCTGGAGCTCGCCCAGCTCTGTGCCGAGCGTTGGCTGGTATCCCACAGCGGAGGGCATACGGCCGAGGAGCGCGGAGACCTCGGAGCCGGCCTGGGAGAAGCGGAAAATGTTGTCAACGAAGAGCAGCGTGTCGGAGCCAGTGGCGTCACGGAACCATTCGGCCATGGTGAGGGCGGACAGAGCGACGCGGAGACGTGCGCCCGGCGGTTCATTCATCTGACCGAACACCATACAGGTTTGCTCGATGACCGACCGGCCGGTTTGGCCGATCTTGGTTTCCTGCATTTCGAGCCAGAGGTCGTTACCTTCGCGGGTGCGTTCGCCGACGCCGGCAAACACGGAGTAACCGCCGTGGGCACTGGCGATACGGGCGATGAGTTCGGTGAGAATCACGGTTTTGCCGAGACCGGCACCTCCGAAGAGACCGGCCTTACCACCGCGGACGAACGGGGTGAGCAGGTCAACGACTTTGATGCCGGTTTCGAAGACTTCGGTTTTGGAGCTGAGTGATTCGAGTTTGGGAGGGTGACGGTGGATGGGCCAGCGTTCGTCGTGCTCAACAGCGCCGCGGCCGTCGATGGCGTCGCCAAGGACGTTGAAGACGCGGCCCAGTGTGCCCTTGCCGACGGGAACTGAGAGTGGCCGGCCGGTGTCGTTCACGGTCATACCGCGACGCATGCCGTCGGTGCTGCCGAGAGCAACGCAGCGGACGCGACCGCCGCCGAGGTGCTGCTGGACTTCGCCGGTGACTTTCACGCGGGTGCCCTTGATCTCCTCGTCGATCGTGAGCGCATTATAAATTTCCGGGAGACTGTGCTCGGGAAATTCGGCATCGAACGTGGATCCGATCACCTGCGAGACTTTGCCCTGTTTTGTTGCTTCAGCCATGGTTCGCCTGCTGTGTGAATCGCGAATTGGGTCTCTGATGGTTCAGGGACGAAGATGATTTGAAGGGTAGTGGTGACCTAGCCGAGGGCTGCGGCACCGCCGATGATTTCTGCGAGTTCTGAGGTGATGCCGGCCTGACGGGCACGGTTGTATTGCTGCTTAAGACTTCCGGCCATTTCATCGGCGTTCTCGGTGGCGCCCTTCATGGCAACCATGCGGGCAATTTGTTCGCTGACGATGGAGTCGAGGAAGCACTTGAAGAGTTTGGCTCGGAATGCGGCCGGTACGATTTCTTCGAGGATTTCCTGGGCGGATGGAAGGAAGTCGTAGTCCACGCCGCTGGAGTTGGCAGTGCCACCCGAAGAGAGGCTGGCGAGTGGCAGGATGGTTTCGACGATGGCGAACTGCTTTGAGCTGGATTCAAAGCGGGTGTAGGCCACATCGAGCCGATCGATTTTACCGGCGATGTAGAGATCGGCGTAGCGACTGGCGATCGCTTCCACTTCGAGGAAGGAGGTTTTGTCCTCGAAGTGGGTGTAGGTCTGATCCATGGCAACTTTTTGGAAGTTGAGGAACTTAATCCCGCGCTTGCCGGAGACTTCCAGTGAGGTCTGAACGCCTTTTTCGTTCTGCTGACGGACGTGTGCCAGCGTCTGTCGGAGGACGCTGGCGTTGTAGCCGCCGCAGAGTCCGCGGTTTGCGGTGAGCACCAGCAGGATGCCGTTCTTTTCTTCCGTGTGTCGCTGGAGCAGCGGGTGGGAGAACTTGAGGCTGGCCTGACCCAGGTCACCGACGATCTCGGAAATCTTCCGAGTGTACTCCGCGGCCTCAGTGGCGCGGTCCATGGCTTTCTTGAAGCGACTGGTCGCGATCAGCTCCATTGTGCGCGTGATCTTGCGGATATTGCGCACCGCTTTGAGCCGTTTCACCAGCAAGCGTCGATTGGCCATGGCTGAACTGCACCGGGGATTAGGGAATGAACGGGAAGCGGGTTAATCAGCCTTTGGCTGCCTGTCGAGCGACGAAGGCTTCGAGAGCTTTGCGGAGCATGGCTTCGATTTCGTCGGTCAGAGCGGCCTCGGCAACCAGTTTATCACGCATATCGGCGTGCTCGGCACGGATAAATTCGTGGAGCTCTTTTTCGACGGCCTGTACGCGATTCACTGGTACCTTGTCAAAGTAGCCCTTGGTACCCGCGTAGATCGCCACGACCTGGTCAGCAACGTGCAGCGGCACGTACTGGGGCTGTTTGAGCAGCTCCACCATGCGGTAACCGCGGTCGAGCTGTGCCTGGGTGGCTTTGTCGAGCTCTGTGCCAAGCTGTGCGAAGGCTTCGAGTTCCCGGAAGGCGGCGAGGTCCAGACGAAGACTTCCGGCGATCTTCTTCATTGCCTTGGTCTGGGC
>JBEAUF010000380.1:0-4477 GCA_041161565.1 Planctomycetota bacterium | reverse complement strand
CAAGGATGAAGATTATGTTGGGCCGCTGACCAGGGGGCTCCGCGGAGCCCGGTACCGCAGCGATCAACGCGGCGAAAGCAGCGGCCAGCATCCCAATTCGTCGTAAGTAGTCCATGTTCCTTGTTCCTCGTGCCTTGTTCCTCGTGCCTTGTTCCTCGTGCCTTGTTCCTCGTGCCCCGTTCCCCGTTCCTACTCCCTCGTTCCTACTCCCTGCTCCCATTAATCGGCCACGGTTCCACCTGGCTGCGTTTGGCCCACTGCACATACATCTCCGCCAGACGTTGCACAATCTCGGGGTGTTTTTCTGCGAGGTTGTCTGCTTCCACGCGGTCGCTGTCGATGCGGTAGAGTTCCCAGGGTTGGCGGTGTCTGGCGACGAGCTTCCATTCGCCGGAACGCACCGCCCGATTGCCTTCGTGCTCCCAGAAGAGCGGCGGGCGCGGCGGGTTTTCGCCGCGAAGCGCCGGGAGCAGGCTGATGCCGGGCAGTTGCGGGTTGTCGGCGGGCACGGTGACACCGGCAAGTTCACAGCAGGTGGCGGCGATATCGATGAGGTGTCCTGGGGTGCGTGTGATGGAGCCTTCAGCCAGTTGCCCGGCGGGCCAGTGGGCCACGAGTGGAGTGCTGATGCCGCCTTCATGGACCCAGTGTTTGAATTCGCGGAATGGAGTATTTGAAACGTTGGCCCAGCCTTTGCCATAGGCCACGTAGGTATCTTCCGGTCCGGGAAACGCTCGGCGGCCCATGCGTACGGGGAAACCATCGCGAGTTTGTGCGGGGACGCTGCCAGCGGCGGCAAAGGCTGCAGGTGGCAGCGGTGGCAGTGTGGGTGCCGCAGGCCGGTCGATATCGGGGTGATTCGGCGTGCCGCTGCGGCCCATGGGTTCTGCACAGCCGCCGTTGTCCTGGAGGTAAAGGATCAGAGTGTTCTGCAGGCGACCGTGACGTTCGAGTTCGGCGGTGAGTTTGCCTATGTTCTGATCCATGCGGTCAACCATTGCCGCGTAGACCTCCATACCGGCCGCTTCCCAGCGTTTGTCTTCGACGTCAGCCCACGTCGCAGCGGCGGGCGACAGCGGCTGTTGCGGGTCGATCAGCCCGAGCGCCGCGGCACGTTCGTGACGAGCTTTGCGGATGGGGTCGTAACCTGCATCATAACGCCCGGCGTACCGCTGGATGTCGGAAGGCAGGGCGTGCATGGGCCAGTGGGCAGCGGTGAAGGCCACGTACAGGAAGAACGGCGCATCGCCGTGCTGAGCCGCATGTTCCCGCACAAACCGCACCGCATGTTCCCCGATGGCATCCGTGTAGTAATAGGTATCTGGCGCGTATTCCGGGTCCGCGAAGGCCGAAATCATGGTGTTGTCGCGAACCAGTGACGATGGGTCAAAAAAACTGCCGGCACCGTGAATCGTCCCGTAGAATCGCTCAAAACCCCGCTGCAGCGGCCAGTTGTGCTTCGGCCCGGCAGCCTCCGCGTGCCGTGTCACATGCCACTTCCCAACCGCATAGCTGCGATAACCGGCCGGCTGGAGCAGTTCCGCAATCGTTCTCGTGGAGGCGTTCAAATTGCCCCGGTAACCGGGCAGGTTGCGATCGTCCATCATGTGCCCGACACCAGCCTGATGCGGATAGAGCCCGGTCAGCAAACTCGCACGCGTCGGACAGCACCGCGCCGTGTTGTAGAATGACTGAAATCGCACGCCCCCGGAAGCCAGCCGATCCAGCACCGGTGTGGAGATCTCACCGCCGTAACAGCCAAGGTCCGAAAAGCCCATGTCGTCGCTCAGAATCACCACGATGCTGGGACGCGGCGGACCAGCAACAACAGGACAGAGCAGGCAGAGCAGGGCGGTGGAGGACAACGCAAGCAGTCGTAACATAGCGGAGTCTGCAGGGGGTGAAGACAAGCAGCAGGTGGATGAAAGGCGAAGACTGCCGGCAAGTGTCCAGTTGCGGGTTGCCAAAGTCAAATGGCCGGACACGGCAATCAAGACCGGCGGCGTCCGGCAAGCGGTCGGGCGGAAGCCCCCGGTAAGGCCCTTCGCACCTTGGTGCGCACCCCTGCCCGCGCCTGAGCGGACGGGCGGAAGCCCCCGGTTAGGCCTCGCAACCTGGTGCGCACCCCTGCCCGCGCCTGAGCGGACGGGCGGAAGCCCCCGGTTGCGCCATCGCACCCTGGTGCGCACCCCTGCCCGCGCCTGAGCGGACGGGCGGAAGCCCCCGGTTAGGCCTTCGCACCCTGGTGCGCACCCCTGCCCGCGCCTGAGCGGATGGGCGGAAGCCCCCGGTGAGGCCTCCGCACCCTGGTGCGCACCCCTGCCCGCGCCTGAGCGGACGGGCGGAAGCCCCCGGTGACGCCTCCGCACCCTGGTGCGCACCCCTGCCGGCGATTGAGCGGACGGGCGGGAGCCCCCGGTGACGCCATCGCACCTTGGTGCGCACCCCTGCCCGCGGCGTCAACGTCGCGTTGCCAGGGCAGTTTACCCGCAGGCTGACGCCAGGCGGCTCATGTGTGGCGGAAGCCCCCGGTTAGGCCTTCGCACCTTGGTGCGCCCCCCTGCCCGCGGCGTCAGCGTCGCGTTTCCAGGGCACTTTACCCGCAGGCTTCCGCCAGGCGGCTCAGCGTACTTCTCACTTCTCACTTCAACGATCTCTTCTCCTCTCTACTTTCTACGCTCTCCTCTCTCGCGCAGCGCCGGCGGCGTTTGTCGGAACAGGGGATTCACAATCATATCCCCACCTCCAGTTGTTTGCCGGATCACAGACATCCTGTAGCATTCGTCTGTGCCCTGTACCCATTCCGCTGCCTTCAGCATTCCCGATGCTCCGCAAGGGAGACTTCTGTGACGCCCTGCTGCACCATGGCTGCTCGTGTGGCCTTCCCTCTGCTGTTGCTCCTGATGCCCCTTGCGCCCGGCTTTGCCGCGCCGCCCGCGGAGCCGCAGTGGCAGGACCTGTTCGCCGCCGGTGATCATGGAATTGCCCTGTATCGGATTCCCGGGATCGTCGTCACTCCGAAAGGCACAGTGCTCGCCTATTGCGAGGCCCGTCGCAACAGCCGCAGTGACTGGGGCGAGATCGAAGTGCACCTGCGTCGCAGCACCGATGGCGGGCTGACGTGGTCCCCGCCGCAACGGATTGCCCATCACGGCGATCGCATCCGCGGAACGTCCGGAAAGCCGGCCGATGATGAACAGCAAACCGTCAATAACCCGGTGGCGATCGTCGATCGCATCAGCGGCTCCGTGGAATTTCTTTACTGCATTAATTACGCCCGCTGCTTCTCGATCCGCAGCCTCGATGAAGGCGTCACGTGGTCCGATCCCGTCGAAATCACAGCGGCCTTCGAGGCTTTTCGTCCAGCCTGCAACTGGAAAGTGCTCGCCACCGGCCCCGGCCACGGCATTCAGTTGAGTTCCGGACGACTGGTGGTTCCCGTCTGGCTGGCCTACGGCGGCGTCCGCGATCACCACCCGTCCGTAACGGCCACGATCTACAGCGATGATCATGGAGTCACATGGACGGCCGGAGAAGTGGCCATTCCCGACACGGCCGAATTCAACGACCCCAACGAAACAATTGCCGCGGAACTCTCCGACGGAAGAGTCCTGCTGGTGGCCCGCAGCGAATCCGCGCCCAACCGCAAACTGCTGCTCACCAGCCGCGATGGCGCCTCCGGCTGGACAACCCCAGCGTTCCACCCGCAGCTGCTTGAACCCATCTGCATGGCCAGCGTGCTCGCCATCCCCGGCCGACCCGGAACGCTGCTCTTCTCCAACCCCGCCACAGTGGGGCTCGATGACCAGGGACGTGAACGACCAAACAGCCGCGGGAAACGGGAAAATCTGACGATCCGCATGAGTACCAACGACGGAGTTGACTGGCCCGTCAGCCGCACGCTCGAACCCGGCAAAGCCGCTTACTCCGACCTCGCCGCACTCCCCGATGGCACCATTCTCTGCTTCTGTGAAGTCGATCGCCGACTGAGACTCGCTCGGTTCAACATCGAATGGCTGACAAAGCCCTAATCGGGGACCGCCGAGTGGAAAGTAGAGAGTAGAGGAGAACGCGAAAGTAAGAACGGATGAGCGGACGGGCGGAAGCCCCCGGTTAGGCCCTCGCACCTTGGTGCGCACCCCTGCCCGCGTCTGAGCGGACGGGCGGAAGCCCCCGGTTAGGCCTATGCACCTTGGTGCGCACCCCTGCCCGCGCCTGAGCGGTCGGGCGGAAGCCCCCGGTTGCGCCTATGCACCTTGGTGCGCACCCCTGCCCGCCTTCGCACGGCCAGCGGCGTTGGCAACGCGTTACAGGGCTCTTCACCCGCAGGCTGCCGCCAAGCGGCTCAGCGCGCGTCCGCACTTCTCACTTCTCACTTCTCACTTCTCACTTCTCACTTCTCACTTCTCACTTCTCACTTCTCACTTCTCACTTCTCACTTCTCACTTCTCACTTCTCACTTCAACGATCTCTTCTC
>JBEAUF010000361.1:0-38976 GCA_041161565.1 Planctomycetota bacterium | reverse complement strand
GTATTCGCACATACGGCAACGGATGAGGAATGCCGTGAGCCACTGAAAACGCTGGACAGCCGCGGTTGGCTGCCGCCCTCTGTCGCTGGTCTGGATGTGCTGTGCCTGGCCGGCGGCGGTGGATGGCAGTCGGTACTGTACGCAACGGCCGGCGCGCGAGTCACAGTGGCGGACCTGAGCGATTCCATGCTCAGGCTGGATGAACGCGAATGCCGCCGCAGAGGACTCACCGTACAGACGATCCAGACATCGATGGAAGATCTGAGCATGCTGGGAGATCAGTCCTTCGATCTCGTGCATCAGCCGGTGAGCACCTGCTATGTGCCGTCGCTCAGACCAGTCTACCGCGAAATCGCTCGTGTTCTGCGGGATGACGGACTGTACATCTCACAGCACAAACAGCCTGTGAGCCTGCAGATCAGCCACCGCACAGAACGGCATCAGTTTGTGATTGGACTGGAATACTATCACCGAGGCCCGTTGCCACGAATGCAGGATACGGCGTACCGGGAAGCGGGCACCACGGAGTATCTGCACAGGATGGAGGAAATCGTTGGGGACCTGTGCTTATCAGGGTTTGTGCTGGAAGATCTGCGGGAACCGCCACGAGCGGATCCGACGGCCGATGTTTCACACTTCGGCTACCGCGGCCGCTTTGTGCCGCCGTATGTCAGACTCAAGGCCCGCCGCCGTCGCCGGGCGCCAGAGGAGGCAGCGGGCGGGCTGACATCGGGAGGGCTGTGGATTCCCGGCGGCCGGTGACTGCCGGACAGTGGCTGCAGAACTGCAGGTCCGCAACCACAACAGCAGCGGTTTCAACCCATTGCCCTGGCGACGGCCGACTGCCATCACCGGCCAATCAACGTCAATCTCAAACCGAAACAGTGGAACCTGCTGGCCGATCGGCCTCGCCGGCGATCATGGACTCAGGTCCAGGAACGCCTGTTCAGCAGCTGACAACGTGGCAGCAATATCAGCATCGCTGTGAACGGCCGAGATGAACAGGGCTTCAAACTGGCTGCAGGGCAGGTACACGCCGCGGTTGAGCAGTCCGTGGAACCAGCGGGCAAACCTGCCGGTGTCTGAAGCAGAAGCGGTGGCGAGGTCATACACAGGCTGTCCGGTGAGGAACACCGTCAGCATGCTGCCGACACGATTGATCCAGACGGGCTGAGCAGCCGCGGCAGCAGCGCGCCGGAAACCTTCCTCAAGCATCGATCCGAGCTGTTCAAGGCGGGGATAGGGGTTATGGCGACGAATGAGATCCAGCATGGCAATCCCAGCAGCCATCGCCATCGGATTGCCACTGAGGGTTCCTGCCTGGTAGACGCGTCCGACAGGCGACACGTGCTGCATGATATCCGCGCGGCCACCATAAGCACCGACGGGCAGACCTGCGCCGAGGATCTTTCCGAGAGTGGTCATGTCGGGGCGGATGCCGAAGAGCTGCTGGGCACCGCCGGCGGAGAGGCGGAAGCCGGTCATGACTTCGTCAAAAATCAGAACTGTCCCATGGTGATCGCAGAGGCGGCGGAGCTCGGAGAGGAATTCCGAAGTGGGAACAACACACCCCATGTTACCGACGACGGGTTCCAGAATGACTGCGGCGAGGAGGTCACCGCTGGTGGCAAAGGCTTCACGAAGCTGCTGTGGGTCGTTGTAGGGCAGCACCAGCGTATCGGCGGTGGCTCCGGCAGGCACGCCGGGGCTGGAGGGACAGCCGAGCGTCAGAGCACCGCTGCCGGCGGCAACAAGGAGGCTGTCAACGTGCCCGTGGTAGCAGCCGGCAAATTTCACAATGCCGCTGCGGCCCGTGTAGCCACGCGCCACGCGAATCGCAGACATGGTGGCTTCGGTGCCCGAATTCACCATCCGCACGCGTTCCATCGACGGCACCATTTCCGCCACGCGTTCGGCCAGTTCCGCCTCGGCTTCAGTTGGAGCACCAAAGCTGGTGCCGATTTCCAGCGCCCCCTGAATCGCCTGCAGAATCATCGGGTGGCGGTGACCGAAGAGGTGTGGGCCCCAGGAACCGATGTAGTCGATGAAGCGGTTGCCATCGACATCGTAGAGATACGGGCCGTCTCCACGTTTCATAAAGGGCGGAGTTCCGCCGACAGCACCAAAGGCCCGCGCGGGACTGTTTACGCCGCCGGGAATGCGCTGCGCCGCGCGTTTGAAGAGCCGCTCACTTTCGGTTCGCACTGAAGTATCCATGACACCAACTCCTGAAAATGCCGCTAATTCACTTTCAACTCGAGCCCTGGAATGGCGGAACGCAGCTTTTCCACGGTTTCGGGAGCAGGTTCGCAGTTGGAAAGGTCAAGATACCTGAGGCTGGTGAGCTGCGCGAGCTGCTGCATGCCGGCATCATCGAGCTGAGTTCCGGCGAGGTGCAGACGCTGGAGCTGTGTGAGTTTGAGTAGTGCGGGTACGGATTCGGAGGAGATGCGAGTGGCTTCGAGGTTCAGCTCGGTGAGCCTGGTGAGAGCAGCCAGGGGTGCGAAACTCTCGTCACGCACCTTCTTGATCTCGCGGAGTTCAAGGTACGTGAGATTGGTGAGGGAAGCGAGCTTTGAGATGCCTTCGCCGGTGACGAGTTTGCATTCGCTGATGTCGAGCCACGCCAGTTTGGGAAGCGTGCAAATAGCGGCCAGTCCTTCGTCGTCGATGGATGTTTCACGAAGTTCAAGCCTGGTCAGTTCTGTGCAGGCGGTGAGCAGTTTGACGCCGGCACCAGTGATGTCGGCGAGTCGGCAGCCGAAGCGTTTGAGCCGTTTGAGTTTGCTGATTTCGGCCAGCCCGGCATCGGTGAGCCGTGCAGCCTCAAGCTGCAACTGCTCGAGCGTTTGAATGCGGGCAATCGCCGGCATAGCGGCGTCGGTGACTGCGGTGTAGTTGAGATTGAGAGATTTGAGGGGCAGCCCGGCGAGGGTTTCTGCGCAGTCGTCGGTGACTTTGGATTTTTCCAGCTGCAGGTCAACCAGCGATTTCATGCCAGCCAGATGGGCAATGCCAGCATCCGTCACGTTGGAATTACGAACATCGAGAGCCCGCAGTTTGGGGAGCTGCCGGATGAATTGGAGCCCCGCATCCGTGAAACCGGCGCGGCGGAGGATCAGGGCTTCGAGGTTGGTCAGGGTGGCGGCAACTTTCAGCGCTTCGTCGCCAATGGCAGAAGCATCGGTGAGGTCAAGCCGCCTGAGGGTGGTGAGTTGTGAGAGGGACTGCAGGGCCTGGTCGGTGAGCCCAGGACCACCAAGACGGGCAATCGCGAGACTGTGCAGTCCGGAAACATTCTTCAGCACAGGGTTGAAATCGGTGCCGTCAGCCACTGAGACGGAGAGTTCAATCACGTTGCCGGAGGCGTCCTTCTTCAGGCTGCATCCAGCCTGCTCCAGGGCCGCGACGGCAGCAGCCTCGTCGGCAGCGACAGCGGGAGCAGATGAGGAGGATTGCCCCGCCTTCGGCGGGCCTGAAGCGCTCTGTTCCTGACAGCCACTGATTCCAACTGCAAGGATCGCGGCTGCAGCACCCGTACGCCAAACGCAAGTGGTCATGCATCACTCCGAGGGGCAACAAAAAAAACGCCGCAGGATCTGCGGCGTTCGAATCACAACAGGAATCCGGGCTTCAGGCCAGATCAAAACCTTCGGAACTGTCGTCGAGGTCGTCTTCAACGACAAGGTTGCCGACGCTGCCAGGACCATGGTCGTAGCAATCGTCTTCATGCCAGAGCGGCAAACCAGCGGCGTAACGAGCGGCCAGCATCATTACCTTTTCTTCAGAACCGGGCTTGGCTGCAGTTGGGGCGGACGGATCAACGCCGAGCGACTTGAGTTCTTCTTCGAAACCAGCATCAAGATCGCTGAGAAATTCGTAGCCTTCCAGATCTGAAAGAGATTCAAGGCCGGCATCGGCATCAGCATAGCGCGACGTCATTAAGAGGCTCCGTGGACGAACACATTGGACAGGATTATGACTTGTCCATCCATGGAACGAAGATCTGACACACTCAGCATGAGAAAAACGGCTACGGGCGCGCTGCAAATCGCACGGCTGCACCGGATAATCCGCAGGAATTCTACAAAGTTGCCAGTTTGTGGGTGGCCAACCTGAGATGCGTACCGAGTCCTTTCGGTGGCGGATTTTTGAGTCGAAACGGGGGAATGTCAACAAAAATTCACGATTCCTGAAGGGGATTCCCCGGATCGGCGGGTGGCCGCTTCCAACGGGAAAATCACTTCTGTTTCTCCGACTTCTGCATTTCTCCCAGCTCCATCAGAAAGCTCTTCGAAAAGCCGGCGATCTCAAACAATCCATCGTCGTCCACTATCGCACGCAACCACAAACCCCGCCTCAGCCACAGCAGAGGACTGAACAGAGCCAATAATGGAATGCACACCAGACTTCCCTTCGTAAGCAGCTGGTGAACCACCAGCAGCAACACTGGTGCGGCAGCCAATGACAACCGCCTGATCAAAACCAGCCGCCGCGGCTGCAATGAGCCCTGCACCCTGCAGATCACTCCCCGACGACCACCAGCGAGAAAAAATGCCAGACCCAACAGCAGAAATCCGGTCAGGGCAATCAGCAACAGCCACACCTGCGTCGTCAGTTGACCGCCCGCCGGCGTCACCGGAGAAATCTGCGTCAGAGGCAGCACCGACAGCGGCCCCCCCACCATCAACGCAACTCCGATTCTCCTCAACCATCTTCGCGATCTTCGCAGGGCATAAATGCTGATCGGCATCCGAACAAGGCTCCGCTTCTCCCCGGTCACCAGACAGATCTCAGGCAACCACAACCCGCTGCGACAGCGAATTCGTTTCCCCAGCAGCTCGAAGTCACGATGCCAGGCAATCGATTCGCCAACAGGCTCCACATACACCGAAACGGCATAAGGATTCTTCAGCAGCTCGTCAGCGCCCATCAGACTGCTCCCGCAAACGCTCCAGAAACTGCTTTGAAAATCCGCTGACCTCAAACACTCCCTGCTCATCCACAACAGCACGCAGCTGAGTACCCCGCAGAAAAAACCAGCCGGAGATCACCTGACTGCCAACGGCAAACATCATCAGCAGCGAAAACACATAGCCGCGATTACCGCCCATGGTGACGCTCACAGCCAGCACCGCCAGCATGATCCAGGCCGGGATCACCGCCAAACGCCGCCCGCGATTCTGTCGCCGCCTGTCCACCATGCCCTGCAGCGTGCAAAGCTGGCCACGCCGGCCCCCCATCAGGAACAACACCAGCCCCACGATCAGCAATCCGCAGATGCTCGTCACAACGACAACCGCAAAGTGTTCCGCTGGAGCAGCACCGCCGAACATGATTGCCCAAACGACCACGATCGGAACAAGCATCATCATGCCAATCCCCACAAATCGATATCGCCGCAGAGATTTTCCGGGTGCCCAGAGCGACAACGAGAGCGGTACCAGATCTTCTGCAGTACCCGTTACCAGACAGTACTCCGGCAGCTGCAGCCCGCTCCGGCAATACAGCTTTCGTCCGACCAGCTCAAAGTTCCGATGTAAGGCTGCCGAGTCCGCGGAAATCACCGCAGAGACGGAAATCGCATAGGGATTACGCGACTGCTCATCAGCCTCCATTCGCCCGCTCCTCCAGCCGTTTCAGAAAGGCCCCGGACCAGCCTTTGACCTCGAATAATCCATCCTCCACCTGGATCGCCCGCAGCCGCAAGCCCCGCAGGAAGACAAGACCGGCCAGCAGCCAGGTGGCCACAAAGGGGCCCACCACGGCTGCAAAAGCCCAGTCGCGTTCAATCACCCCGAAAAATCGCAGGACAAGGAAAAACAGCATGACGAACCCGGGAATTGTCGCCAGGCGACGCTGCCAAACCGCCCGCTGTCTCTGCAGTGATCCGTGGAGCCGGCACAACTGTCGCTGCCGCCCCCCCAAAAGAAACAGCACAAGGCCCCCCACCAGCGTAAGTGGTATGGACACCGTCAATGCGACAGGCACAGGGTCGCCGGGCCTGGCACCTGAACGCATCAGCAGCAGTGCTGCTGCAAAAAGCAGCGGTGCGCAGCACAGGCTGCCGATTCCCCAAAGCCGATAACGCCGGGCGCTCTTCCCTGCTGCCCAAAGCGATATCGGGATCGGAACAAGATCCGCCGATGCTCCCGTGACAAGACAGTATTCCGGAAGCCACAGGCCGTTGCGACAGATTACCTTCCGACCGTTGACCAGGTAACTTTGATGCCACGCCACCGTATCCACCGCGGGTTCAGGAAATACCGGAGCGATGTAGGGATTTTCAGGCTGCTGCTCATGACCCACGCGATTGCTCCTCAAGCCGCTGCAGGAATGCCTTTGAGCAACCCCGGATTTCGAAGGACTCCTGTCCATCCACAACGGCCTTCAGATGCAGCCCCGGCAGCAGAAAGTGATCAGTCACCACGCAGGCGAAAAACATCGCGAAGGAAATGCCACCCCACAGCCAGTTGTTGCTGAACACACCGCTGAATCGAACTGCACAGACAGCCACAATCGCTGCAAGTGTGATCATCACCCGTCTGCGTCTCGCGACCTGCAGCTGCCTCCGCATCACAAAGTGCAGCCGACACTGATACCCCGAACGAGCCCCGAGAACGATCAGCACAATCCCGATGCAAATCAGCAGCAGCCCGGATGCATTGATGATGTGTTTGTCAGACAAACGAAGACTGATGCGCATGGACAACAGCAGCAGGACAGCCCCAAATGTGAGCGCTGCAGTCATCAGACAGACGACGCCGACAAACTGCAGATATCGGGAGCATTTTCCGTGCCCCTGCAGCAAAACCGGGCAGGGCACAAGGTCCTCCGAGGCCCCCGTGACGAGGCAGTACTGCGGCAGTATCAAACCACTGCGACAGTACAGTCTTTCACCGCTGAGCCGATAATGGTGGTGCAAGCCTGAAGTCTTCACAAACGCATCCTCGGGGACATCCGCAGAATAAGGATTACCCGAATCCTGTTCCAGCAGACCCATTTTAAGGGCCGTCCTGTTTGGCCTGCTTCGCCAGATCCTTCGCGGCTTCGAGGAGCCGTTGCTGGCGTTCTGCGAGTTCGCGAATCTGAGACTCCAGACGCGGCAGCGCGCTGGCGTCGGCTGCAGGCAGCAGCTCGTCCACCTGTTTTGTACGGCGATTCACCTGCAGCTGCAGATTGCGGAGCACCCGAATTTCCGCCATGAGCTCCACCAGCCGCTGCTGCTGCTGTCCACCGGGCTGAGAAGGCTGCGACTGCTGTGGGGAGTTCTGCATGTTCTGCAGCTCTTTCTGAGTGGTCTCAATCAGCTGCCGCAGGGACTCGATAATGTCCTGCTGAACAGACAGCGTGAGTTCAGAAACGTCGGAATTCTGAAGCCAGCCACTGACCGACTGCATGTCCGTTTCAATATCTTCCACGGCCAGCAGAATTGCGGCTGCAGACCCGTCCTCCCGCAGCAGCACGACCGTGCGGCTGCATTCGCGGGAGAGCTCCAGCTGCTGCTGAGCAAGTTCCCTGCAACGGCTGTAGTTGAGATCCAGCCAGTCCGCTTTGGGGGTGGCTGCCAGCACTTTTGTGCTGTCGTGAATTTCGGTCTGCAGCAGGAGCATTCGCTGGAACCGGGCTTCGAGCGATGCGAGGACCATCTCCTTTTCTTCCTCGCGGAGCTGCCGCAGTTCTTCTTCGAGTTTTTCGGCGGCTTCCTGGAGCTCTTCAACAGCTTCATCCTCGTTCTTCAGGGCCTCTTCGCGCTGCTGCTGTCGCAGGGCTTCCAGAGCTTCCTGCATTTGTTCCTTTGCACGTTCCAGCTGCTCGCGACCGGGAGTTGCCGGCGATGACTGCGACTGCTGGCTCTGCGAACCTTTCTGGCCGGCCTGACTCGATTTGCCCGATTTACCCGCTTTGGAAGACTTTCCGGACTGCTCTGAGCCTTCGGATTTCTGCGAGCCTTCGGCGTCCTGCTGCTCGCTGTCGCCGGGCTTGCGATCACCCCCACTCTCGGATTTTTCGCCAGCTTTGCCCTGCTCGCCCGCGCCTTTTTTCTTGTCATCACCTTTGCCGTCACTCGGCTCACCCGACTTCCCCTGCTCGCCTTTTTCACCCTGTTCGCCAGCATCTTTTCCGTCGCTGTTTTCTGCTTTTTCGCTGTTGTCTCCCTGCCGATCATGCTGCTGGATTTGTTCGAGCAGTTCTTCGGTGCCGTCGAGCGCGCGTTGCTGGCCGGGCGCAGCTTCCGAGGGGGCTTTGGAATTCTGGGTGGCGGCGCGGGCGGAGCGTTGTTCGTTAAGCAGATTGCGGACGTTTTTGAGGAGTCCGTTGAGTCGTTCGCGTTCGCGTTCAACGCTGCTGCGGCGATCTTCGCTTTGGAGCAGCACCAGGAGTGCCTGGAGGCTGTCAACGACTTCGTTTTGTTTTTTGGCGGCATCGCCGAGCTGTCCCTGTTCCAGCAGCTGGACGATGGCTTCGATATCATCTTTCAGGAGGTCTTCCCGGCCTTTGCCGAGTGCTCTGCGGATGACATCAGCGCGTTCCGGATCCTGTTTGGCAAGAATATCGGCCATTTGTGTGAGCATGCGTTCGAAGCGTGCATAGCGGCCGCTGATCGAAAGTTGTTCGTCGCGAAGCTCTTTGGCGGATTTGGGTGGAGCTTTTTCGGGGGCCTGACCGGAAGCCTTTTCAGGTGCGGCTTTTTCGTCGACGGAGGTGGGACTGCTGAAAAGCCCCGGGGCTGCGAGCAGGCTGAGCTGCGTGGCCCACAGGAATGCTCCGACAAGTCCCGCTGCCCAGTGCCGGGCGATTTGACGATTCATAGAGCCTTACCTATTTGAGCAGGTCATCGAACAATTGATTCTTCTGCAGCCGTTTGGTTTCCTCGAGCACTTTCTTTTGCTCTTCGGAGAGCTGTTGCAGGTCGCGGACGGCTTCGTGAAATTCGGCGAGGTCACGGACGCTTTCGAGGATGCCCTGCATGGTGCTGATGAGTTCTGTGAGAACGGTTTCGGCCTGGCGGATTGGCGGCAGCAGGGGTTGTGAGACGAGGGCGGCAGCGCGGATGGCAGCCACAGCCCGGTCGGCGGCGGGCATTCCGGTATCCCGAATCCTTCTGAGGGGATCGACGATACCCGCCTGCATGGCTTCGGCGTTGTGCAGCGGAATGGCGTTGTTGACAAGCTGCTGCAGGATTTCCTCAAACGCTTCGATCAGGGCATTGAGCTCATTTGCCTGGCGACGGAGGCTGTTGACGCTGCGGCTGCCGCAGCTGTCGATCGCGGCAAGATCATCACGGGAGGCGGAGGCACCGGCGGTGTCCGCACGGTCGGCGGCGGCGGAGTGGAACTGGAGGTCTTTGCGGACTTCTTCGAGGCGAGCAATGAGTTCTTCAAACCGGCTGCGTAGGGCAATTTCGCGGGTGTAGAGCAGCGAGAGGAGTTCGTCGTCGCTGACAATGCGAAAAGGGAGCGGAGTGCTGCGGGAGAGGCTGCCGCCGGTGATCGGATTGCTGTCTGTGGCGGCAACGGACAGCGTCAATGACTGTCCTTCGGTGAGTTCGAGCGGCTGCAGTTCGAAGTATTCGGCTGATTCTGCGGAATACTCCAGAACCCCGGCATCCGGGAACCTCCGAAACGGGCGCGGACGCCAGTTGGTTTCGTCGTCGACCTGAAATTCGAAGCCCGCAGAGCGAATGCCGTAGTCGTCGCGAATCCTGATTGCCAGCGGGATGCGGGCACGGCGGGTGACCGAATTGCCGATGCCTGACATCTGCGCGACCACCACCGGGGGCTTGTCTGGAGTACCGGTCAGCCGGAGCGTTTCGGGGGAAGCGGAAATAATGTCGTCACGATCGTGAAGGAAGAAACGCAGTGTGGTATTGGAGGAGACGCTGAGGACACCGGAGGGCGGCAGGGTGAGTGCGGCGGGTGCAGAGCGGGATTCGGCTGAGTCCCCGCCGGCTGATGTTTCGGGCGTGCCTGTTGATGGTGCTGCGGGCGCGATGGAGAGCTGCAGTTCAACCGTCCGGCCGTCTGCGGCGACGAGTGGTTGCGGAAGGTCGATGGCCGGGCCACCGTTGCGACCGATCACCTTTCCGGAGGCTTCGTCGCCGGTGAATTCAAACTGATCCGTGAGCACTCGCACACTCTGCAGGGGTTTCGCGGAGCGGGCACGGAGCAGGAATTGGGTACCTTCAGGGAGTTGCACATCGCTGCCGGTTACCTGCAGCCGCCGCTCCCGCTGCTCGTTCCAGCCAGTGTAGTCGGGGAAGGTGCATTCGAGTTCGATCTCATCGAGACTGGGGTTATTGACGACGTCCACGTGCCACGGCAGTCGCGAGCGAAAGTCGCCGCCGAGCACTTCCACGTCGATGGGTTCGCGGAGCTGGGTGACCACGAAGCGGAACCGGCCTCTGGCAGTGGGGGTCAGCCACGAGCGGCTGCGGGTGCCATCAGTGCGAATGACATCCACTCGCAGTCGATCCGGAATGACCCAGCTGACGCCCGGCATCGGCCCTCCATCGGGCACGATAAACTCGAGCTCCAGATCAGCGCCGATGGGGTGGCGGCAAACAGCAGGAGCAGACGGCGAAGGTGCCGTGAATGGCAGTCGACGGTCACCGGGCTGCGCGATTACAAAGGCTTCAATGGCAGTGGATCGCTGATGATATTCGGGGGCGCAGCGAATAAAGGCATTAAACCATCGCGGCACAAGATCAGGCTGGATCACCGCCGCAACGGCGATGCTGCAGAACAATCCGCCTGCCGCGAGCGACTGGCGTTTGAGCAGGGTGGTGTCAAAAATGGCTTCCGGCTGAACGTCACCGGCCAGCTGTGCCGCTTCGCCGAGACTGCGCTGCAGCATTTGGCGGGAGAGCGAACTGTCAGCGGGCAGACCACCGCAGGCCTCGACCGCAGTCACAAGGCGGTCCTGAAACAGCGGAAAGTGGCGTTCGAGGAGCAGGGCGACGTCCAGATCGCGAATTTTTCGCAGGAGCGGAAAGCAGACTCGGCGGAGTATCAGCCAGAGTGCGGCGGGGACCAGGGCGGTCAGGAGCACCGCGCGAAGCCCCACGGGTAATTCGAGCTTCTGCAGGCCAAACCAGGCTTCATCAAGCAGCAGGGTGGCCCAGAAGGTGCAGGCGAGCGAGCAGACCAGCAGCAGCAGGCCATCGGCCAGCGAGTCACGACGGATGCGCAGTCGCACCCGCTGAAACAGCCGGGCGACACTGGGAGGCAGCGGCGGGGTATTTGAAGAAGGGATGGCGGACATGCAGCATGCCAGTCTGGAGCCGCGGAAGCAGCAACGGGGGTGCGGGCTGAACGATGCGTTTCAGCAGAGTCAGCTCCACTGATGATTTGCCAGGTCATCGAGCAGTTTAACGGGGCTGAGCAAGGGTATGTAGGCAGAAAACAGGTGTGAACTCAGCGAAAGGAAGAAATCCTGAAATGCTCCAGGAATTCACCAATTTCCTGACCACCACTCCACCGGCAGCCTCGCTCCCCGGCCAGGACCCTGCTATCTTCCTGCGTTTTTCGGCGGGCTCCCTGCGGCCGCAGCAGTTGTCCAGGCTCGGGAATCGCCATCCACTCTGTCTATGCGTTCGCCCCATGTCGCAAATCGGCACCGACACTCCCCCAGGCACCGCTGCATCCTCCACTGACGAACGCGTGCTCGTGCTCGACTTCGGGTCGCAAACCGCCCAGCTCATCGCACGCCGTGTCCGCGATCAAAACGTTTTTTGTCAGATTGTCCGACATGATCTGTCGGCCGAACGTATCCGACAGCTGCAGCCCAAAGGCCTGATCCTCTCCGGCGGCCCCGCCAGCGTCTATGCCCCCGGTGCCCCCACAATCGACCCCGCCATCCTTGATCTCGGCATTCCCGTGCTCGGCATCTGCTACGGTATGCAGATCACCTGCCATACGCTCGGAGGCCGCATACTGCCCGCACATTCCCGCGAATTCGGCCGAGCTCCCTGCACCCAGGCCGAAAATTCAGCCAGCCCGCTGTTCCAGGGCATCCCACAAACATTCACCGCATGGATGAGTCACGGTGATCAGGTGGAAATGCTCACCGGAGACTTCCGCAGCATCGCCTCCACTGCCACCTGCCCGAATGCCGCCGTCCAGCACCACTCCCGGCCAATTTACGGAATTCAATTCCACCCCGAAGTCACCCACACCGAACTTGGCGGACAACTGCTGGCCAACTTCGTCCGCGAAATCTGCGGCTGCCACGGCACATGGAAAATCAGCTCACTCATCGAACAACAACAGGAAATCATCCGGCATCGGGTGGGTTCCGATCAGGTCATCTGCGGGCTGTCCGGCGGTGTTGACTCGTCCGTCACCGCTGCCCTGATTTCCCAGGCCATCGGCAGTCAGCTCTCCTGCATCTTCGTCGACAACGGACTGCTCCGCAAAGGCGAACGAGCGGACGTGGAAGAACAATTCACAAAGCACTTCCAGACCGACCTGCACGTCATCGACGCCTCCCAGAGATTCCTCACAGAACTGCACGGCGTCACCGACCCGCAGCAAAAACGCAAAATCATCGGCCGCGTGTTCATCGAAGTCTTCCAGGAAGCCGCTCGCAGCATCCCCAATGCCCGCTTCCTCGCCCAGGGAACGCTCTACCCCGATGTCATCGAAAGCGGAGCAAACCCCGACGGACCAGCCGCCACTATCAAATCCCACCACAACGTCGGCGGACTCCCCGAACAACTGGGCTTCGAACTCGTCGAACCACTCCGCGACCTCTTCAAGGACGAAGTCCGCCGCATGGGGCTGCAGCTCGGACTCCCCGAACAAATGATCTGGCGACACCCCTTCCCCGGACCAGGACTCGCCGTCCGATGCCTCGGCGCAGTCTCTCCGGAACGCCTCCATGTGCTCCGGGAAGCCGACGCCATTCTCCTCGAAGAACTGCACCTCGCCGGACTTTATCGCGATATCCAGCAAGCCTTCGTCGTGCTGCTCCCAGTGCAGTCCGTGGGCGTCATGGGAGATGACCGCACCTACGAAAACGTCGCTGCCATTCGCGCTGTCCGCACGGATGACTTTATGACAGCCGACTGGTACCCATTCCCATGGGACGTACTCGCCCGCATCTCCACCCGCATCATCAACTCCGTCCGCGGTATCAATCGCGTCGTCTACGACGTCAGCTCCAAACCACCCGCCACTATTGAATGGGAATAACACCCATCCCCGCCATGCTCGCTGAAATCCTCGCCATCGGCTCCGAACTCACCTGCGGCGCTCGCCTTGATACCAACAGCCAATGGCTCAGTCGCGAGCTGGAAGCGCTCGGCTGGACCGTCGCCCGCCACACGACTCTCGCTGATACACTCCCGGACCTCGTCGCCGAACTCCGCGCTGCTGCCTGCCGCTCAAGAATCCTCCTCATCACCGGTGGACTCGGCCCCACCCTCGACGACCTCACCCGCGAAGCCCTCGCAGAAGCCTTTCAGCAACCGCTGGTACGGGACACTGAATCTGTTCGCCGCATCGAAGCCCTGTTCGCCGCTCGCGGTCGCACCATGCCCGAGCGAAACCTCTGCCAGGCTGATCGCCCGGAATCAGCAGAAGCCATTCCCAACGATTGCGGTACGGCACCGGGAATCCGCATGGAATTCCGGATGCCCGGCTCCGACCATCCGTGTCTCATCGCTGCCATGCCCGGCGTTCCCGCCGAAATGAAACCGATGTTCCTGCAGTCCATCCGCCCGCAATTGCCGCCCAGCGGCCTGCAACTGTGCCGAAAAGTCATTCGCACGTTTGGCTACGGAGAATCCGAAGCTGAACGACTGCTTAAAGACCTCACAGCCCGCGGTCGCAATCCGGAAGTTGGCATTACGGCCAGTGAAGCTGTGATTTCCCTCTGGATCTCCGCCCGCAGCCCCTCCCTCGAAACAGCTCAGCAGCTCTGCCAGGAGACTGAAAACATCATTCGCGAGCGTCTGGGACAGGCTGTTTACGGCGAAGGTGATGTGGAACTCCACGAAGTCGTCACGGGACTGCTGCAACTTCAAAACGCCCGCGTCGCACTCGTGGAAGGCAGCACCACAGGTGGACTCCTTGCACAATGGTTTACCGAACATCCGGCAGCTGAAACGGTTCTTCAGCAGGCCACAGTCCTGCCTGGCACATGGTCCGGCACCGGCCTGAAAAACTGGGCCCAGGTTGCCAAAGACGCAGCAGCCGGAATGCTCAAAAACATCGACGCCGACTACCTGCTGCTCACATCACCCTGCGAAGATCACACCGACACCGCCGGTGTTCACATCCGACACGGGCTCGCAGCAGTCGCCACCGCTGACAATTTCCGGACATTTGACGTCTCCATGTCCGGCAACCTCGCAATTTTTCGCCAGCGAGCCGCCCGCACTGCGCTCAATCAGCTGAGACTGCTGCTGCTGCCCGAAGCTCCACCAGCTACGGCTTAACCGGAAGATTGAAAGGACCGGAAACTCGACGTCCCACCGGTGCCCGCAACTCACGCACCCAGATGTTTCGAAATCGCACAGGATCGCCGTGAAACTGGAGCTGTAGTGGGCCGGTTTCCGCGTGGACGCGGTACTTCGGAGCTTCCGTGTAGCTCGTCGCCCCCTCCAGTTCATAGTGATTCAGCAGCACCACCCCGTTCTGGATCAGAGTGACAAAGCCAGGACGTACCAGATCGCCGTTACTGCGAAACCGCGGCGCCGTGAACAGGATGTCGTAAGAGTTCCACTCCCCCGGCTTTCGCATCGCGTTGGCCATCGGCGGCGTCTGCTTATAGATCGATCCAGCCTGCCCATCGAAATAGGTCTTGTTGTCGAATGAGTCAAGGATCTGCACCTCGTACAAACCCATCAGATAGCAGCCGCTGTTGCCCCGCCCCTGGCCCTCACCGCGGACCTCGGTCGGAGCAGACCATTCAAGGTGCAACTGGATATCACCGAAATGCTGCTTCGTGGAAATGGCCGTCTCACGCGGAATGGCGATACCGTCCTCCACCAGCCATTTCTCACCGTGCACCCACGCATCCAGACTGGATCCGTCAAACAGCACAACCGCGTCTGATGGAGCGGCTTCGTTGGTGCTGCCCGGAGTCACCAGCGGCGGTTCCTGCCATTCAATCCCGCTCTTCCATTCCTGAGCGACCGCGGAAGTCGGCAGACTGCCGACCAGAACCGCCACAGGCAGACAGCACCACACAAAGTTGCGAATCGCACTCATTGATTTCCGGCTCGTCACAAAAAGTTCATGAACATCACAGACAGGAAACAGCCGCCCTGTTCAACGGCACAGGGCGTCGACCTCTCCAGCGTCTGCGAAGAGCAAGCGCGGCCGAGCCGCAGACAAACAGCAGAGACCCCGGTTCAGGCACAGTACTGCTCAACCCGGAAAAACCGCCGTCACCCGCACCCCCGAACTCGCCGCCCCCAAAGGAATCTCCACCACCTGAGAAATCTCCGCCACCGTTAAAATCCAGCAAACTCACAACGCGAAATCCCGCCTGCAGATAAGACACATTCGGCCTTTTGAAGAGCACCTGACTGCTGTCAAAACTGTCGGCTGTCATGTCGGCCCACGAGCCCCCGACAAAACCTCTCTGCGATGACCCCGTGTAATAACCGTCGCCCTCCGGAGTCTCTGTCCATTCCCAGACATTCCCGTTCATGGCCATC
This sequence comes from Planctomycetota bacterium, assembly GCA_041161565.1. Taxonomy (GTDB): domain Bacteria; phylum Planctomycetota; class Planctomycetia; order Planctomycetales; family Planctomycetaceae; genus SXXK01. Next base: position 23,306 of record JBEAUF010000361.1, on the reverse strand, counting down.
ACCCCGTAGGCGCTCAAACCACCGGCATTTGTAATGTCCGCCGGCGATCCGCTCACCCCGTTCCCATAAACCACCTCATCCGGGCCTGTCCCGCCTGTAACCGGCGTTGGATCAGCGTTTGTCTGCACAGCGTACTTCCAGTAACCACCGTCGCCATCATTCAGTGCCGGGTCATAATAGGCCGCTTTATACCATTCATCAAGCGTCGGCAGAACATATACAGCGCGTTTGCTGCGATAAGGATTCAACGGGTTCCAGTCATCAGGATGATCCTCTGTCCATGAGGAAATGTTGGAATTGTTCGGCCCCGGAAATAAGTACGCCGCGGAGTAGCCTTTTGACGTATTAAGCCAGTTAACAAACCGTGCGGCCTCGTTCCAGGTTATGGAGGTTGCCGGCTTATCTGCACCACGCGGCGTTGAGTCATAAAAAATCGGGAAGGCACTGTTTTCAGAGTGCGCATTATAAGCATCAATCATGCCCTCTGAAATCTCATAGCGACTCATGCCAAACGAATATCCGACTGCTCCCCAGTCGTTCGTGTCAGCACTGTTTGAAGGATTCTCAACCGCTTCAAAAGTGAGCGAGAAAGAATTACTTCCGGCCCCGAAGTCCACGACATCCGCCTTCAAAGCGGAGTTGCCGGCCACGCCGGAGAACGAAAGTCCGGAAAACCATGCGGCAATGCACAGATGGTACAGTCGCACAGGAGTAGTTCCCGTTTTCCAGAGTTGATGCTTCTTCCAGGTGATGGGTCCGACGTCCCCGCATCCCAATGCTGCGAAACGCCTCCGGCCGGCATCAAATTACTACTCTGTATTCCCTCACTCAAAGTCATTTCAAATCAATATTTCAGTTTTATTAAAATGGTGTATTTATGATATATATGAACCACGCTATCAACGCTCTCCTACAACCCACCACGCTGTCACCACCGCTCCAGCCGCTCCCCCGACACCCACATTTCCACCCAGATCAGGGTCGTGTTGTGCCATTTGCAGCACTTATCGCGACTACAGCATTTCTGTGGAAAGTCCCGGTCGTACAGGTTGTGTCGAACCTGCGTTCTCAGGATCAGCACTCCTCAGACCGGATTTCCCGCCGCGGAACCAACCTCAACGGGGTAATCGCCCACCCGCTGCTCGCACCGCCGTCCCGTGCATTCACGACACCTCCCTGCTATGCTCCGCCGCATGACTGATTTCTGGCAAGCCTGTCTGATCGTCTGTCCCGCTGCTGCCCTCGGAGGCGCCATCAACTCCGTGGCCGGGGGCGGTACGCTCGTAACCTTCCCCGCGCTCGTCTGGGTGCTCGATGCAATCGCCGGTTCCGGCAGTGCAGCCATCCTCGCGAACGGTACAAATTGCGTGGCTCTTGCCCCCGGCGCTTTCTCAGGCTCATGGGCCTACCGCAGAGAACTCAAAAGCCTCGGACGCACTGCCTGCTGGCTGGCTGCCCCCAGCCTCCTCGGCGGCACCGTCGGCGCAATTCTCGTTGTGCTCGGCTCCGAGACGCTTTTCCGATCGATGATCCCATGGCTGATCGGCGCCGCCACACTCCTGTTTATGCTCCAGCCCCGGCTCACACCCCCCAGCCGCTCAGCCGTACAGCTCCCGACCACCACGCCCGCAACGGCCCCGGCCGCTCCATCGCGCCGCCCATCCCTGACAGTGCTCCTGATCCAGCTCGCTATCGGCATCTACGGCGGATATTTCGGAGCAGGCATTGGCATTCTGATGCTCAGCTCGCTTTCGCTGCTCAATCTCGGCAGCATCCACCAGGTAAACGGCCTGAAAACAATTCTCGCCGGACTGATCAACGGCGTCTCGGTCGTTGTCTTTGTTGCCAACGACAAGGTTCACTGGCCGCTGGCACTGCCGATGATTGCCTCCGCTATGCTCGGCGGATGGCTCGGTGCCGCATGGGCGCGAAAACTCGATCGCCGCTTTGTTCGCCGGATTGTGATCGCTGTCGGCGTCGTCCTGACGATCTGGTACTTCATCCGGGAATTCCTGATCGTCGGCTCCTGATTACAGACCACGCTTATGGAACCACACAAGCCGCGACACCCCCGTTTCCTGACGGCCGACCCGCCAATCCGGCTGCTGATCGCCACTGCAGCCGTCATCATCGGCTTTCAGATTGAGTTCTTCAGGCAGCCCCTCGAATCAACATCCTTCACCCGCGCTGATCTCTGGCTGGAATTCGTGGACACTCTGCTCGGGCTTGCCCCCCCTGCAGCAGCTGAGCCTGCACCAGAGTCCGGCCTCCGATTCATTCCGCAGCGGATCCCGCATATCCTGCGGGCGGCTGCACTGCTGGCCACGGCCTGGATCCACGGTCGCGCGGTCACACGCCACACCCTGAGATGCCTCCAGGTCACATTGCTCGAGCGATGCGTGCTGACCATCGCAGCCGGTCTCGCGATTTTATCACTCACCGTATTGCTCACCGGACTTGCAGGCTGGATTGCTCCAGCAGCCCTCGCAGCGCCGCTCGCCATTTCCATCCCGCTGAATTTTCTGCCCCGAATTTCCAGCCCTCCCCCGCCTGCAACAGACACGAAGGATCTTCGTGCAGTCCGCTGGATCCCCCCTGCAGTGCTCATGGTGGCCATCCCATTCAGCCTCTGCCTGCTGTGGGGTGCGATGACCCCGCAGACGGATTTCGACGTTCGTGAATACCACCTCCAGGGCCCGAAGGAGTGGTTTCAGGAGGGGCGTATCAGCTGCCTTCGGCACAACGTGTACACCTCCTTTCCGTTCTTCTCCGAAATGCTGTGCCTTGCCGGCATGGCTGCCGCAGACGACTGGCGCAGCGGGGCGCTCACCGGCCAGCTGCTGCTGGCCAGCTTCCAGCTGCTCACAGCCGCCAGTGTCTTCTCAATCGCTCGCCGCTGGCTGGGGAGTACTCCGGCATGGCTGGCTCTGCTGATTCACCTGACGGCCCCATGGACCTTCCGAATTTCACTGATCGCTTATGCTGAAGGTGCCCTGACGTTTTACCTGACGATCTCTGTGATGTTGACGTTGCTGCTTCGCGGCCATGGCGAGCTGGCTTTCAGGGCCGAACCGCAGCTGCTCTCAGGATTCCTTGCCGGGTGCGGCATGGCCTGCAAGTACACAGGGCTGGTTCTTGTTGTGCTGCCTGTCGCGGGCTTCTGGGTATGGCAGCAATGGCAAATGCGGCGTCACAGCCCGCAGCTCGGTACCGGCATTGTCCTGCGCGGGGCGGCGGCATTCCTGATTGGCACCTGCATCGCTGTCGGGCCATGGCTGCTGCGGAATCTGTCTGACACAGGCAATCCCGTCTATCCGCTGGCATACTCAATCTTCGAATCGAACGACTGGAATGCCCCTCTGGATATCCGCTGGAAGGCGGCTCACAGTGCATCGGAACATTCTCTGCTGCTGATCCCCCGCCACCTGCTTGATGCCGCTCTGCGGAACACCTGGACCAGTTCGCTGATCTTTGGTCTGTCAATTCCGGCCGCACTGCTGCTCCACAACCGCTCGGGGGAATTCCGCACGATCCTCCTCTTCGCCTGCTGGGGACTATTTACGTGGTGGGCATTCACACATCGCATCGATCGTTTCTGGATACCGATGATTCCGCTGCTGAGCATTTCCGGAGCAGCCCTGTGGCTGCTCAGCAGCCGCAAAACATGGCGCGGTCTGCTCATCGCAATCTGCGCCACCGCAACGCTGTGGAATCTGCTCTTCTGCAGCCTGCCCCTGGTTGGCTTCAATGCCGGTCTGATGGATCTCGAGACTGCCACCAGCCGCGTCACGCGAAGTGACATCGCGCTACTGAACGAGCAACTGCCTGAAGACGCCAAAGTATTGATGGTGGGTGAGGCGGAAGTGTTTGATGCCGAGTTTTCGCTGATTTACAACACGGTGTTCGATGACAGCCTGTTTGAGACACTCGCTGCAGCTCCGGACGGGCAGCCTCCGGGTTCCCGCAGGCCGCTGCGGCCTGCCGCAGAATTCCTCGAAAACTGCCGCCGCGAGCAGATCACGCACGTCTTCGTCAATTGGTCAGAAATTCTGCGATACCGTCTTCCGGGGTCTTACGGGTATTCGGAATTCGTTCAGCCCGTCCACTTCGAAGAACTGACCCGGCAGAATGCTCTGCTGCCACCAGCCGTTCTTATTCGTCGTGACTGGACTGCACTCGCCCCCGCAGAGCGAGAGGAAGTACTCCGCTGGGAGAACGGCTCCGGCCTCGTGCGGAACAATCAGTTCCACGCAGTGCTGCTGTACCGTCTTCCGCCGGCTGGTCCATGATTTCCGTCGAGTGCAGCAGCTTTCACCGGCAAAACCGGATGTTTTGGTGGCACCCGGCCGTATGTGGCCTTAAGATGCCGGGGTGTTCCGCCCGCCGCTCCCGCCATCCGCCCCTTCCGCTCTGCCTCCGGAGCCCCGCCCGATGACTGCCACTGCTCAGGACAACACCGACCCACTTGTAAAATCCTCGCAGCGCGAAGCCGTGATTGTTGCCGGCATCTGGGCAGCGGCCATGCTCTGGGCGGTTGGCTGCAGTGCGTGGCTGGGCTATGGCGAACAGCCACAACCGCCACAACTGGTGCTCGGCTTTCCTCTCTGGGTGTTCTGGGGTGTTGTCGTTCCGTGGCTGGCCTGCACTGTGATTTCCCTGTGGTTCGGCGCTTTCTTTGTCCGGGATGGTGAACTGGGTCAGGATCTGCAGGATACCGACGACCTTGGGCTGGGAGGCTGACCATGCAGTTCGCACATCGTTTACCGCAGTTTCAGCTGCTGGCCAATCTCAGCGATGCCACGTCTGCCTCCGACGCCAGCGCCGTCCCCGCAGTCGGCATGGGCGCCATGGCGATGCTGGTGCTGTTCATCGCAGCATCCATGTGGATTGGTCTTCGGGCTAACCGCGTCAACAGCAGCAGTGGCTTCATGAAGGGCTTTTTTCTGGGCAATCGGGGCCTGGGAGTCTGGGCACTGGCATTAACCGCCACCATCCAGAGCGGCGGCACATTTATGGGTTTTCCGTCGCTGGTCTATGCACACGGCTGGATCGTGGCTCTTTGGATTGGCAGCTACATGGTGGTGCCGATCACCGGCTTCGGGATTCTCGGCAAACGTCTCGCCCAGCTCAGTCGCCGCACCGGAGCGATAACAGTTCCTGACCTGTTTCGTGCACGTTTCAACAGTCCTTCCCTCGGAGTTGCCTGCACAATCTTCATTCTCTTTTACCTGTCATTTCTGATGTTCGCCCAGTTCAAGGCGGGGGCCATCGTACTGCAGCTGGCGTGGCCGTCGGGGGGCGAAATTTCGCTGTCCGAGGATGCCGTTGCCGTCGCTGACTGGCGATATCACGTGGGACTGATTGTCTTCACAGTGACCGTTGTGGCCTACACGCTGCTCGGAGGATTTCTGGCTGCGGTCTGGACTGACCTGTTTCAGAGTCTGCTGATGTTTGCCGGAGTACTGGTGCTGCTGTTTGCGTGTCTGAATGCAGCGGGAGGTCTTGAGCAGGCCACGCTCGTGTCATTCCAAAACACCGGACCGGGCTTCGTCTACGCGCCGGGCTATGTTGCTCCGACTGCTGCTGCTGTGTCCGGGCCCGCGTCAGCGCCGCACCAGTTTCTGCCACTGTCGCTGGCATTCTCGATGTTTGTCGTCTGGATCTGGGGTGGCGTCGGAGCCCCCGCGGGACTCGTACGGCTGATGGCCAGCCAGAACACCAACGTCATCCGCAAATCCATCTATGTGCTCAGCATTTACAATCTCGGCATCTATCTGCCGCTGATTGTGATTTGTATTTGCGGCCGGGCCCTGATCCCAAATCTCGAAACACCCGACCAGATTATTCCTCGCCTTGCATTGCTCACCACGGCGGACTGGCCGGGTGGTTCAATCATTGCCGGACTGATCCTCGCGGCCCCCTTTGGGGCAGTAATGTCCACGGTCAGCTCTTACCTCGTTGTGCTCTCCTCTGGCGCTGTTCGCGACATTTACCAGCGATTCCTCCGCCCCCGCGCCAGCCGTGATGAACTGCGACTTGCGGCATGGATCACCATGATCCTTGCCGGCGTCATCTCTGTCGCCGTCATGTGGACTCCACCGGATTTCCTACAGGTGTTCATCGTCTTCAGTACCTCCGGAGCTGCCGCCACGTTTCTTGTTCCGGCCCTGATGGCCTGCTACTGGCGCCGTGCTACCACCGCAGGCGTTCTCGCCGGAATGCTCTCCGGTGCGGCTGCAGTCCTGCTGCTCTACCTCGCCGGCATTTTCCAGCTTGTTTCCCCACAGGCCATCGGAGCTGTGTCAGGATTCCGCCCATGGTTCCTGCTCGGACTCGATCCACTGATCTGGGGCCTGCTTACCAGTGGGCTGTCTGCAGTCAGCGTCAGCCTCTGCACCGCTCCTCTCGATCCACAGCTCATCTCAAGACTCTTCGATCGCGAGCCTTCGTCATGCTGACACTGCCAGTCTCCCGCCGTGGCGTTCTGGACTTTTCCTGCTCGTCACTCACTGCCGCTGCCATGACTGCGCTGCTTGTGCGTGATGGTGCTGCCCGTGCGGAAGCGGTACCCGGTGATGCCCGCGATGTTCCCCATTTCACTCCGAAAGCCCGCCGAGTTATTCACCTTTGCCTCTGCGGCGGGCTCAGCCACATCGACTCGTTTGACTACAAACCCGAACTTGCCCGCTTCCACGGTAAGCCACTGCAGAGCGCTGAACGCCCCGAAACCTTCTTCAACCAAATCGGATTGCTGCGCAGGAATGACTTTGAATTTCACCGCCGAGGACAGAGCGGTCTGTGGATCTCAGAACTCTTTCCACACCTCGCAAAACTCGCCGATGACCTCGTCGTCGTCAATTCCATGGTCGCTGATTCCGCCAATCACACTCCGGCAACATTCGAAGAAAACACCGGATTTCGCCTGAACGGTTTCCCGGTGATGGGCTCCTGGGTGTCCTGGGGGCTCGGCTGTGAAACCGACGAGCTACCCGCTTACGTCGTCCTGCCGGACGCCCGTGGACTTCCAGCCGGAGGTGCCATCAACTGGTCCAATGGTTTCCTGCCTGCCCGGCATCAGGGTGTGGCATTCCAGTCGTCCGGCCCTGCCATTCGCGATCTGTTTCCAGCTCGCCCTGTCTCCAGCCAGCTGGAGGCTGACTCCCGAGCACTGCTGCAGCGTATGAATCAGCGATCTCTGGAACTCTCGCCCGGAGAAGATCAGCTCCGAGCCCGCATGCAAGCCTACCAGCTGGCCGCCAAAATGCAGCTTGCGGTACCCGACGTGACAGATCTCTCCAGGGAAACTCAGGCCACCAGAGACCTTTATGGAGTGGATGCGGAGGAAACGGCAGACTTCGGGCGTCGCTGCCTGCTCACCCGCAGACTCCTCGAACGTGGCGTTCGCTTCGTCCAGCTCTTCTCCGGCGGCTCCTTCGGCTCTCCCCGCATCAACTGGGACGGCCACGAAGACGTCCATGAAAACCATTCCCGCGAAGCTCGTCGCATGGACCAGCCGGTTGCCGCATTACTGGAAGACCTCAAGGCTCGCGGCATGCTCCACGATACTCTGGTGCTCTGCACCAGCGAATTTGGCAGAACGCCATTTACCCAGTCCAGTGAATTCGTCGTGGGGGCGGGACGGGACCACAATATGTACGGATTCTCCATCTGGATGGCCGGCGGTGGCCTTAAAGCCGGACTGAACTACGGGGCAACCGACGAAATTGGCTGGAAAACCGTTGACAAGCCCGTGCACTGGTACGACTACCACGCCACGGTCCTGCAACTGCTGGGGATCGACCATGAACGACTCACGTTCTACCACAATGGAATCCAGAGACGACTCACCAACGTCCATGGTGAAGTTCTTCACGAACTGATCTCCTGAAACTATGCCAAATTCTTCCGAACTTCACGTGCACTGGCTCAGAGTCACTGATGAGGGGCCGGTGCCGGCGCAGCTCGACAGGCACGGCCACGTGATCCCCGATGAACTGCTCAATGGTACTGCACTACTGGCCGCATTCCAGAACCGATCGCTGACGGCGATGGCAGGCGTTGTCGCTCGCGACAGGAAAATCTGCATCACAATTCCGGATACATCCATTTCGTCAAACCAGATTTCTCGACGCATTGCCGACGATCCCTGGCGACTCATTATTCGAGCAGCCCGCGATTGCGCGGTCAGAATCGGCTTCCAGCGGCTCGAAGTTCTGGTACCCGACGAATTCGCAGCCGGGCTGGATGCCCTCTGCCGATCACTCCAGCGTTCCGGTCTGCAGTGCAAAGCCCGGATTGCCGTCTGGCAGAAAACATCCCCAGCCTCACCCACCCCCAAACCCGCTCCCGGTTACACCATCCAGTCCATTCCTGCCCGATCAATCAATCGCTCAGCCGAGGATCGGCGACGGTGCAATGAACTGCTCACCCTGATTCTCGCTGACTCCTGCGATCTTGCCAATCTGCCAACACCGGAACCAGCGGCACTCCTCAACGAATGGGATGAATCAGACGGCGTTCTGATCTTCGAATCCGATCCGGTCGGCAGACGCATCGCCGTCTGCTGCTGCATCGGCGGTGAAGACGAAGGCGAGCATCTGCCGCGGAGCACGGAAATTCGCTTTCTTGGCGTCCACCCGCAGCTTCGCCGCAAAGGCTCAGCCAGCCGTCTGATCGCAGCCGCCACTCTGCAGGCAAACCTCAACTACCGCACAACATCACCGCAACCCGGGGAACTCACGGTCTGCGTCGATAACGACAACACCGCCGCCGTACAGCTCTACGAAAACGCCGGATTCAGCCGCCAGCGTCCTTTCCAATTATGGATCGACTCGAAGCTCCCGGCAAACTCAGGCTGGCGTTTCACGGACGAAAGCTGAGTCGCCTGCAGCGGCTGCCGCCCCATGGTGCAAACCGGTTATCGGTCGCCCACCCGCGTGAATTCTCGCTGCACGACCACGCACCTGTCGCTGCATCGCCTGCACTGCATTCACCGTCGTGGCTACAGCCTGACGACGATCCGGAAGCGCCAGCAAACACACAGAACGAAGACAGCCTGAGAGCAAAAACACCGTCAGATAGGCATCTGCAGTACGCTCGAAACCATGCAGCACCAGGGCTCCAATCACCGTCCCGAGGACCATCGCAGCGGAATTACCCACGTTGTACACGGTCAGGACAAACACGCGACGTTCCGCCGGTATCCGCCGGAAAAACTGCAGCAGCATCGCCAGCTCATACCAGCCCCAGACAAGGCCACTGAGAATCTGAATTCCAGCCAGAAACCAAAACTCCTGAGAACAGAACCAGAACGCACTGATCGGCACAATTCCCAGACTTCCCGCCCATAACAGACGATCTGCTCCAAAGCGGTTTGCAAACCGGGCGGCTGAAGGCAGAGACAACATCTTGCCCACAAACCCCAGTGACAAAAGCGACATGTAGTCCACCCATGACAACTGCATCACCCGCAGCATGAATGGATTGAAATACGGTCCCGAGACGTGCACTGCGATTTGCACCAGCACCAGAAACGAAACCAGCCTGCCGGCCGCCCGCGGGATCCGCAGCTGGCTCCAGAGCCCATGCCGCGATCCCCCAACGGCCACTGCTCCATCTGCCGCCGCAGCAACCTTTGAAGCAGGACCATAGACCTCCGTCTGACTTGCCAGCATACGGGACGAAATCAACCGCCCCAAAGCCCCCACACCAAACAACACCGCAAACATGGGCCAGCCCGGGGAATGCATTGCGGACCACCGCAGCAACAACCCGCCGGTCGCCAGCCCCAACAGAACCCCAACATGACACAGCCGGCTTCGGCGAGCGAAGAATCCGCTGCGAATTCGCACCGGCACCAGCTGCTCCACCCACAGATTCCACGCCGGCCCTGTGGACAAACCTGCTGCCCAGTAAATCGTCGCAGGTACAAACACCATCCATGCCCGAAGGCCCGGATATAACGCCAGCCACATCAGCGCAAACACACTCAGCGCCTGCAACGCAGCCGTAGTAACCACAAAACGACGGTACGAACCAAGGCGCTGCAGCAACGCAGGCGCTCCAAGCTGCAGCAGACTTCCCAGCAGCACTGGCAGCGTCGCAATCAATGCCGCCGCAAACTCACCAAAGCCACGCGAAAGCATGAATGCCGGGAGATACGTCTCCGCGATACCCACCATCACACTGAAGGAAAATCCATCCGCATTCATCGCCCGCAGATTGCGCCGCAATACAGCCTGACGACTTCGCCCAGGAAACTCGCTGATCATGTCCCTTGTTTGCCCATTCTTCCATTTCGCGAAGCATCCGACCGCCCGGTCTCTGTCCGCCCAACAGGCTGACTTCTCGCTCGCTGCGCCCCGCATTGCTGCATTCCTACTTCACACGCCCCGGCAGAGCAAGAACGTTTGCCAACCTTTCAGATGTCGGAAAAAAAATTTCAACTGCCACCAAACTCGGAACGGCAGTTTTCTGCCCGCTCGCCCTCCGCCAGCATCTCCCCGCCTCTGCTCCTCCCACCGCCCTCAGGCAGCCTTATAAAATGCGAAAGACAGCACAAATTTTCTGCAGAAGTTCCCTGAACGCAAAAATAGGGAAAATCTGTTCAGTTCAGTCTGGGTAGTTTTTGACGATTCTTCCGGGTTTGCTTGTTGGAACGATTCAATCTGTTGTGCCGAAGTTGCAGTCGTTGCGGATGCGATCCCGGCAGGACCGAAGACAACACCGAACCACGTCTCCGCCCTCGTCCGGAACGCCCCATGTTCAGGTCCCTCCTGCCACCGATACTGCTCAGCATTCTGCTCCCATGCGTCATCGCACTGCCTGGCTGCAGACCCGCCGGAGCGTTTGCCCGTCGCACAGCTGAAATTCCAGAGTACTCTCCGGAAATACCCGCAGCCTCGGCTCGCCTGCCGCGGATGTCGGGCCGTGAAAATCCCCTCGCTGCCACCGCCTGGGAACATTCCGGCCACGACGCTCCCTCCGGCATCGTTGCCGCCGAGCCGTCTGCCGTGGCCAGTCCGCCTGAATCCCCGCCCGGTGTTAGTCCCTCCAGCCTCAGCAGTACCGCCCAACTGGCATCTGAAGACGCTGCACCACTCCAACTCGCAGGCTTCGCCACAGTCGGTGACCCGCAGCAGCCGGTGAATGTCACCGCCGAAGCAGAACCTCAGCAGGTCGTCGAAACCGCACCTCTTCCGGGTCCCACGCCGCTGAATCTCGACAGCGTGATTTCTTCTGTTTATCAATCCTACCCTTTGCTGCTGGCGGCTCTGCAGAATCGCAATCTGGCGTTTGGTCAGCAGGTCGGCGCTTCAGGGGCCTTTGACACGAAACTCAAGGGAGCTTCTGAAAATGGAGCACTCGGCTTCTATCAGACCTACCGCCAGAGTATTGGTCTGGTGCAGCCCACATACTGGGGTGGCGAAGTTTTCGGGGGTTATCGAGTCGGCCGCGGTGATTATCAGCCATGGTATCAGGAACGCCAAACCAACGGTGGTGGAGAATTCAAGGCTGGCGTTCAGGTACCACTGGCTCGCAACCGCAGCATCGATGATCGCCGCGCAGAACTCTGGAAGGCCGGACTCGAACGACAACTGGCAGAACCCGATATTCAGGCTCAGGTAATCAGTGCAATTCAGGATGGTTCCTACGCATGGTGGGACTGGGTTGCCGCCGGAGAGTATCACCGGATAGCCGTTCGGATTCTGGCACTTGCCGAAGAACGTACGGCCCGCATCCAGAGCCAGGTAGAAGTTGGTTTCCTTGATCCACCCGAGCTCACCGATAACCTCCGCCTCGTGGCCATTCGCCAGGCGAAGGTTGCGGACACTCGCCGAAAACTCCAGCAGACAGCTGCTAAACTCTCCATCTTTCTTCGCGATGAAGCCGGGAACCCCGTATTGCCCGGTGAAGCTCAGCTACCTGGCTTCCCACCGGTGCCGGGGCTCGAAAATTTCAGCCTCGACGCCGACATCCGCACCGCCCTTGAACGTCGCCCTGAACTTCGTGCAATTGATCTGATCAGCAGACAGGTCCGGATTGACCTTTCGAATGCATCCAACCAGCTGCAGCCGGAACTTAACGCGGTACTCTGGGGGTCTCAGGACGTCGGTGAACCCACCAGCAAAAAGGGCGACAAGACACCGTTCGAAGCAGAAGCATCCGTGTTTCTTGATGTCCCCGTCGAACGCCGCAAAGCCCGCGGGAAAATCACCGAAAGCCAGGCAAAACTTGCCCAGCTCGCTGCCAAGCGCCGCCTCACGGCCGACAAGATAACCGTCGATGTGCAAATGGCCCACGCCGCAATCATCTCAGCGTTTGAACAGGTCACCGAGACGCAGGCTGCTCTGAAATACGCCGAAGAACTCGCTGAACGCGAACGACAGAATCTCGAAGCCGGTGCCTCTGATCTGCTCAAGGTCACGCTCCGCGAGCAATACGCGGTCGAGTCCGCCGAGAAACAGGTTGATGCACTCAAACTGTTCCATGAAGCACTGGCCGACTATCGCGCTGCAATCGCTCAGGATCAGCTGAATCAGCAGACCGACCAGTAATTCATCGCCCGCAGTGCCCCAGCACCATCCTGCGAATCGCCTCGCGACACACCACACAGAACCCTTCCCCGGTTCTCAGGCTTCCCATCCAGCACTCCTGTTCGGGACGATACATCCCACGTTCGACATACCCGCCGCCCTCGAAGGCACCTACGATCTGAAGAGCGGCTGCCTCGCCACCCGGGAGCACCGGAGTTGGCAGGGAGACTCCCGGAGTCAGCAGTGAACGCCACTTCAGCTTGCGAGGATCCAGCTGACGCGTGATATTCGGCTCCACAGGCTCCACACCCTCCGGATACATGTCGTTGTAGGCCACATTCCCGGTGTATTCGTCCGCCAGATAAGCAAACGCGTGACCAAATTCATGGACGAAAACGAGCGGGCTCAGGGGATGATCGGTGGTCGTGACACACGAATCAAAGCCGATCGCACCACCGCCATAGGTGGCTGAATTCACCAGCACCACCAGGCAGTCACAGGGCACCTGTGCGGCCATCCGGTGCATTCTGTGGTTGTCTTCCACCAGCAGATAACGGTCGAGATCGAAGATACTGAAACTGCTGTTCAGCACCGTGTTGCGAAAGCTGCCCTTTCCCGGCTCGTCCACACCGGATTCCGCAGACGGCCGAAACACCCCGCGAATGCTGAAATGCTCCCGCAACTCCGAATACGGCCCCTGCGACAGCAGATACTCCGACAAACGAATCACGTCCGCCCGGAACTTCGCCTCCTCCTCCGCCCGATAGCCCTCGGATAGAAATGCCAGATCCACGCTTTCCGCCGGTCCCCCCGCCGATCGCAACTCAAAGACCATATCACCCAGCCCACCGGACTCCCTCCGAATCCGACCGTCCCCCGGATTCAGCTCCTGTTCGAATAACGAAGTCCAGCGGTGATGGCCATCCCGATGCTCCAGTCGCACGCGAACAGGATTACGAGGCTGCGGAATCCGTACAGTGAACTCATATCCCCGCGATATACCCTCACGTGCGGGCGTCGTTGTCAAATACTCACCAAACAGCGCATCGAAACGACGTCGGCAGATGAGCACGCCAGTGACGGCATCGTAAACCAGTAACCGCGCCCGCCCGTAGGAGTCCTGCGGAATCACCAGCCCCGGATGCTCCGACCAAACCGGCTCCGCATAAATCTGCTGCAGACTTACCGTGCCGCCATTCGCTGAACCCACCCAGCTGAACTCCAGCCGCAACGCCCCCTCCGCAAATGACTCCCCAAAAGCAGGACGCAGTTCGTTCGGAACCCCGGCAGCCGACACCGCATCCGTGGCCCCGGACGACGGCCTGACTTCGACAGCGCCACTGACAGTCCGCCGACCGCGATCAGCGGCTGGCCGAACCAGAAACAGGCCCGGCAAAGCCCCCCATAAGAGCCCCACTGCCAGCAACGGGATCCAGCTCGCCCGGAGTTTCCGACCATCGTCTGCCATCGCCGCTTTACCTCAGATACTTCCCTTCCGCACCTCAATTTGAATCGAACCGGCACCAGCATACCCGGAGTCGTCGCGGGCACCACCATGCACAGTCTCGGCAAATCTTCCAAATTTTTAAAAACCTGCTGAGACAATTCGTCCGCTTTTGGGGATTGACTGTTATGGGAACCTGATCACACAGCCCGCTGCGATTTTCACAGCGGGCCTGTTTTCAGGATGCAGCTCCACCTGCGCTGACACAACCACTCAGAGCCATTATTTCCGCATGCACTCCTGCAAACTCCAGCAGCTGATTTCAAGGGGCATAATCATGGCAACCACAACCTGCATTATTGCACTTGTCCGACAGGCTCAGGCCGGCGATCGCGCTGCCTTTGATCAGCTGGTGCGGTTGTTCCATGCACGGGTGTTTGGAATGGTGATGCAGCGTCTGCGGAACTCAGCTGAAGCTGATGAAGTGGTGCAGGAAGTCTTCCTGCGTGCCTTCTGCAAGCTCGCTCAACTCCAGGACGCCGAACGATTTGCTGGCTGGATCGCGCAGATTGCGGTCCGACTTTCAATCAACCGAGCAGTCAGGCGTCCCGTGGAAAACTGCGTGGAAGCTGACGTCTTCGACGGGTTCCAACAGACTGCCCAAACTCCACTCGGTGATCTGCTCCGGCACGAAGACGCCGCGCAGGTCCGGGCGGGGCTCCAGCAGTTGAACCGGCTTGATCGCGACACTCTCCTCGCCTTCTACTTTGAGGGCGCCTCACTGAGGGAGATGAGCGAACAGTTTGACAGCCCGGTCGGCACGATCAAGAGACGACTGCACACCGCCCGCGGCCGACTGCGTGAGGTCATCAGCGGTATGCAGACGGCCTGAAAAATTCCCCGCCGCGTTCACTGCGGCGGGGAATTTTCAAGTTTCCTCTCCGCCACTCAGAAGCGCCACCGCAGCCATGTGCGGAACAGCCGCTGCACAAATGGTGTCAGTCGCAAACGATTGTACTGGTCACCCAGTCGACGGATCGCGTCTGCCTGCGTCGGGTAGGGGTGCATAACAGTCGAGAGACGACTTAAACCACAACCCGCAGTGATTGCGACTGAAAGCTCACTGATCAAATCACCAGCATGCTCACCCACAACCGTCGCACCCAGAATTCGGTCCGACCCACGCCGGAAATGGACGCGAACAAAACCCTCCGATCGCCCCTCCAGAACCGCACGATCGTTGCCGGAGAATGGCTGCGTCAGTGTTTGAACAGCCGAGTCGGCAGCGGCTGCTGCAGCCGTCAACCCGACGTGTGCAATCTCCGGCGAAGTATAGGTGCACCACGGAATCAGCAGTCGGCTCACTCGCGCCCGGCCACCAAACAAGCAATTCCGCACCACAAGCCGCGCCATAAAGTCGGCCGCATGAGTAAACCTGTGGTCCGAACACACATCTCCAGCGGCATAAACGGCCGGATTGGTTGTCTGCAACCGGTCATTCACAATGACGCCCCGCTGCGAATCAGTCTGAATTCCCGCCAGCTCTGTCTGCAGCCCTTCAATACGAGGTCTCCGGCCTGCCGCCACGAGAAGCTCATCGCAAACGAGGTCCGCTGCCCCCCCACTCGATGTCTGCAACGACAGCACTCGCTCAGAACCACGCCGACAAACAGAGAGAATTCGAGTATTTGTGAGGATGCTGATGGAGTGCTCGGTGATGAGCCGCTGCTGCAGAATGGCAGCCGCGTCCGGGTCGTCGCGAGCCAGTATCCGTGGACCGGACTCAATCAGTGTCACGGCCGCACCGCAGGACGCAAATGCCTGAGCCATCTCCACACCGATCGGCCCACCGCCGATAACCGCAAGCCGCCGCGGGAGCTCCGTGAGCTGAAACAGTGTGTCGCTGGTCAAACAACCGGCCCCTGGCAAACCCGGGATCGCCGGCAGGGCAGCCCTGCTGCCGGTTGCAATCACGGCCCGGGAAAAATTCAGACGCTGGCCGTCCGCATCAATACTGTCAGGTCCGGTAAATCGGCCGTGTGCCTGAAATACGTCCACGCCAAGACCACGAAAGCGAGCTGCCGAATCATGCACACTGATTTCGGCGCGGAGTCGCCGCAAACGAGCCATTACGGCGGCGAAATCCACCTGCACGCTGCCCTCGATTCGCACGCCATATTCAGCGGAACGCCGCACCGCCGCCGCCTGTCGGGCGGCTGATAGAAGTGCCTTTGAGGGTACACACCCATGTACAAGGCAGTCTCCCCCCATCAAACCCGATTCCACCAGGGCCACACGGGCCCCCAGTCCAGCCGCCGCCGCTGCCGTCACCAGCCCCGCAGGACCGCCGCCAAGCACCACCAGATGATATCGTGACGCCGGCTGCGGATTGATCCAGTCAGTCGGCCGCACCTGCTGAAGCAGCAGCCGGTCGTAAGAGTCATCAGCAGTCAGCTGCAGCGAATGGTTCATAGTGAGCACAACAGGAACCGGGGGAACAGGATTGCCCGCAGACTGCCGCAATTCGGAAGTCTTGTCAATCTTCGACGGGAGAACGCCGGTATTTATTCCCGCAAACACATTCAGTTGCCCACCGCCCATATTTTGCAGACACTGCACCGCATCTCCGCCCGACCAGCTCCGAAATCTCAGGAATCGCTGCCATGCACATTCTGCGACGCGTTCGACACGTTCTTCCAGCCCTGCTGCTGCTCAGCTGCTGCCCGATCGCTCTCAGTCAGCAGGCCGGTGAACTCAAATGGAAGCAGCACACCATCAATGATCAGTCGCCCTATGAAGCCTGCGGTACGGGAGATTTCAACGGCGACGGTCGCATCGACATCTTCTGCGGCGATTCGTGGTATGCCGCCCCAAACTGGACTCGACACCAGGTCCGAAATGTCCCCGCCAGTGCTCCCAATCCTCATTACTACGAAGATTTCTGTGATGCCGTGATGGACGTTAATGGCGATGGCCGTCCGGATATTGTCACCTGCAATTATTTCGGCAAACGCGTCGGCTGGGTACAGAACCCCGGCGGTGACGCCACGGCGAAATGGACGGAGCATGAAATTGATTTGCCCGGCAATATGGAAACCGGCGAACTCATTAACCTCATCGGTGATGCACAACCGGAATTCCTGCCCAATCCTGGCAACGTGGTTGTCTTCTACGAACTGACCTCACGCAGCCCGGTGCAATGGAAGCGCCATGAATGCGGTAAGGAAGGAGCCGGGCATGGAATTGGTGCCGGAGACGTGAATGCCGACGGTCGCACCGACATCATCACTCCCAAAGGCTGGTACGAACAGCCGGCAGATGCAACTGCTGTCTGGAGATTCCACGCCGAATTCCAGCTGGGGGCAGCTGGCATCTTTATTCTCGGTTACGACGTCGACGGCGATCGCCTCACGGATGTTGTCTGGGGCAACGGTCACGGCTTCGGCCTGCAGTGGCTCAAACAGTCCACTGCCGCCGACGGGTCGCGAAACTGGGAGAAACACACGATCGACGATACCTTTTCACAGGTGCACACGCTGTTGCGTGCCAACCTTGACGGGAAGGGCGAACCGGAGCTGATCACCGGCAAACGTGTGTACGCTCACGAAACGGAAGCTGGCGCCACCGACGCACCGGTCGTGTATGCATTCCAGTATGATCGCAGTACCGCTCAATGGAAACGCAGCACAATTTTTCACGGCGATCCCGCCGTCAATGCGCCAGCCGAAGCCAAAGACCGCTGGGCACTCAAAGACTTCCCCAAAGGCTCGGCCGGCACCGGACTGCAAATGTCCGCCGTTGACATCGATGCGGACGGTGACATTGATCTCGTCTGCCCGGGAAAATCCGGGCTGTATCTGTTTGAAAATTTGGGGATGCAGGCCGCATCAATTCGCCAGTGACTGATCAGCCCCCAAGTGTCTCCCGCGCCACACGCAGCACGTTTCCTCCCAGAATCATGCGAATCTGTTCATCTGTAAACCCACGCATCACCATGCCGACAGTGAACAAAGGCCAGTTGATCCAACTCAAACTCGACGTCATTTGCTCGGTTGTCTGAAAATCATCGGCTGGCCAGAGACTGCGAAAGGGCTGCCGGGAGCGGGGGCGTCTGGGCAGCAGCGCCGCCTGGGTGCGGGAGTTGGACGAAGACCATGCAACGTCAGTGCCGATAGCCACATGTTCGGCGCCGAAGGTCTTCACGGCGTATTCCAGATGATCCAGAAATGCCCGAATATCTCCGGTACCGCGCAGGAACGCAGAAATGCAGCAGATGCCAATATAGCCGCCGCTGTCTGCGATCGCGCGGATCACTTCGTCGGGCTTGCTGCGGATATGCGGGTGGAGTGCAGCACAGGTTGTGTGACTGGCAACCACAGGCCTGGCCGAAGCCCGTGCCGCTTCAAGACTGGTGCGCCAGCCCGAATGGGCGCAGTCCGGAATGATGCCCTGACGATTCAGCTCTTTGATTGCCGTCACCCCAAAATCGCTTAATCCGGCATTTCCCGGCTCCCCGCAGCCGTCGCCGATCATATTGCGACGCTGGTAGGTCAGGTGCATCATGCGGATTCCCAGCTGAAAAAAGATCCGCACATTCTCCAGCTCATCCTCGGGCGTATTCCACTGCTGCGCCAGCGGAATGCCATTGCCGGTGAAGTACAGGCAACGACGGCCACTGCGTTTGGCCGCTTCGATATCAGCAGGAACCACGGCTTTACTGACTTCACTGCGCAACATGTCAGTGACCCACGTGAAGCGGGCCAGCCTCCGCAGCAGACGCAGTGCGTCCTGGCATTCCTGGCCGGCATTCTGAAACACGCAGGTCACACCCGATGCCCGCCAGGCATCGAGATACTCGCGTTGTTCCACCGGATCCGAGACATAACGAGTCATCGTCATGTCCTCCTGCAGTTCTTCCACTTCCTGCAGTGAGCCACCAGCCTCAATCACAGCCGCCAGCGCCGCCCCATCGATAGCTGCACGCGGCGAAAACCCGTAGGAATCAAACACTATCGACTCAGCATGCAGCCGTAACCCCCGTTCCAGTTGCGCAGGACTGGGCTTCAGCAGATCGAGCGCTGTATTGCGAGCCTGCTGCATCTGCGGCGGCAGATTCTCCGTCATTCCCCGCACCACGTCCGCTGGATCCGCCGGCGCCGCTTCGGTCCCGGCGGCACTCACCTGCAACTGGTCGGCCTGCAGAGCTGCCGGCAGCAGTGACGAGACCACAGCAGTGGATTGCAGAAAATTTCTCCGCTGCATGCTCATAAACCTTCAAAGGGCCAGAGAAAAACAGGCAAGGATTGAAGCCGCAGCAACCACCAGCGCGTCCGAAAACAATCGCCCCGGCCGGCCTCCATGCAGCAGCAGTGTGACCGACAGAATTCCGGCAGCAGCCAGCGTCTCAATGAACAGCACTCGCGGTAAAGCCTGCTGCTGAATGCGAATCATCAGAAACACAATCACCACACTGACACCACTCGACAACCGCCGCAGTCGACCTCGACCCACTCCCGATGTCAACGCACAGGCTGCCAGTCCCAGACTCCACGAAAAAAACAAACGGCGATCCCCCGAGATCCACTGCAACAACAGCCAGCAGCCAGGGATCATCACCAGCAGCAGTTCTCGTCCCGCCGCTGCTTTACGGTCCTGAACTGCGCGAGTCAGCAACAGCAGGAGCAGAGCAGGCCAGCTGCCGAAGTACCACGCAGCAAATCCCGCCAGCACAAACATAAGCAGGACAACTGAGGGTGAGACAGACCGCGCCCCTGCCAGCGCAGTCGTCATCGTCCACCCACCGAAACCGCAGAAGCCCCGGCACCCGGCTCAGCGGCAGCTGGAACCACCAGCTGCCGTATGCGGGCCAGATCCGGAAATTCACCGGCGGCAGGAAACGAAAATTCAGCAACGCTCCACGTCTCCGTGAACTCCGCAACCGCTCCCGGAACCAATCGTTCACGCGGTCCAATCGGCTCCAGTTCCACCATCTTTCCCTGCGGATACCAAACGGAAATCGTCAGCCCTGCAGCTTCGTTATAAACCCGATCCGGATCCGCCGGAAAACGCTTGACAAACAGCCGATTGTCCGGCATCACAAAAGCCAGCCAGCCCGCATAGGTATCGAAGCCCAGCTTGGGACGTCGCGGCGGGCCCAGAATCTCCAGCACACCATCACGCTCTCGAATCTGCGGATCCGCAGCTTTCGGATTGATCCCACCATCCGCCTCATACATCACATACTTCGAAGGAAATCGACTCGGGCGGTCGCCCAGCGGAATCACACAGATTCCGGGCTGCGGGTGAAACGACCTTCCCCAGTGACAATACTCCACCACAGAACTACCAGTATTCATCAGCACCTGCCGGCATACCAGCACTGCCCCGGCCCAGCGGCGTCCCTCACCCGTGGTGTTCCCTGCATTTGCCACGGCTTCCTCAACAAGTGAAAAATCCCGAATCAACTGAACTCCGGATTCCGGATCACGCTGACTCACCAGCCTCGCAGAATACGCACCCGTGATCTCTGCAGTCCACGGCCCCGACCAGATCACCGTGTGCCGCGGTACCACCAGCTCCGGACCGAAGTCAAAACGCCCGGCAGATGACTGCGGCGGCATGCCGGGCTGCCATGCAGATTCACGCTCGTCGAGATACAGCGCATTGCGGCCATCAATCGTGTACTCAAGCACGCGGCCACCCGTTTCCGGGCCCAGCACCACGCGAGTATTTCCACGCGTCAACTCTACGGCCCGCTGATGACCATGCCACGCAGTGATCTTCGCCGTGTCGTGGCTGGTCCCCCTGAAAGACCGCAGCACCGCTTCATTAAACGCATCGCGAACTTCCGAGCCATCGCTGTTCCCAAAGCCGGATCGCTGAATCATCAGCAGCAAAATCAGATTGCGATGGGGGTCCACCCAGGCCTGAGTGCCCCAGGCGCCTCCGTGGCCAAATGTCTCCGGTGATAACAGGCGAGTCACTCCCTGGGGGCGCTGGATCAGGCACCAGCCAAGTCCCCACGCGTTCCCCGGAGTAAAACCGGTTTCGAGTTGACCGGTGTGGGGTGTGAGCATCTCCCGGACAGTTTCCTGTGACAGATTCAGCGGTGTCGGGCGCCCGTGAAAAGCATCCAGTACCGCCCGATAAAACTTCAGCAGATCGCCGGTCGTCGAATACAGACCGCCGGAAGGATTGGGCATGCGATGAACTGTCGGATCAGGAATGCTCACCGGCCGCAGACTGCCAGGCGCATCACCGGGCTGGTATGTGACTGCCAGACGCAGGGCCTGTGGCGGGCTGAGGCTAAATGCGGTGTCGCGCATGCCGAGTGGTTCAGTGATTGAGCTGCTCAGATAATCCTCGAAGGACTTTCCGGAGAGTACTTCGATGAGTCGCCCGGCAACGGTCAGCCCGCTGCTGTACTGCCATCGTGAACCTGGCGGAAACTGAAGCGGCCGCCGTGCAATTGCATCCACTTCCTGTTCGAGCGTGCGATCACCCTCGAGCCCCGAGCTGTTCGCCAGACCCGCCGTATGGGTCAGGATCTCGCGAATGGTTGGCTCACGCGCCGGACTGCCATCCGCCAGCTTCGGCTGGCGGAACGCCGGCAGGTGCATGGCAACGGGATCATCAATGCCGCAGCGGCCCGCAGCAATCAGCTGCAGCAGTGCGGTGGCGGTGAGAGTTTTGCTGAGTGAAGCGACGCGGAAAATGGTGTCCTGCTGCATCGGACGGCCGGCGGCCATGTCAGCCTGTCCACCCGTTGCCCACACAGGTTCGTCAGAATCGTGCTGAACGGCTGTCACGAACCCCGAGATTCGCCCCTGCCGAATGAACTCATTCAGACCGCCCACCTCACTGCCATACTGAGCAGCGTCAAATGCTGACGACCCATCGTCGCTGCCGAGACAGGCCGGAGCGGCGATAAACAAAGGCAACAGCGACAGCACGGACAACAGTCTGACATTTCGTGACATGATGGAGATTCCAGGAGACCGTGGGATGGTGCAGGATCAATTCTCAAGTTCACGGCGGAGTGCTTCCAGTTCCGCCTCCAGTGCGTCATTGCGACGGCTGGGGGGCTGAGCGAGAGCGGCTTCAGCGGAGCTGTCTGCGGCCAGATGCAGGACAGTGCCGGTGAGTTCTTCCATGCATCGCAATGCCTCCGCGAAGCGCGCTTCGAGTGCTTTGCGGATGCGGATCAGATTCTGGCAGGTCGAGGCGGCAGCTTCCAGTTCCGGACGAAGGCCTTCCACGAGAGCTTCGAGTTCAGCCTTGCGCTGCAGAGCCTGACGAGCACCGACTTCACTCCCGTCCTGCAATGCCTGCCGGGCGCGGTTGCGCCAGTCTTCAATCTGGGCCACACAGTCCTGCAGCTCACGCTCCAGACGCTGATGGTTGGCGGTGCTGGAACGCACGTT
The DNA here is from genome assembly GCA_041161565.1 of Planctomycetota bacterium. Classification (GTDB taxonomy): domain Bacteria; phylum Planctomycetota; class Planctomycetia; order Planctomycetales; family Planctomycetaceae; genus SXXK01. The sequence continues at coordinate 903 of JBEAUF010000361.1, read as the reverse complement.
TCTCTGGCAGGCCGCAAGGCCCTCCTGCATTTCCGTCAGCACCTCCTGCAGCAGCTGTCGTGGATCGTCGGCGGCTTTGAGCATATCCGTGAGGCTGCAGGTGATAATATCGGTGAGTCGGCTGAAGTGTGGCATAGCGGAGATTCACATGAAATATTTTTGAGCAGAAAGGGGCACAATGATTTTCAGCTGTTTTCGTGAGACTCCCGCCAGCCTTCGCCAAAGCCGCGAGCGGTCAGCAGTTCGCGAAGCTTTTCACGAGCCAGCCGAAGGCGACTTTTGGTGGTGGAAAGACCGGCGTTGGTGGCGTCGGCGATTTCAGGGAGCGTCAAAGACTCGTAGTGATACAAGGTAAATGTCACCCGCTGTTCTTCCGGAAAATCAGCCAGAAACTCGCGAACAAGGGCATCCACCTCCCGGTCCTCCGCTGCTGACTCAGCGCTCCGGGAAGTTCCCGGAAACTGTGCCATCCAGTCCACGTCACCGTCAAGTCGCTCAGGTCGTCTGACGGACCGCAACAACAGGTCTGAAACTCTCCTGCGACTCTGATCTATCAGCAGATTGCGGGCAATTCGAAAAAGAAAACCTCGAAACAGCCCCTGCGGGATGTAGTCCCATGAAGTCCGGTAGAGCCTCAACAGGGTTTCCTGAACAAGGTCCTCAGAAAACACCGGATCCCGAGTGCTGCGAAGAAAGAACCGCAGCAGCGGGTCCTGCCAGACGGCAACGATTTCCGCAAACGCCTGCGCGTCTCCCTCCTGCAGACGGACCATCCGCTGATCGTCTTCACGTGGGGAATAATCGCTGGAATCCTGATGTTCTGCCATGCTGTGCAGTTCGGACTGCGGGAAACCGGGAGTACTGCATCGATTTTAACGACCTGTGGCAGGATTGGCGAATCAG
>JBEAUF010000355.1:0-5975 GCA_041161565.1 Planctomycetota bacterium | reverse complement strand
GGCGGGGAGCCGGGAGCAGAGGCGACATGGTAATCTGTTTCGGCGTGATGGGAAAATGGAAATTGGGAAATCGGGGGGAGGAGCGGAATAAAAAGGCGCACTGAGCCGCAGGGCGGAAGCCAACTGAGCCGCAGGGCGGAAGCCCGCGGGTAAAGTGACCTGCCTACGCGACACCAACACCGCAGCCACGAACGCGAACCAAGGTGCCGAAACGCAACCGGGGGCTTCCGCCCGTCCGCTCACGGGACGCTGACGCCGCGGGCAAGGGGTGGGCACCACGGTGCCGAAACGCAACCGGGGGCTTCCGCCCGACCGCTCACGGGACGCTGACGCCGCGGGCAAGGGGTGGGCACCAGGGTGCCGAATCGCAACCGGGGGCTGCCGCCCGACCGCTCAGAGGCTCGGTAACGCACTGAGCCGCAGAGCTGCTGCCACATCGGCTGTTGTGCCCCCGGCTCCAGCGGCCGCGGATCACTCCGCGGCAGGCCCCGCGGCTGGCGCGGAAGCGGCGGCCGGCGGCCGCATGTGCCGCTTCAGACGCGCAACGTAGCCGGACAAACCCGGTGAACCAACGTCCTTCGCAAGCACCTTGCCGTCGGGCGAGATGATCACGTCGGAAGGCAGGGATCGAATACCAAACCGGGAAACCAGATCACGATTCCGGTCCGAATCCACCTTGACTCCGACGATCCCATTTCCCAATAGGTTTATTACCTGGGCGTTACTGAGCACTTCAGATTCCATGCGGCGGCAGGGACCACACCAGGATGCATGAAAATGTATAACCAGTGGCACCTGCAAAGCTTTCGCCTGAGCTTCGGCGGCTTTGAATTCGTGCTGCCAGCCGGTGGACTTGTCTTCCGCACGGGCAGCCGTTGAGTGATCGCCGGGGGGCAGACACAGTATTGCGACCCCCACTACGATTCCGGGAACCAGCCTCGCGAAAGACCAGCCAGCTTTTGCTTTACCCATCTGCAGCTCCTTTGTCATTTTCCGTCAATCCATTCGCCTGAGGCGCTTCACTTTGTCGCCAGTACCGCGTGGCAGGACCCGGCCACTGGCGAGGCTCCGATCACGCCGTCGGTGCAGGCGGATGTGAGGTGTACCGAGGCCGGTTAAACAAGTAAACGAACTCAGGGCAGTAAATCTCTGCTTTTCAATTCATTCAGTACAAATTGCCCAAAAGATCTGATTGACATAAAGCACGCATTCAGTACATTCACCCCAGCCCTCTCATTCGCTTCGGGCACTTGGGGGATTGACGGCCTTCGCAAAGCTTCTGGCGATGGGGGTGTTTGGTCAGTGGGCACCGACAGTGCGGTTGTGCCTGACCATCAAGACGGATCAGCAGACGTGGTGTCCGCTGATAAAACCAGCTAACTTGGTAAATGGAGTGACAACATGATTTCGTTCAAAATGGCCGCCCACAGCGCGTGCCTGCTCGCCCTTCTGGCCCTCGGTACCAACCATGCCGAAGCCGGCAAGTACAAGCACTACGGTTCCAGCGGCTCTTCCGCCAGCCATGGCTCCACCGGTTCTTCCGGCGATCACGCCTCACACGGCAGCCACGCCTCACACGGCAGCCACGCCTCACACGGCAGCCACGGCTCCACCGGCAGCCACGGCTCAAGCGGCTCATCAGCCGGCAAGCACAAGTCCGGCGGTTCCTCCAGCAGCCATGGCTCCAGCGGCTCTTCCGCAAAGCACGGCTCCACTGGTTCCTCCAGCAGCCACGGCTCAAGCGGCTCATCAGCCGGCAAGCACAAGTCCGGCGGCTCCTCCAGCAGCCATGGCTCCAGCGGCTCTTCCGCAAAGCACGGCTCCACTGGTTCCTCCAGCAGCCACGGCTCAAGCGGCTCATCGGCCGGCAAGCACAAGTCCGGCGGCTCCTCCAGCAGCCATGGCTCCAGCGGCTCTTCCGCAAAGCACGGCTCAAGCGGCTCCTCCAGCAGCCACGGGACGATCACCCATCCCGCTCCGGCCGCCACCACCGCTCGCGTTCAGCCCGCAACACTGATCGTTAAGGTTCCGGCCGACGCAACCGTGTACCTCATGGGCCAGAAGATGACCATCACCGGCACCGAGCGTCAGTACTCCATCCCGCTCCCACAGGCCGGCGTTGACTTCACCTACCAGATCCGCGTCGAAGTGATTCGCAACGGACAGACTCTCGTCAGCAGCTCCGAACAGCAGGTTCGCGCTGGTCAGCGCTACGCCGTCGCTGTCAACGAAGCCGCTGCCAGCCAGCCACTGGCTGTCGCCGGTCGCTAAGCGGAACTTGACCTGCCGGTGTTCGTCTGGTCCCAAAAAACCAGCGGCCAACTGCGGTCAAACCCGTCACAGTGCCCACAAAAACCCGAGCCGGCTGGTGCCGGTAACGCTGGTCGGCCCGGGTTTCTTTTCCATCCTGGAACTCCCGCATGATCCTCGCAGTGTCCCCGGAGCAGTCCGAACAGACAGTCTCCAGCGAAGTCCGCACTCAACAGCAACGGCTCGATCAGCCCGAACCGCTGAACAGTCCCGCCTCCGCACCAAATCACCGCCGTGGGTTTTTCAGGAAATTGGGATATGTCTGTCTTAATGTCCTGTTAGTGCTGCACGTGATCGCGATCATCTCTGCACCGCTTACCGTCGGCCCAGCATCGTCCACATCGCGAAAGCTGTGGGACGTGATGTCGCCGTATCTGCAGGCGTTGTACCTGAACCATGGATTTCACTATTTCGCCCCGGAGCCTGGCAGCAGCAATCTGGTGTCATGGACGGTGACGCGTCCCGACGGCAGCACTGTTTCCGGTCAGTTTCCAAACTTTCAAATCTCCCCACGTTTGCTCTACCACCGGCATTTCATGCTGTCCGAGGTGCTGGGGAATTCAGAGCCGGAGCAGCAGCCGGAGATTGTGCGTGGGTTTGCCCGTAACCTGTTGCGGGAGCACGGTGGTCAGAGCGTTTCGTTGTCGACGATTCGCCACGAACTTTCCTCCATGCCGCGAATTCGCGCGGGTGGCAGGCTGACGGACGCTGATTTGTACACGGAGCAGCCGCTGGGATCATTCACGGCAAAGGATCTGCAATGAGCGGCGCTCTGGATCGCCTCGCGGGTGTCTGGCGATTGGCGACGGTCACTGGCCGGGAATTTCTGCGGGGTTGGGACCGATTTTGGTTTGCCCCGGCGGACCCGGTGGTACTGAGTCTGATGCGAGTACTGGTGGGGGGCATGCTCTTCTATACCCACCTTGTCTGGGGGATTCATCTGCGGGCATTCTTCGCCGCGGACGGCTGGAACAGTCCTGAGGCGATCCGCAGCATTCAGGAGGGCATGTTTTCGCCGTCATTCTGGTGGTACGTGCCTGAGAACCTCATGTGGCCTGTGCATCTGGCCTGTCTCGGGGTGCTGTTTCTGTTCTGGATTGGCTGCTGCACGCGAGTGACTTCGGTGCTGGCCTTCCTCATCACAATTTCCTACTCGTATCGAGCGCAGATGGCGAACTACGGGCTGGATCAGATCAACGGGCTGCTGAGTCTGTATTTGTGTATCGGAGCGGGAGGCAGTCTGCTATCGGTGGACCGCTGGTGGCAGGTCCGCCGCGCGCGTCGGGCAGCTCAGGCCGCCGGTCAGCCCTTTACCATCCCCCCCATCACGCCCTCCGTCAGCACTCGCCTGGCCGTGCGTCTGATCCAGATTCACTTCTGTGTGATTTACGCATTCGCCGGCCTGTCCAAGCTTCAGGGGGACGCGTGGTGGAACGGTGAGGCTGTCTGGATGGCGTTTTCAAATCTGGAGTACCAGGCGGTCGACATGACATGGACTGCCTGGTATCCATGGATCAGCGACCTGGCGACCCATTCCACCATTGTCTGGGAAGTTTTCTTTCCCGTGCTGATCTGGATTCGTCCTCTGCGGCCGCTCGTGTTGTTCATGGGCTTCCTGATGCACCTCGGGATTGGCGGCTTGATGGGCATGTGGACCTTTGGCCTGATCATGATTTTCGGACATCTCGCATTCTGGTCTCCGCAGCTTATGCGGCGGTTACTGGGTCGTGTCCCGGCCCGCGATCTGCTGCTGGGCTCGGCCTTTCCATCTGCCGCGGGTCCGTCGGAACGTCATCAGCCGCCTGCCGGTGATCATTATGAGCCGACCGTGATCCGCAGACCCGCGCTATTGTGGGTTGACAGCGTGAACGAGCGCCGGGCAAGTTGTCTGGAGTATTTTCTGCAGGCCGGGTTGCCTGGTGTTGGTTCGGCATCGGGACTGGAGGCGGCTACGGTGCGTGACGTGACGAAGCCCGCCGCAATTGTGCTCATGGCGGACCGGATTCCGGAGGACGACGTGGAGAGTTTCGGGCGGGAGCATTTGCAACGATCGGGTTCTGAACCATTATTCGTGATTGTGACTCCTGAGCAGTCACAGAGACTGACTCCCAACTTCCGCTCAGCCTCGACCCGGATCTTCACTGACGAACGGGGACTGGAGGAGCTGCGGCGGGAGATTCAGGGTGCGCTGCTTGCCGGAACCACCCCAACACAGTCATCGGCGATTGTCTGACGGAAACAAGGAAAGCCCGTTCATGATTCTGCATCATTCCATCCGCAGCCTCGCCGCCCTGATCCTGCTGACAGCCTTTGGCTGCGCCGAAAAGATCGATTCCTTTGAAGAGTACCTTGAAGTTGCCTGGCGGTATGAGCGAGCCGGAGAGCCACAGCAGGCGATTGCCGCCTATCAACAGGCGCTGGCACTCGACCCCGCCCAGCCGATCGCCTGGTACGACCTCGGGGTTCTGTACGAAGCAACCGGCCGGACGGATCTTGCTCTGGACGCATGGAACCACGCCATTACCCACAACCCCGGCTACCCGGAAGCCCTCGTCAACCGCGGCTCGGTGCTTGCCAGGCAGGGCCGGAAAGAGCTGGCTCTTGCCGATTATTCTAAGGCGATTATGGCAGCTCCTGAAGATTTCGCGGCGCGGCGCAACCGTGCCCATCTGCACTGGGAACTGCAGAACTTCCCGGCGGCGCAGGCGGACTTTGCAGAGGCTCTCCGCATCAACCCGAGGGACGCCGAAACCTGGTTCGAACGCGGCCGACTGCGGCTCGAACTGAACGACTGGAATCGCGCCCTCGTGGACTTCGAACAGGCTGCGGAGCTCGATCCGGCCAACTCCATCGCCTGGCTGAACCTCGCCCAGGTCTTCACGCAGCTCGGCCAAATCCCCGAAGCTGATGCGGCCTTCCGCCACGCAGTGGAGCTGGATCCAAAGCTGGCCGAGCAGCGTCCGGCGACTCTGCCGCCGCCCCCCGGCGAAGCAGCTCCCGCAGCAGATCCCGTGGCTGCCACGGGATTTCAGCGAAGTTCGAGCTCTGCACCCACCCCCTGAGCGCAGGGCGGCTCATCACGAGTCCGCCCCCCTCTGCGTTTCAGCCCGAAGGGCGCCACATCCATTGCGGCGCCGTCAGCCGCCGCACCACACCGCGCCCGAATCTCGTTGACACCGTTGGCAGCCGATGGCCCGGCTGCACGCGCCTGAGCGGACGGGCGGAAGCCCCCGGTTGCGATTTCGCACCCTGGTGCGCTCCCCTGCCCGCAGCGTCAGCATCGCGTAACCAGGGCACTTTACCCGCAGGCTGCCGCCAAGCGGCTCATGGGTTTGGCGTCGCGTTTACCATGATTATGAGCGGGCGGGCGGAAGCCCCCGGTTGCGATTTCGCACCCTGGTGCGCACCCCTGCCCGCGGCGTCAGCATCGCGTAACCAGGGCACTTTACCCGCAGGCTGCCGCCAGGCGGCTCATGTGTTTGGCCTCGCGTTTACCATGATTATGAGCGGGCGGGCGGAAGCCCCCGGTTGCGATTTCGCACCTTGGTGCGCACCCCTGCCCGCGGCGTCAGCATCGCGTAACCAGGGCGCTTTACCCGCAGGCTGCCGCCAGGCGGCTCAGCGCGCGTTCTCACTTCTCACTTCCGCGCGGCGCCCCTCTTCTC
>JBEAUF010000347.1:0-23430 GCA_041161565.1 Planctomycetota bacterium | reverse complement strand
GAGTTTTTGCAGGAACTTTTCTGCGGTGCGGTGGTGCTGGGTGAGTTTTGGTCCGAGTCGTTCGCATTGTCGGGCCATCATGGACATGCGGGGGTTGGCGGCGAAGAAGTCGCGGTGGCGGTCGACGAATCTCCAGTACAGCGCGTCCCAGATTTCGCACCACGGGCCGCGTTTGAAGTTGCTCATTTTCAGCACATAGGCGGAGCCGCTGATGTACGGTTTGGTCGTGATCAGCCCGCCATCCGCGTATTGACTCATGCCATACACATTCGGCACCATCACCCAGTCGTAGGCATCAATGAACAGTTCCATGAACCAGCGATAGACGTCATCCGGGTGCAGTTCGCAGAGCAGCATAAAGTTGCCAAGGATCATGAGCCGCTCAATGTGGTGGCACCATGAATGCCTGAGGACGCGGCGAATCACCAGATCGACCGGTTCAATCCCTGTGGTGCCGTCATAAAACGCGGCCGGCAGTCGCTGGTGATAGCCCCAGAAGTTCCGGCACCGCTGGCGGCGGCCGTAGTGGAGGTAGACGCCGCGGATGTATTCTCGCCAGCCGATCACCTGGCGGATGAAACCTTCCAGCGAATTGAGCGGCACGTGGTTGCGTCTGGCGAGTGCTGCGGTGACGATTTCCTGGGGTGACAGCAGACCGATGTTCAGGGGAGGCGTGAGGACGGAGTGGAACAGCACCAGATGATCGGTGTGCATGGCGTCTTCGTAGAGGCCGAAGTCGGCCAGACGCTGATCGAGGAACTGCTGCAGCGCGTTGAGGGCCTGGGCGCGGCTGACGGGGAAATTGAAGTCACGGGCGTCACCGGGAGCAGCGGGATATTCGCGGGCGGCCCATGCGGCGGCTGAGCGGACGGCGGTTTGTTCGGCCGCAGTTCCGGCTGATGCCGGCTGCCATGCTGCCGGGATGCGGATGTCGCGGGGGAGTTTTTTTCGATTTTCCGGATCGAAGCTCCACTTGCCCCCCACAGGCCTGCCGCCGTCTTCCAGCAGCACATCCAGCCGCTTTCGCTGGTCGATGTAGAAATCGGTGAAGAACCACTTTTTGCCGGATGCATTGAGCCGGTCAAAGGCGGTGGGCGGAGTCAGGAAGTGGGGGTCGCTGAGCAGTTCGAGGGTGATACCGACAGCCTGCAGACTGGTCTGCAAACGCTGCAGCATCCAGTCATCGCAGGGGTCCACGCAGCGAGCGCAGGTGACGCCGTGCTGCCGGAGAATTTCGCCGAGCCCGCGACCGGCGGGGAGCAGGTGCGTTTCGATGAGCCGCACTTTGTGGCCGTCCCGACGCAGCCGGTCCGCGAAGATTTCCATGGAGGCCCGGTGGAGCATCAGCTTGCTGCGATGAAACCGGTAGTGGGTGAACAGCAGCGGATCTTCAACCAGAAAGATCTCCGCGGCCCCCGACACCGCCGGGTGCTGTTCGAAGAGCTGGTGCGGGTAGATGATGGCTGCCTGCATACTCGGGGACCTGACGGGGTATCTGGGAAGGGGCCGCGGCGCGGAAGCGGGGGCGGAAGCGGAAGCGGGAAAATTCAGCTGCGGCGTGCGAGCACATGCCCAAGGCCGCCGTCGACGCCGATGACCTGGCCGGTGATAAAGTCCTGACCGGGTTCCAGCAGCCATGCGGCGAGCGAGGCCACCTGCGCGGGTTCTCCGAGACGTCCAAGGGCATGCAGGGCGGTGGATGCCGCGGCGCTGGCGGGATGTTCCCAAATGCGGCGGGTCATTTCGGTGCGAATGAGTCCCGGGCTGATGACATTCACGCGAACGTTGGCCGGCGCATAGGTGGCAGCGGCGGACCGGGCGAGTCCGATGACGCCGCCCTTGGCAGCGGCGATGGCTTCGTGGTTTTGAATCCCGATTTCCGCAGCAGCGGATGCAAACAACAGAATGCTGCCCCCCGAACCGCTCTCGCGGAGCACCTTCGTTCCGGCGCGGACTGTGGCGAAGGCCGTGAAGAGGTTGGTTTCGAGCGTCTGGCGGAATTCGTCGTCGGACGTGAGATGGGCGGGTTTGAGCACCACGGAGCCGATGCAGTTGACAATGCCGGTGAACGGCCCGTGCTGTTCAGCGGACTGCCGCAGGGTGTCTTCAAGAGCCTGTGAGGAGCTGCAGTCGGTGACGAAGAACGGATGTCCGGAGGCAGCAGCCAGCGACTGCAGGCGTTCGGCGTTGCGGCCAATCAGGAGCAGTTGCCGCCCCTGCGCGGTGAGCATTTCTGCCAGTTTCCGACCAATGGTCCCCGACGCCCCCAAAATTGCAACTCGCCCCATGATGTGCTCCGCGAAAGGTTTTTGCGCTGTGACGAGTGGGGTTTTAGACCAGGGGGCCCGAAAAGCCAGGGCGGCGCTGCGCGAGAGGGGAGAGGGTGGAATGTAGAGAGGAGATGTGAGAAGTGAGAGGCGCGATGAGCCGCCTGGCGGAAGCCTGCGGGTAAAGGACGCTGCGCGAGAGAGTAGAGCGTAGAAAGTGGAGAGGAGAGAAGGGGGCGCCGCGCGGAAGTGGGAAGTGAGAACTCGCGCTGAGCCGCCTGGCGGCAGCCTGCGGGTAAAGGGGCCTGGTGCCGCGATGCTGACGCGGTGCGCACCAGGGTGCGAAACGCAACCGGGGGCTTCCGCCCGCTGCGCGAGAGAGTAGAGGGTAGAAAGTGGAGAGTAGAGGGAAGTGAGAAGTGAGAATGCGCTGAGCCGCCTGGCGGTAGCCTGCGGGTAAAGGGGCCTGGTGCCGCGATGCTGACGCCGTGCGCACCAGGGTGCGAAACGCAACCGGGGGCTTCCGCCCGCCCGCTCAGGTGTGGGCAGGGTGCGGGGTGCGGCGGCTGACGGCGCCGGCTATTGATGTGTCGCCCTCCGGGCTAAAACACAGTGCGGGGCGGACTCACGCTGAGCCGCCTGGCGGCAGCCTGCGGGTAAAGGGTGCTGGTGCCGCGGTGCTGACGCCTTGAGCACCAGGGTGCCGAAATCGCAACCGGGGGCTTCCGCCCGCCCGCTCAGGTGTGGGCAGGGTGCGTGGTGTGGTGCGGCGGCTGACGGCGCCGCACCGGATGTGTCGCCCGCTGCGTGAGAGAGGAGAGCGTGGATAGTAGACGGAAGCGAGGAAGTGAGAAGCGAGGAAGTGAGTAAGCGAGAAATGAGACGGGGAGGTGGTGAGGCGATACAATGGGGCCTTGAGAGGAGACCATCGCGATGACGCGGGATTTTGTGACGACTGCTGACGGTGTATCCATTGGGATCCAGGACCTGCGGGCGGGTTTTGGAGAGCGAATACTCATGCTGCACGGTGTGGGGCGGGCGGGGAGGACCTTTTCTTCTCTGGCCTGTCTGTTTCCGTCGCGGTTTTGTGTGCGGGCGGTGGACTTTCGTGGGCATGGGATATCCGGGCATGCGGATGGGAGTTACCGCATCCGGGATTACCTGCAGGACGCGTTGGCGGCGATTGATGCGGAGCGTGGGAGTGTGGTGCTTTACGGGCATTCTCTGGGGGCGTTGGTTGCCACCGCGGCGGCGGCTGCGCGGCCGTCGAGGGTATCTGCGGTGGTGTTGGAGGATCCGCCGTCGCCGGGTTTTTGGCAGCAGCTTTCGGACACGATGTATCAGCCGACGTTTGAGGCCATGCAGCGATGGGCGGGTCGGAAGGACTTGTCGGTGCGGCAGTTGGCGGAGGGTTTTGGGAGCGAGGTTGTGAAGAGCTGGCCGGACGGTCGGGTGATGCGCATCAGCGACGTGAGGGACGCGGTTTCGCTGCGATTTTCAGCATCCTGCATTCGGGATCTGGACCCCCGCGTAATGACTCTGATTCTGGCTGGCCGCTGGCATGAGGGCTACGATCAGGAGGCAAGTTTTAGCGGGGTGACCTGCCCGACACTGCTGCTCCGCGGCGACGTGGCCCGCGGCGGAATGTTGCCGCAGGAGGACGCCGAACGTCTGCAGAGGCTGATGATGGACTGTCTGCGAATCGACTTTCCGACTGCCGGCCATCTGCTGCACTGGCAGGTGCGAAGCGAGGTGGCAGGCCACGTGGGTACTTTTCTGGAGTCGCTCTGATGGCCGTGGGCAGCCGGCATCCGCTGGCCGATGAATGGGATCTGGATCCGGGCTGCATCTATCTCAACCATGGTTCCTTTGGCCCATCACCGCGAGTGGTGCGAGAGGCGCGGGAGCGCTGGAGTCGTCGGCTTGAGCAGCAGCCGATGCGGTTTTTCTGCCGCGAGCTGGAAGAGCTGCTGGACGACACCTGTGGGGTGCTTGCGAAATTCCTGCACACCGACCCGCGCCGGCTGGTGCTGGTGGACAACGCAACCGTGGCGATGAACGCGGTGGCGGCGAGTGTGAATTTGGGGCCGGGCGACGAGGTGTTGCTGACGAATCATGAATACGGTGCGGTGAAGAACATCTGGCAGGCGCGTTGTCGGGCTGCAGGGGCGAAGCTGACATTCGCCACGCTGCCGTTTCCGCCAACTCCGGCCGAATCCGTGCTGGCGGTGGAATCGGCCATCACGACGGCTACTCGCCTGATTGTCATCAGCCATGTGACCTCTGCCACGGCGTGTGTCCTGCCGGTCCAGGAAGTCTGTCAAATGGCTCAGCGGCGACGGATTCCGGTCTGCATTGACGGCCCGCATGCACTGGCTTTGCTGGATGTGCGGCTGGATGAGATTGGCTGCGACTATTACTGTGCGAGCGGTCATAAGTGGTTGTGCGGTCCGTTCGGCAGCGGTTTTCTGTGGGTGCATCCGCGTCAGCAGTCGAGACTGGAAACTCCGGTGATCAGCTGGGGCGGGAGCATTGCAGGGAAGCCGGCATCCTGGAAGGACGGCCTGCAGTGGCTCGGTACCCGCGATCCTGCTCCGCTGCTGGCGCTGGCAGACGCTGTGCGGTTTTTCCGTCCTGACGTGCTGGCGGAATATCGCCGGCATTCGCACGGCCTGATTGCGGAAGCTCGCCGCGCACTGCTGGAGCTTCCGGGCGTGGACGTGTTCTGTACTCCGGGAGAAGCGGATTTTGTGAGCATGGCGGCGGTGGAACTGCCGCAGACCTCGGGCTGGCAGCCGGGTTATCACGGTCATCCGGATGCGTTGCAGACGGAGCTGCGGGAGCGGCACGGAATTGAAGTGCTCACAGGCAGCTGGCAGGGGCGTCGCTTTGTGCGGTTTTCAGCGCACCTGTACAGCACCGCCGGACAGCTGGAGAGCTTCGTCAGCGGCGTACGAACGCGGCTGGAATCGGAAGGGGCGACGTAGGGGCGGAGCTGGATTTTGTGACCACAGAGTGCACGGGGGCAGACTGAGTGCGGGGCGTGGGAGAGTTGTGTTGCGGGTGTTTTTTTACCACAGGGTACACAGAGTTGCACAGAGTCAGACTGAGTTGGGGGGTGTTGGCGAGTTGTGGGGTGGGTGTTTTTTTACCACAGAGTACACAGAGTTGCACGGAGTCAGACTGAGTTGGGGGGGCCGTTGGAGCGTTGAGGCGGGGCTGGATTGCTGGTGTGGTTTGGCATGTGCCGGGGGCGGTTTTGGCAGATGTGTGGTCAGCGTGGGGGGCCGACTTCGAGGCATTTGAGGGAGCTGTCATCGCGCACGAACAGTCGTCCGTTGCTGATGGCGGGCAGTCGGTAGCCGCTGTCGGTGGGGGCGAGGATTCTGGACCGGTGGTTTTCACGATAGCCGGTTGGATCAGCAGCAGCTCGGATGAGTTCTCCGCCGCAGGTGAGGATCAGAAGTTCATCGTTTACTCGCAGCAGGCTGCCGTAGTCAAAGCCGGGCTCTTCCCAGAGGACTTTCCAGTTATCCACGTTGATGCATTTGAGCGTTGCAGAGCCGCTTCCTGCATCCTGGCGGCCGTCCAGGGCAAACAGGGTTCCTGGGGCGGTACCGCGAACGGGAGTCGCATATTGGGAGGCGAGCAGCTGGTCGTCGCGGCGGATTTCCTTTGCGGATTCCGGAGTGAAGGACACGAGGAGTGAGCCGATGTTGTAGCTGGAAGTGACGAAGATCCGGTCCCCGAGAATCACCGGGCTGGCGCCATTGACCGTGGGGCCTCGGGCTCCGAATGGCAGGGAGAAGACCAGTTTTCCGGTGGCGGTGTTGAGGCCGCACAGGTGCAGGCGGGTGATGACGATGGCGAGTGTGGTCTGGCCGGATGTGGTGACCACGGGAGACGAATAGCTGGCAGCGTCCGTGAAGGTGCTCCACAGCGTGCTTCCATCTTTCAGACTGAAGGCCACGATGGACGCATCTTTGCGACCACCGACGTTGACGATGACGCGATCGCCGGCGAGCACCGGTGTTGAGCCGACTCCGAAGTAGCCTTCGAGGGGTTCGAAATCGGCGGTGGTATCGCGTTGCCACAGTTGGCTGCCGTCGGCGAGGCTGTTGCAGCGAAGGCGTCCGGTGATACCCAGCGTAATTACGCGATCAGCGCTGATCAGCGGGACGCAGCGGGGGCCTTTGTCGGTGGAGATGCCACCCTGGTAGCTGCAGGGAGCTGACGACTGCCAGAGGACTTCACCGGTGGTGGCTGAGTGGCAGCGGACAACTTCCGCGTCAGCTTCGCGGACGAACGCCACGACCTTTTCGCCGACGACAGCGACACCGGCAAAGCCGTCACCGACGGGGGATTCCCAGAGCCGTTTGGGGCCGCGGTTGTTCCAGGCTGCGTGGAGCTGTTCGCCGGTGGCGACGCCGTCGCGAGCGGGCCCGAGAATCTGGGGCCAGTCACCGGCTGAGGCTGCGATGGGGGCTGAGAGCAGCAGTCCTGCGGTGAGGTAATGGCGCAGGGATTTGCGGACGGATTGGAGCAGCATGCGGGACGGCCTTTGTCCTTGGGCGGAGTTATTCGCTGGTGAGGATCCACTGGATCAGGTCAGACATTCCCTGGGGATCGATGTTTTTTTCGAGTCCTTCGGGCATGAGTGAGCGACCGGTGTCGCGGAGCACTTCGATATCGCTGCGGAGGAGTGTGGTTTCTTTGGCTTCTGCACGGCGGAGTGTCAGGCTGCCGGCGTTTTCGCTGATCAGCACTCCGTTATGGGTGGTGCCATCGACGGACACGGCCACGTAATCGCGCCAGGCGGGATTGACTTCGCGGTTGGGGTCGAGGACGTTGGCCAGCAGGGCTTCTGCGCCGCGGTTTTTGAAGGATGCAAGGCTGGGGCCCACCTGGTGTCCGACAGAGCCGATCTGATGGCAGACGGAACAGTGCTGGCGGAAGACCGCCTGACCTCGCGTGGCATCGCCTTTGAGTGTCAGCGCGACCTGATAGGCACGCAGAACATCTTCGCGGGAGGAGCGAGCGGTGGTTTCGAGCAGCCTGATGGCGCGGGAGCGAACGGCATCGTCGGGGAGATCTGCGAGCCGCTGAAGTTCAGTGGGAGTAACGGAGGAGGCGGGGAGTGAGCCGTTTGTAATGGCATCGAGGAATGCGGCGGCCCATGCGGGGCGCCGCAGCAGAGCTTCGCGGGCTTTGGGGACGAGTGTTGGCGACATGGCGGGCAGGCGGTCGATCAGTTCGGCGGCGATTTCAGCGTCAGCAAAGCCGGCGGCGACATCGAGCGCGGCGGACTGGATGGCCGGTGCCGTGGCGGGGTCAAGTCGTGGCAGGAGCAGATCGCGGGACTGCGACCACACTGAGAGGCTCAGGACCCGCAGTGCGGCGGCCTGTTCTTCGGGGGTTTTGGCCTGTTCGACGGAGTTGCGGGCGGAGGCGATGAGTGTGGTTGTGAGTTCTCTGAATTCGGGTTTGGAAGCCAGTGCCGTGTTGGCGGCAGCGGCCGCCTGAAGCATCCGCACCTGCAGGGCTGGAAGTCCGCTGGCGGCTGTGAGTGCATCGCGGAACGTGGTCAGCTCGGCGACGGACTGCATCCGGCGGGCGGCGAGATCCGCGAGTTCGGGCAGTGCGGCCGCTGCGCCCGGTTGCGCTGCCTGGTGAGCGACAGCGACAAGTGCCTGGGGTGCTGAGTTGCCCAGTGAGGAGAGTGCGGCTGTGCGAATCCAGCGATCATCACCGGTGCGGGCGAGGATCGCCGTGAGCGACTGGAGGCGTTCGGGGGAGTCGGGGAGTTCGCCGAGAGTAAATGCCAGCTGCAGCAGAGTGCGGGGAGCAGCTTCGTTGTGCATGGCATACAGGGCCTGCTGAACGGCGGGCAGATCGCGGAAGGCTTCTGCGGCGAGGATGGCGTGCTCGCGAACTTCGGGAGCGGGATCAGCGAGGACCTGCAGAACGTCCTCGGGTGCGAGTGCAGCGAGACCAGCGAGGGCTCCGATGGCGTGGAAGCGAGCGAGCGGCTGTGTGGATGACCGCAGGAGTGTTTTCAGCAGCGGAACGGCAGCCTGATCCTGGCGTTCGTAGAGCAGTCTGGAGGCGGTGTCGCGGTGCCATGCGTTGGGGTGTTCGAGGAGTGCGGTGAGTTCGGCGACGGTGGCTTTGCTGAGCTGTGGCGTGGGGCGGTATTTCCAGCCGGTGGGGGCCAGCCGATAGAGCCGTCCGCGGTCACGACCGCTGGTGAGGTCGAGGTGTTTTTTGATTTCCGGCGGGAGACTGGCGGGGTGTTCGATGACTTCGCGGTACATGTCGAGGATGTGCAGGCAGCCATCGGGCGCGTTGGCGTACTGGACGGGGCGGAACCAGATATCGCGGGAGGCGACGAGTTCGCGGCCGGGATCCATGCGTTCGGCCGACCAGATGACTCCGGAGGGCGTGAGTTTCTTGCGGTGCACGATATTGCTGCCGACATCGCCGATGATGGCGGTGCCAGCCAGTTCTGCAGGCCAGGCGTCGCCGCGGTAGATGGTGATCCCGGTGGCACCGGTGAAGTAGCCGGCCGGCCGTCCGCCGCCTTCGACCAGTCCTTTGGAAAGACCGGAGGCTCGGAGTCGCGTGCGGACAATTCGCCACGGTTCGACGGGGCTGATGCGGAAGACGGGGGCCTGACCGCCATCGGCGGCGATGCTGATGCGTGCCGGTGCGGGGCTGGCCAGCGGTGAGCGGGCGAGGTAGCGGTCGGCGTAGACGATGAGCTGAGCGTGGTCGCTGTTGGCGCTGACGAAGCGGCGGCCCCAGTTGTCAAAGCTCATGCCGTGCTGCCCGCCCCCGGTTTCTGCGCGCAGTTCCAGCGTTTTGGGGTTGAAGGAGAAATCGCGTCCGCGGCATTCGATGGGCGGGCGAGCGGGGTATTTGGGTGAGGTGATGCTGCCGCCGACGGTGCTGGCTGAGCCATAGATGCGGTTATCGGGGCCCCAGTGAAAGCTGTTGATGAGACCCTGGACATTCGAGCGATTGAAACCGGTGAAGACAACTTCCTGGACGTCGGCCTGGAGGTCGCCGTCGGTGTCCTTCAGGAAGAACACGTCGGGAGCAGCGGCCACGAAGATGCCGCCTTCAGCGGCGATGATGGCGGTGGGCCAGCTGAGTCCGCGAGCGAATTCGCGGCTGTCGTCGAACACGCCGTCCTGGTTGGTGTCGATCAGCAGGCGGATGACTCCCAGATGCTCCCGGTCCTGCTCGGAGTAGTCCCTCATTTCCACTGCATACAAACGCCCATCCTCGTCATAGGAAATTGCCACGGGGTCTGTGACGAGCGGTTCCGCGGCGGTCTGCTGCAGTTCGAAGCCCGGGAGGACGTCGAAGGTGCCGAGTGCTGCGGAGGGTGGTGTGGGATTGATGCGGGGAAGTTCGAGCGAGTAGTCGGGTTCGAAGGCATCGGGTTTGTGATCGAGCGCGCGGTCAAGGATCCCGTAGACCTGCAGTCGTATGTCGGCGGGGAAGTCGTGGCCGCAGTCGGGGGTGAGCAGGACGAGGTTTTCGCGGGCATTGAGCAGCGAATAGATGGTGCCGGCGACGGGAATGGCTTTGCGGACGCCCTGCACATCGAAATTATCGTCTGCGACGGGTGAGACGGAGACGAAGGTGCGCGGGGCGAGTGCGGCGACGAGCTCATAGAAGTCGAAGGGCACTCTGGCGACGTCGAGGTTGTATTTGGTTTTGAGCAGCGGCATGTAGCGATCGCTGGTCCAGCCGGTGATGTTGCCGCCGTAGTAGTCACCGAAGGGACACCAGCCGCAGCTGGAGACGATGGCTTTGAGACGTTCATCGAAGACGGCCTGGAAGATGGCGTTGTGACCGCCGAGTGAGTGTCCGATGACGCCCAGACGCTGGCTGTCGACGAAGGGCAGAGCGCTGAGAAAGTCGGTGCAGCGTCGATGATTGACGATGGCCTTCATGGTGCCGGAGACGTAGTTGTCGGCGGCGAAGTCGTAGTTCTTCAGGTCGCCGAAGGACGGGTAATCCGGTGCGGCGACGACATAGCCACGCTGGGCGAGTTCAATGGCGTACTGGCGGCCGGGTTTGCCGGCTTCGCCTGCGACGATGCGTTTGCCGGCTTCGCCGGTGGGGTGCAGAGCAAGAACAGCGGGGAGGCGTACGGGGGCGGGGAGGCCGGCGAGGTCGGCCGTGAAGGAGGCCGCTGTGATTTTTTCTGCGAGAGCGGCGGGGATGTAGAGGTCAAACGGCAGGCGATCGTTGCCTTCCACAGCGATTGTGAGCGTGATTCGTCGCACGGCTCCGATTTGTCGTTCTTCAATCACAGTTGCGGCGAAGGGAAGTTCGGCCTGTGGGGGCAGCGGTCCCATGGCTTCCTGCATGCCGGCGAGTATCTGCCGGCGACGGAGCTGCCAGTCTTCGGCGGAGCGAACGGGGATTGGGTTGCCATTCTCATCGAGGCAGATGCTGAGATCGGCGTGGTTGATTTGTGTTGGTGGGGCGGTCTGAGCGAAGGCCGGGTGGGTGTTGGGGGTGGCGAGCAGCAGGCAGGAGACCAGGCAGCAGTGCCGAATGAAGGCGCGCATGCGGACAGTCCAGTTGAAGGCGGGGGGATGTCGATGGACGACACGGTGGGCAGGTCGTGCATCGAAGGCGAGAGCGGAGTGATATCGTTTTTGGGTGGCGGATGCCAGCCCGCGGGTTCGCGGAAGCGGGGAGTTCAGTGGGTGGAACAGCCGCAGTCCCCGCAGCCTCCGCCTTTTTTTTCGGGGACAATTCCGTCGGCGGAGGCTGGCTGAACATGCACGACTCCGTGTCCGGCCGCCGCCGCCAGCAGGGCGAGGCGGGTGGTTTCGGGACCGCGGTCGTTGAGGACGTACAGAATGAGTTGTTGGTCGAGTGTGCGTTCGAGGTCGATCAGCTGGAGCTGGAGCTGCCATTGCCGGGCGCGTTGCAGCCATGAATTGAAGGCGGCGTCACATTCCGCCTGCAGCTGGGCGGCGGTTTGCAGATCCGTCGCGGTGGCCGGCCGCAGCAGTCTGCCGGTGAGAGCGAGCTCCTCTTCGGGAAGCGAGGGATTGCGGGCGGTGATGTGCAGGACGGTGCCGCATTCGTGGCCGCGTTCGGTCGCAACGACGACGGAGTCACCGCGCTGGGGGAGTTCGGGCAATCGCGGGCAGCCGAATCTGGCCACCTGGGGAACGCGGCCATAGCGCACAAGCACGACGAAATCAACCGGCAGTTCACTGAGGGCGGCGATGGCGGCGGAGGAGTCGCAGGATTCGGAGACGGTGGGAGCGATCATGTTGGTTTGGGGGGGGCTGGTGCGGGCGACCGTGGTTGTACGTGAAGTGTTGCGAGAGCGGCGGGATGCCGGCTGTGCTGTGCTGGTTGTGGGTTATTCGGATTCGTCAGTGTCTGCGGGAGGTTCGGGGATGTAGTCTTCGGCGTCGGCGGCATATTCGAGGAGCACTTCCATGGGAATGTGCTCGATGGCGGACATGTGTGTGGCTTTGAGGTAGAGCCGTGGTGCGCAGCCGGCTTCGAGGGCCTGGAGCCAGCGTGGGAGGCACAGGCACCAGCGGTCGCCGGGATTGAGTCCTGGGAAGCGCCACTGCGGAACGGGGGTGCTCAGATCATTCCCCACGCGTCGGGAAAACTTGAGGAAGTCTTCGGTCATTTCGGCGCAGACGGTGTGCATACCGGTGTCTTCACCGCAGGTGTCACATTTGCCGTTGCGGAAGAATCCGGTGAGTGGATCTGCGGAACATACGAGCAGATCGCCGCCTAAAACATTTTTTGCCATGGGGTGCCCGACAGGGTCCTGTGAGGGATCAATCGATGTAGCGAAAGTCGACGCTGGAGTACAAAGCATGAAAGATTGCGGCCCAATGGTCAACTGAATCGACATCTTCGGGGGCCGGTGTGAGCAGCTGGAGTTCGGCGGGGGAAGCGGGGCGATTGAGGCAAATGCGAACGGCGCGGTCGGTGCGGTCAGCGGGATTGAGATTTTCGGTGGTGGCCTGTTGCAGGAGGCGTTCTGCGGCGCGGCGTGCGATGCTGGTGACGAAAGGGCTGTTGAGCATATAGAGAGCCTGGGCCGGTCGAGTGCTGCTGGTGCGGCGTCCGGTCACGCTGTTGGGATTAGCGGCATCGAAGACTTCGAAGAGATCGAGCATGGTGTTGCGGAACACGGGGACATAGATGCTGCGGCAGAACATTTCGTGGTCTTCGTGGCGGTATTCGTTGTCGTAGGTGGAAAGTTTGGCGATGCGTGGACCGCCGGTGACGGACAGGTCGAGGGTGGCTGAGGTCTGGAGGAGGCAGTCGCGGAGGCTTTCTGCGTCCATGCGGCGTCGAACCGCGCGTGTCCAGGTTCGATTTTCGGGGTCGGCCTGGAGGATAGCGGGGGTTTCGGTGGAGGCCATGCGGAAGGCGCGGGAGAGGCAGAGGCGTTTGAGCATCGCGCGGGTGCTGGAGTGGTCGTCGTGGACGAAGGTGTGGGCCAGCCAGTCGAGCAGTTCGGGGTGTGTGGGCAGTTCGCCGGTGCTGCCGAAATTGTCGGGTGTGCGAACAAGCCCTTCCCCCATGACGTGCAGCCAGAGGCGATTGACTTTGACGCGTGGTGTGAGCGGGTTATCGGGTGCGGCGATCCAGTCTGCGAGTTCGAGTCGGCCGCTGGCGGATTTTGAGTTGATGGCCGCGACGTGGGATTTTTCGGCGGGCGTGGCTGCCTGCAGGAAGCCGCGGGGGACGACGGGGCCGAGATTGCGGATTTCGCCGCGGATGTGCTGATGCCAGTCGGCTGGCTGGGATTCGTCTTCGACGCACATGGCGACCGGGAGCGGTGGTTTGGCTTTGGCGTGTGCTTTGCGGTCGGCTTCGAGCTGTTTGAGGCGGGCGGCGGTGTTGCCGGAGTTTGGTGTGGAGTCTGTGCCGGCCGGAGCGGTGCTGGCGGTGGGAACGGTGAAGCCACCGGGCGGAATCTCGCTGGTGCGAATGAAGTGCAGGGCATCGATGATCACGTGGCCGGGGGCGGCGTCGGCAGCGAGCACTTCGACGATGGCGGGCTGAGCTGTGGAAAAGCGGAAGCGGCCAAGTTCCATGAAGCCACCCGGCCCCGCGGCCGCCACTTTCTGGCTGATGGCCAGCTGGGTTTCACCATCTTCGTGGCGGATGACGAGCGGGACTTTTTCGGAGCGGCTTTGTCCGTGGTTGATGACCATGCGTACGAGATATTCGCCGTCGGCGGGGAGCTGAGCGGACCAGGTGGCTTTGGTTCCGGTGCGGGGCATTCCGCTGTGGCGGTAACCTTCGCCCAGAAATGGCTGCTGGAAGCTGGACTGGGTCCAGGTTCCTTCGAGCAGGGCGTCGCCGTCATCGACGATGATGCCCGGGAGCGTTGTTCCGGCGACGGTCACGGGGCGAGCGGTGGCGGATGATTTGGAGGGGGCTTTCTTTTTGAGGGCGGCGATTTCGCGTTCGAGCTGTTGATCGCGATCCTGCCATGCCTGTTGAGCGGCGTGGTCAATGCCCTGGCGGAGCGGTTTTGTGACCCAGCCGCAGACGTTGCCGGGTGTGAGCGATTTGGTGCTGCGGAGGATGCCGGCGAGAGCGTAGTAGTCGGCGGTGGGGATGGGATCGAACTTGTGATCATGGCAGCGGGCGCAGCCGAGGGTCATGCCGAGGAACGTGCGTCCGATGGTGTCGATCTGTTCGTCGACGACGTCCATGCGGAGCTGTTCTTTGTCCTGTTCTTCGTAGTTGATGGCGCCCAGCATGAGGTATCCGGCGGCGGTCAGCTGTTCGTCGTGCTGAGCGTCGGTGGTGGCCGGGAGCAGATCGCCGGCGATGTGTTCGCGAATGAGCTGCGTGAAGGGTTTGTCAGCATTGACGGACTGAATGACGTAGTCGCGGAACCGCCAGGCATCCGGGAGCATCATGCTGCGGCCGCCGCCGGTGGATTCGGCGAATCGGACGACATCGAGCCAGTGTCGGCCCCAGCGTTCGCCGTAGCGTGGGGAGTGCAGCAGCTGGTCGACGGTGCTGGCGAGGGCGGCTTCGGGGTCCTGTGCCCAGGCCGTGGCGAAGGTGTGTTGTTGTTCGAGTGTGGGGAGCAGACCGGTGAGGACCCAGGTGAGCCGGCGGAGGAGGACTTCCGGGGGTGCGTCGGCGGGGGGCTGCAGACCGGCCTGCTGCCAGCGGTCTGCGAGAAAGCGGTCGATTTCTGTGCGGGCCCAGCCTTCGCCGGCCGCGGGCACTGCGGGACGGCGAACGGGCTGAAATGACCAGAATTGACGGCCGGCAGCCAGATCGATGGCGGGGGTGCGAGGAGGCGGGGCGGCGCCATCGCGGGGATCCGCAGCGCCCGCCTGAATCCAGCGCTGGAAATCGGCGATGACGGAGTCGGGGAGGCGGCGGTCCGGGGGCATTTCGACAGATTCATGACGCAGTGCTGCGAGCAGTTGCCCGGCGGAGGCATCACCCGGGACAACGGCCGGCCCGGAATCGCCGCCCTGCAGCAGCCCCTGGCGGGAATCGACGAGCAGTCCGCCACGGACGTCCTTTGATTCGGCCGAATGGCACCTGTAGCAGTGCTGGACGAGGACCGGGCGGATTTTGGATTCGAAAAAAGCAAGCTGTTCGGGGTCGGCGGTTTGCGGCGGAGCAGCAGGCAGAGGTTCGTCGGCCGCTGTGAAACCCGCCGATGTGAAACCGGTGGCTGCGATGAAGAGCAGTTGCGGGAGTAAGAAAAGCGGGTGTCTCACCGGGGGCTCCTGCCGACGGAAGAAAAACGTGCCCGCAGTCACCGAACGGGTCGAGACGGGCATTCCGGACGGGGGAATTTTACAGGAGTAACGGAGGAAATGCATCGGCATTGTGATCGCTGGGGGGCAAAATTGAGATTGTCATCCAGAGGCCCGGAAACACAGGACAAAGATACCGGTGAGGTGGTTTGAGGCGGGGATGGCGAAACGGTGTTAAGAACACCGGAAGTCGTCTTTCGGACTCCGCCCTGCGTGACAGAGCGTGCGGTGGATGTTAATCCCGGGTAACGGTGCGTGTCTGCGCGGCCAGCGTCGCGGCAGGAGCGAACCGGGGCCGTACCGTGAACCCGGGCGAGGGAGTTGGCGAGGTGCGGAAAGTGAGAAGTGAGAGGTGAGAAGTGAGAAGTGAGAACGCGGTGTCTGGCGGTGGGAGTCGTGTTGGAGACGCTCTCTGAACGCCGGAGGGAGTTTATGTTCGCTGAATTGCAGCGGGGTTGGTAGTGCGTAACGAGGGCACTTTACCCGCGGGCTGCCGCCCTGCGGCTCAGTGCTCTTCCGCCCGGCGGCACAGTGCGTTGCCGTCCTGCGGCACAGTGCGTTGCCGCCCTGCGGCACAGTGGCGTGGCCAAACCGCGATCAGGCGTGCGGGGGATGTTAATCCCCCGGTAACGGTAGGTGCCCGTGGTGCCAGCGTCGCGGCAGGAGCGAATCGGGGTCGTACCGTGAACCCGGGCGAAGGAGTTAGCGAGGTGCGGAAAGTGAGAAGTGAGAAATCAGAAGTGAGAAGTTCCAACGCGGTGTCTGGTGGTGGGAGTCGTGTTTGAGACGCTCCCTGAACGCCGGAGGGAGTTTATGTCCGCTGAATTGCAGCGGGGTTGGTGGGGCGTAACCAGGGCACTTTACCCGCGGGCTTCCGCCCTGCGGCTCAGTGCTCTTCCGCCCTGCGGCACAGTGCGTTGCCGTTCTGCGGGCACAGTGGCGTGGCCAAACCGCGATCAGGCGTGCGGGGGATGTTAATCCCCCGGTAACGGTAGGTGCCCGCGGTGCCAGCGTCGCGGCAGGAGCGAATCGGGGCCGTACCGTGAACCCGGGCGAGGGAGTTGGCTAGGTGCGGTCAGTGAGAAGTGAGAAATCAGAAGTGAGAAGTTCCAACGCGGTGTCTGGCGGTGGGAGTCGTGTTGGAGACGCTCCCTGAACGCCGGAGGGCGTTTATGTTCGCTGAATTGCAGCGGGGTTGGTGGGGCGTAACGAGGGCACTTTACCCGCGGGCTTCCGCCCTGCGGCTCAGTGCTCTGCCGCCCTGCGGCTCAGTGCTCTTCCGCCCGGCGGCACAGTGCTCTTCCGCCCTGCGGCTCAACTCTCGTGGTATTTCAGGGAACTTCGGCGCCATTTGGCATTACGGTGGCGCGGTGAGGGTCCGCGAAACGCGGAATCCGAAGTTGTCTCCGCGAATATCCGGTCGATTTCGCCCGCGATTTGCTGAACGCATGCTTGAGGCGGCATTGACGAACGACCCGCCACGAAGAATCCGGCTGGATGCGGCTGTCGCAAGGCCTTCGGTTTCCGTCTGTTGCGAGTCATCCAGCCACTCGGCCCCTGGGGGAGTCAATTCCACGAGGTTCTGGCACCATTCCATGGCATTGCCGTATGTTTCAAACAGTCCGAAGGCGTTGGGACGCAGACTTCCGGCGGGCAGCATGAAGGTTTGATTGGAATTTTCGAGGAACCACGCGTAGTCGCCCAGCAGCTGTTCTGCGGTGCCGAAGTATCGGGGCGTGACCGTTCCAGCTCGGCATGCAAACTCCCATTCCGCCTCGGTTGGCAATCGGTAGCCGAGCAGCTGCTGGTGATTTGGTTTGCGTTTCAGTTCCGTGGGTGAATCCTTGTCCTGCGTGTAGCACCACTGATCTTCCGGGATCCCCTCCTGTTGGCTGAGCCAATTGCACCAGGCTGCGGCATCGTACCAGGTGAGGACATTCGCTGGCGCATCGTCTTCTCTCGAATAGCCACGATTGAAAGTGTGCTGCTGACGAAAGGCGCGGAACTGCGCTACGGTCACTTCGTGCATGCCGATCGCGAAGACTCTTCCAATCCGACGTCGGTGCCGCCGTTCCAGATTGATTGTACTTTCGATGCCGGCGTTGCGTCCGGATTCGTGCAGTGGGGAGCCCATGCTGAACTCATCGCGTGCATCCACGATGGCCATGCTGAGTCCGCTGGAGTTTGCGGTGTCCCCGGTTGTCCGTGTCACGTACCACCGACGATCGCCGACCGCCTGTCCCGTCGCGAAGGCCGCTCGGATTTCTGCAATCCTTTGAACTGCGCCCAACTGCCTTAGGGCCCATTCTGCAGCACTGTGAACACCCGGGTCCGGATCCTCTGCGAAACGTGCGGCAAGATCTGTTGTGAGTTTGTCGACATTCGTTGGTGGAATTCGCCCGGCCTTCGCCAGCTCACCAACACCCAGAATCAGTGCTCGACGACGGCCCACATCCTGTTCATCACTGAGTTTTGTGATCAGCAGTCCGGGGTCGACGCCATATCGCGGCAGACGATGCTGGATCAGGCTGCGAACGGTGGGGTCGGGGCTGTCCTGCAGCAGCGACCAGACGCGATCGGCGGCATCAAGCCGCAGCAGTGCGGTGGCGGCCGCGGCCTGATGGGCTGCGAGGGCCGTCCGGTCCTGATCGGCGATCAACGGACGGTGCAGAAGCACAACAAACTGCGAACTTTCCTGGGGCAGTACCACCACACCCGTGGGTCGCCAGGATTCGGCCAGCAGCGATTTTGTTTGCTGCAGGACTTCGGCCTGGGAGCTGCCGCGGACCAGCTGCGATTCCAGCAGGGGGTCGGCGAACCAGAGTCCGGCGAAGGGTTGATCAGTTGGCAGGGCTTCGGGGACAGCCGCGCTGATGTCGCGTTGAGGGCTGTCAATGCGTGCAAATCCGGTCCATGCCAGCAGCGAGTCAGAGGCGGGGCCGACGTTGGAGAAGATGCCTGTGCAGAGCCGTGGTCCGGAGCTCTCGAGGTGAATATGCAGTGTCAGCTGAGATGAGAATTTCTGTGACGACAGCTGCCGAATTGTGGCGTTCAGTTCTGCTTCCGCGAGTGCGACCACGCACCGTCGCTCTTCGTTGGGCACCACAGGTTCGCTCCAGAGCGTCAGCCAGCCGGCCTGTGGTCCGTTGCCGGGCACGAGCGCAACGTCTGCGAGCAGCAGTGCGTCCCGTACGGCGTTGACATCGGGCTTTGGCAGGTCTTCCTGTTTAAGAGCCGGGTGTATTGCCCAGTTGCGACCATCGCGGACCCAGACGGCCGACATACGTGGAGTTTCGGCGGCTGGGCCGGCGTGCGGGCGCAGACGCGTGGGGCGGTAACCACTGCTGCGGAGTGTTTCGGACAGCGAGATGAGTTCCGGAAGCGGCATGTCAAGACAAAAGGCGAAGCGTTCGTCGATCAACCCGTGGGCGACTTCGAAGCGGGCCCGCACTGCGGGGGCTGGTTCCTGCCATGCGGGGTTGAGCGGCTGATCGGGCCATGCGGGTGAAAGCTTCTGAGCGAGGACGGCTTCGAGGTGCTGAATGGCCTGCTCGCGGTGGGACCGCAACAGCGGGAAAAGGACTTTGTCGCTGGAGGGATCGGCGTCGAGGATTAACTGAGCGAGCAGCTGAGCGTCGTCGGCGGCGAAGGATGCGAGCAGGGCGGTGGCGATGGAACGCGGTACATCGCCCGTTTCGGGATTTCTGAACAGCTTCGCCAGAGGTTTGCTCAATTGCTGAGCCTGGGGGCGAAAAACTTCCTGATAGGAATCAACGAAGACCGGGTTGTGCTCGGCCAGCTGAGCAGCCACGAAGTCGGCTGTTTCGGGGTTCGACCAGCTACCGGATTCGGCCCTCCCACCCGCCGCTTCCCACGTCCCCAGCAGGCATGCGGCATGCAGCCGACGAGTGGCCGATTCGCTGTTGTTCTGAAGTACAGCCCGCAGTTCCGGCTGCAGCTGTGCTGACCATGGCTGGAGCAGTTCAGTGAGCGGCAGCAGCTGTTCGGGGCGACATTGGAGAGTGGCTTGCAGGGCTGTTGGCAGCAGTTCGGCGTCGGGGTCTTCAAGCTGCAGTCTGGCGATGGCAAGGTGCAGATGTGAGTCTGACAGCGGGTCTGCGTCATCGTAGAGTTTTTTCAGTGTCGGCAGTGCGTAGTGTTTCAGCGATTTCAGGGGAACGAGGCCGGCAGCCAGTTCGCTTGTTTTCTGCAGGGCGACACCGACTGCGAATGCCCGGGCACGCTCCGCGTTGCTCTGCTTGCGCATCCAGGCGCCCATTAACAGGGTCGCGACGAGCAGCAGCGAGGCGATGCAGCTGCGGAACAGATGCACTTTCGCTGCTTTGCGCATCATGGTGCGCTGCAGTCCTGTCCAGCTGCTGCGATTGGTCTGCAGACCGATCCGCAGCCACTCAGCGAAGGACGGCAGCTGGCGATTTTCACGTTTGTCTGCCCACCGCCACGAGCGTTCCTCCAGCAGCAGCTCGGCGGGTGTCTGATTCAGACGCAGCCATTCGCGAATCGATGGCACGAGGTAGTCATGGGTGAGCTGATAGTGGACTGTCGTGGGCTGATCGGCGGCGGATTGGCCGTCCGCGGGGGTGATTAGTCGCAGGTCGCTGTCCAGAATTCGCAGGAGATCTTCAAAGTCTGCATCGCGGCCGGCATATCCGGCGATCGCCTGCAACTCCATGGCGGTCCGCGGCACACCTTTGATGCTGTTGTGAGCAGTCGTCCGGGTTTCGTCAGGAATAATGAGTGCCTGCAGAATCTGAACGGCCGCGTGGCGATGCCGCACGTGTTCCGGCCGTGCATGTCGGCCTGAAAATGTCTCCTCCAGAAAAGCGCGTCCGACGCCTGCAGTGCCACCGATTCCCTGAAGTTCGTCCGGGGACCAGTCACGGCTTTTGAACATGCGGGCGAACAGCGCGAGGCGAATGCAGATGACCTGGCCTTCATCGCTGAGTCCCTTGACGGCCTGATCAAGAAAGGCTGTCTGCGCCGGCGACTGGTCACTCTCAGCCTCGGGGAGACGGCCCCAGGCGACACCGAACAGTCGAAGCACCCTGCGGGCGTGCTGCGGGTCGAACAGATCGACGTGCTGCGAATTGACGTCCTGAAGCAGCGGCACATCGAGGAAGGCGAGGAACCGTGTGAGCGGCATCCAGAAATCATCCCGGACGAGCAGCACGGCCTGCAGACGCTGACCATCGCACTGCCGCAGAGCCTGGGCAAGTTCCGATTCAGCGGTGGCTGCATTCCACTGCAGCCATTGTTCGAACTGGTCAAGAAAAATGGCGACTTTGGGGCCCGGATTTCGGCGGATCGTGGTGAGCAGTTCCGTGAGGCCGGCGTCCGCGGGGAGTTCCGGACGGTGTTTTCGGAGTGCTTTGCAGAGTCTTTCTTCTGTGCCGCCGGGTGTGGCTTCCAGATAGATGGAGGTGATTTCCTTTGCGAGTCGTGGAAGCAGGCCGGCCTTCACCAGTGATGATTTGCCGCAACCGCTGGGGCCATAAATACAACCCACGCTGACGGCGTTTCCAGCATCGGGCTGCTCAATTCGCTGCTTCCAGAAAACAATGCTTTCGGGGAGGCCGTGGAGATTTCTGAGTCCCGGCAGTAGCTCGAGAAAGAAATCCGCATCGTCGGCATCGAAGGATCGCAGACCTTTGGGTTTGACGGCTGTCGGGCCGGCGGGGAGTGTGGCGGCCGGCTTTGGACGCAGCCACTCTTTGAGTTCTTCAGCGAAGGCGAGGGTGGTGGGGTAGCGGTCAGATGCCCGTTTGGCGAGTGCCTTCAGGCAGATTCGTTCGAGCTCCTCGGGGACGTCGTTGCGGAGCATCCGCGGGGGGCGGGGGTCAATACTGGTGATTTCATGAAACACGCGTTCTCGGCCCGGACCCTGAAACGGGCGGCTCCCCGTGAGCATCTCGTAGAAGACAACTCCCAGCGAAAACAGATCGCTGCGACCATCAAGCCTGTGTCCTTCACCTCGTACCTGTTCGGGACTCATATATGCCGGTGTACCAGCCAGTTCGGGGCGTCGACGGAAGTCATCTTCGCGAATCGCGAGGCCGAAGTCGGCGAGAAACGGACTTCCGGTGGCTTCTTCCACGAGGATGTTGTCGGGTTTGACGTCGCGGTGGATGATTCTGCGTGCGTGTGCGAAGGCGAGTGCTTCGGCGATGGGGATGAGCAGACGCACACTGTCTGCGGGAGCCGGGAGCTGGCGTCTGAGGAGCTGGCTGAGGGTGCCACCGGCGACAAACCGCGAGACCACAAAGATGCCCCCATCGCCGGTGCGACCGACGTCATAGACGGGCAGAATATGGGGGTGCTCAAGCCCCGCCAGGGTACGCGCTTCGCGGAGGTATTCCTCAGCGTGAACGGGATCGTGAAAGCGTTGCTCGGCGGGAATTTTGAGCGCCACGTCCCGCTGCAGCTCTTCATCCCATGCGATAAAAACGCGCCCAAACTTTCCTTCCCCCAGCTGCCGGTCGGGGCGGTAGCGACTGTTGAGCAGTTCTATGGAGAGCGAGACGACCTCGGTCAGTGTGTCAGCTTCGTCGGGGGCGGGTATGAGTCTTGAACGCAGTGTGTCAGCTTCGTCGGGGGCGGGTATGAGTCTTGCACGCAGGGTGTCCGCGATGTCCGGAAAGCGACTTGTGAGCTCTTCAATGTTTGCCGGCTGCGAGCATGCCATGCGAGCGGTGAATTCGCCCGCGGCGAGTTCAAGCCGCCAGTTGACGCCTGGGGGCAGCTGCGGAAGTCGGGTGAGGTAGTCTTCGACCAGCCAATGGCCACCCGTTTTCCAGCGATGGGCCTGATCAAGCAGAAGTGCTGCCAGCAGGTCGCCTGCCGGAATTTGCCCGGTACCTGCGGCCGGGGATATGGAAGACCACCAGGATGTCAAATCCGGAGGTGCGGCGGCAGACGACCAAAGTTGTTCAATGTCGGCAAGCAGCGATGACATGTTGGAATTCGTTCGAGTTGGAAGCGATGTGCGTACCGAGTACTGAAGCTGTATCGAGACACGACATGCAGTTTTCGGCTGGGGAACGCCGGATGAGTTTTGATTGTGGGGGCATCACAGATTCAGCAGCGGCAGTGAGTCTCTGTAGATCATGCGTTCGATGGCATCCGGGTTGAGTCGGGGCAGGGCGGTGCCGTGGAGCATGTCGTTGAGGCGACGGATGCCGCTGATGGAATCGTTGACCGTTGTAAAGGGGTAATCCGTGCCGAACAGGACTTTGTCCCAGACGCCGTATTCCTGCACGAGCATCAGGGAATGGTAGAGCTGGAAGGGACGGTAGTGCAGTGCGGACACGTCGGCGTAGACGTGCGGGTGCTTGCGGATGACCGCCACACATTCCCCTTCCCAGGGATGTCCAAGGTGTGCGAGGATCAGGCGTTGTTCGGGATAGCGGGCAGCGACAGAGTCAAGGTGTCGCGGGAGTGTGCATTCGAGCGGAGCCTGGGAGATGAAGGTGGTGCCGGTATGCAGGAGCACCGGGAGCCCGTGCCTGGTGGTGTACTCCCAGAAACTGTCGAGGGTTGGGTCGTCCGGGCGGAAGCCGGCGTACATCGAAAGCAGCTTGACGCCCCGCAGGCCAAGGTCCTGATGGCCGTGAATCAGTTCCTCCATCCAGCCCGGCTGTGTGGGGTCGACGGAGAGAAAACCGATGGTGTGTTCGGGGTGGGCGTTGACGTAGGCGGCGACCGCGGCGTCATCCACCCAGAGCCCGCTCAGACGGGCTTTGCCGCCAAACACGATCGTCCGCGTGTCTTCCGGAGCTGTGCGGCGGTAGTCTTCAAACCGCACGGTCAGGTCAACTTCCACTCCCGCACGCGCTCTCCGCGCCTGCTGGCGAAAGGATTCATTGAAATGTGCGGGATACTCCCAGAAGTGGCTGTGAACGTCGATGATCATGGATTGGGCCGCTGCTGGCGAGAGGTGGA
This sequence comes from Planctomycetota bacterium, assembly GCA_041161565.1. GTDB lineage: Bacteria > Planctomycetota > Planctomycetia > Planctomycetales > Planctomycetaceae > SXXK01. The sequence continues at coordinate 395 of JBEAUF010000347.1, read as the reverse complement.
GGGAAGGGCCGTGGCCGGCAGTGTCCATGAGTCCGGGGGGAAATTCAAGTTGTCACCGAGGCGGCGAGGCGCGGCGAGTACGTGGGGTAGTTTGCCCGCGGGCTGCCGCGAGGCGGCCTTGAAGTTCTCTGCATCACCGCAAAAAGTGGGAAAGGCGTGCGGGAGATGTCAATCCCGGGAAACGGCGCGTGTCCGGGCGGCCAGCGTCGCGGCAGGAGCGAACCGGGGTCGTACCGGGAACTCGGGCGAAGGAGTTGGCGAGGTGCGGGAAGTAGGAAGTGAGAAGTGAGAAGTGAGAAGTGAGAAGTGAGAAGTGAGAAGTGAGAAGTGAGAAGTGCCATTGCGGTGCCGGCAGTGGAAGTTGTGTCTTGAGACTCCCCCTGAACGCCGGAGGG
>JBEAUF010000329.1:0-8296 GCA_041161565.1 Planctomycetota bacterium | reverse complement strand
AGGGTGCCGAAACGCAACCGGGGGCTTCCGGCCGCCCGCTCAGGGGGTCGGGTTGATCCTGGGGAGTGGTTTGAAGCAGGCGAGGGTGGCGAGCAGGGCGCAGAGCAGTGGGAACCAGTCGCCGAATTGATTGTAGAGCGAGGAGCGGGGGTCGAGGGGGACCTGTCCGAGGATGATGCCGGCGAATGAGCGTCGCCATTGGCCGGTCGCGGGGTCACGCAGGGATTCAACTTCGGTGAGTTCCGGGAGGACGCCTTCGAAGGGTTCCTGCATCACAAGAATTTTCGCGGGTTCGCGGATGCGTCCATCTCCGTCGATGAAGGCAGAGATGCCGCCATTGACGGAACGGACCATGGGGATGCGGTTTTCGACGCAGCGAAAGGCTGCGGTGATGAGGTGCTGATCGAGTTCACTGCTGCCGCGAAACCAGCCGTCATTGGTGAGATTGACCAGCAGATCGCCGGATTTCCCGGACGGATCACGGTGGGCAGCCATGCGGCGGACCAGTCGAGGGACGGTATCTTCGAAGCAGATCAGGGGGACAAAACGCCACTGTCCGTATTCAAAAATCGCCGTGTCTTTTCCGGCATCGATCCCGAAGCCGGCTCCAAAGGGAGTGAGGTTGGCAAGCCACGGGAAGATGTCTTTCAGCGGGATGTATTCACCGAAGATGACGCGATGGATTTTGTCGTAGCGTCCGACATAGCCCAGATCCGGGCGAACGAAGGCGGCTGAGTTGTAGAGTCGCAGTCGATCTTTCTGGGCGACGACGGCTTCGAGGCCGATCATCAGGGCGGCACCGGTGCCTTGGGCATGCCCGGCCAGACTCTGCTGCACTTCGCCGCTGCGGAACTGGTTGATCAGCAGCGAGGATTCCTGGCCGTAGTCACGGATCACATCGAGCGGCAGCAGGGCGAGGATTTGTGGGTCGGTGACGTCGGCGTCTGCTGAGCGTTCCGGCCAGGGGAACATGGTTTCCGGCCAGACGACAAGGTCAGGCTGGAGTGGAATGGAGCGTTGTGTGAGGGAGTTATGAACACGGTAGCGGGTCAGCACGAGTTCGCTGTCGTGTTTAAGTTCCGGCGGGAAGTGTCCCTGAATAAGGGCCACGACGGGACCGGCCGGAAAGCTGTCCGGCGGCTGCTGGCGAATCAGTCCGTAGGTCCAGCAGGCGGCAAAAACGGAGGCGAAGGCGAGCCACGGTTTGAATCCGGGCGGGGAGTGTTCGGCGGGCAGCTGGATTCCGGCGATCAGCAGCCAGCGTTGTGGCACGGAGTCGGCAGCAAGTGCGGCGAACCACGCGAGCAGAAAGCTGAGCCCCCACGCGCCGGTGACATCTGCGACTTGAATCAGCGACGTCCACTGATACTGGGAGTGTCCCAGGTAGTACCAGGAGAAGCCGGTGAACAGCCAGGAGCGGAGGTATTCGAGTGCAGTCCAGATAACGGGAGCGGCGCACCAGAGGGGGAGTCCGCGTTTTTTGGCGCGGCGGACGAGCCAGATGAAGACCGGGAAGTAGCAGCCCAGATATGCAGCGAGGGCTGCGAGGGCGAGATACATGGCGGGGTGTCCGAGCCGCATCCACTGGAGCGTGGCGAGGGCTCCGACGAATCCGGCGAGCCAGAGCCAGAAGACACTGCGTCGGATGGTTGTGGTGGCGCGGGCGACCTGGAGCAGTGGGACGAGTGCGATCCAGGCAAGGGGTGCGAATTCGAGTGGCGTGAAGCAGGCCCAGAGCAGGACAGCGGAGAGCGCAGCGGGGAGAAGGGTGCTGCGGATGCGACCGGAGGGGGCGGGATCATCGCGGCGACCGGACTGGATGATTCGCAGCACTTCGGGGCGGAGTGATTCTGCGGCGGGCAGGTCACCAGACTGTGTCATGCGGGGCATCCATGCTGTGGCACACGAAGCAACGAGAAAGGTCGGGGTGGATCTGTGGCTGGACGGGGCGGAGGTTTCGCGGTGATTGGCTGGGGGGGAGGCCGGAGCCCTGCAATTCGTTGCGGGGCTCCGGCGTTTTGCCTTTGCCGGGAAGTTTACTTTGCGGCCTTCTTCAGGGCTTTGACCTTGTCGGTGGCTTCCCAGGTGAAGGTGGGACCGGTGCGGCCGAAGTGGCCGCCTTCGGCCGTCTTGAGGAAGATGGGACGGCGGAGCTTGAGGTGTTCGATGATGCCTTTGGGGGTGAGCGGGAAGTGATCGCGTACGAGCTGTTCGATGCGGGCTTCTTCGATTTTTGCGCTGCCGAAGGTATCGACGCGAACGCTGACGGGATCAGCGACCCCGATGGCGTAGGCCAGCTGCACTTCGCACTTGTCGGCGAGTCCGGCAGCAACGATGTTTTTGGCCACGTAGCGGGCCATGTAGGCGGCGGAGCGGTCGACTTTGGTGGCGTCCTTTCCGGAGAATGCTCCGCCACCGTGGCGTCCCCAGCCACCGTAGGTGTCGACGATGATTTTGCGGCCGGTGAGTCCGGTATCGCCGTGGGGGCCACCGACGACGAAGCGGCCGGTGGGATTGATGTGGTATTTGGTTTTGCTGTCGAGCAGTTCAGCGGGGATGACCTTGGAAATGACTTCCTTTTTGACGAAGGCGGCAATTTCCTTCTGTGAGACTTTTTCGGCGTGCTGAGTGGAGATGACCACAGCATCGACGCGTACGGGGCGGTCGCCTTCGTATTCGATGGTGACCTGGCTTTTGCTGTCGGGGCGCAGCCAGTTGACGAGCCCTTCGCGGCGGACATCGGTGAGTCGGTTGATGAGTCGGTGTGCGAAGGCGATGGGGACCGGCATGAGTTCTTCGGTCTGGTTGCAGGCGTAGCCGAACATCAGACCCTGGTCGCCGGCTCCGTCTTTATCCACGCCCTGAGCGATGTCGGGGCTCTGGCTGTGCAGAGCAAGGAAGATGCGGCAGCTGTCGGCATTGAAGCCGATGTCATCTGAGGTGTAGCCGATGTCGCGGATGACGCGACGGGCCACGTTAACATAGTCAACTTTGGCTTTGGAGGTGATTTCACCAGCGAGCACCACAAGGTCGGTAGTGCAGAGTGTTTCGCAGGCGACGCGGGACATGGGGTCCTGTTCGAGCAGTGCATCGAGGATGCCGTCGGACACCTGATCAGACACCTTGTCCGGGTGTCCCATACTGACTGATTCGCTGGTGAAGAAGAACCGTGACATAGTTGCAGCTGCTTCCTTGGCAGGCACAGAGCCTGAACTGCCTGATGACCTGAAAAAACTGTCTGCACACAGCGTGCAGACGGCGGGAATTTTGTCCGGGCCGCCTATGATCCGGACGAAGTCTCGATTTTAGGGGCTTTTTGATTCCCCCACAACACAACCCAGCCGGCATTCCCCGTGGAAATTCTGAACAGTACAGCGGTGGTCGCCGCCTCCGGACGTTCCGGTAGTGGCCAGCGGACGCCTTCAGCCGCTGCCTGCCGCCGCGCGCTGGCTCAGGTTTCTGCATGGTTTTCTGAACGCGAATGGGGTGTATTCCCATTCCAGAAACAGGCGTGGCAGGCGTGGCTGGACGGTTACAGCGGACTAATCCACGCCACCACCGGCACCGGGAAGACTCTGGCCGCATGGCTGGGACCAGTCGCCCAGGCCCTGGCCGAATCCGAAAGGGATCCGGCAGCCACGGCTCCCGGCCCCCTGCGAGTGCTCTGGATCACACCGCTCCGCGCCCTCGCGCTGGACACGCTGCACTCCCTCCAGGAACCACTCCCGGGACTCGGCCTGAACTGGACCGTGGAATGCCGCACCGGCGATACACCGGCGGCCGAACGTCGCCGCCAGCAGCAGCGTCTGCCAACCGTGCTGATCACCACTCCCGAAAGCCTCTCACTGCTGCTCACTCGCAGCGACGCCGAATATCAGTTCCGCAACCTGCGGGCAGTGGTCTGTGACGAGTGGCATGAGCTGCTGGCGAGCAAGCGTGGTGTGCAGACGGAACTGGCCCTCGCTCGTCTGCGTCGCTGGCGCCCCGACCTCCGCACCTGGGCGCTCTCCGCCACACTCGGCAATCTGGAAGAAGCCCTCGCCGTGCTGCTGGGAAAATCCCAGGTGCCCTCGATCGTCATCGAAGGTCGCTCAAAAAAACGCATCACGGTGGATTCGCTGATCCCGGCCCGGATGGAGCGATTTCCCTGGGCCGGACATCTGGGGCTGAACCAGCTTCCGGAGGTGATCGCAAGTGTCGAGTCGGCGAGATCGACGCTGATCTTCACGAACACTCGTTCACAGACGGAAGCCTGGTATCACGCCTTGCTTCAGGCGCGGCCTGACTGGGCAGGTCTGATCGCGCTGCACCATGGGTCACTGGAACCGGAAACTCGCAAGTGGGTCGAAGACGGCCTGCGGGAGGGGCGTCTGAAATGCGTGGTGTGCACCAGCAGTCTGGACCTCGGAGTGGACTTTAGTCCCGTGGATCGCGTGCTGCAGGTGGGTTCGCCGCGAGGCGTTGCCCGACTGCTGCAGAGGGCCGGCCGCAGCGGTCATAGTCCCGGGAGTGTCAGCCGTGCCACCTGTGTGCCGACGCATGCACTGGAGCTTGTGGAGGCGGTCGCCGCACGGGATGCGATTGCCGCACGGCAGCTGGAGGGTCGTGCACCTTTTCGCTGCCCACTCGACGTGCTGTGTCAGCATCTGGTCACGATCGCCGTCGGCAGCGGCTTTGAACCCGCACAGCTGCTGGAGGAGATCCGCAGTACAGCAGCGTACGCGGACCTGACTGAGCCCCAGTTCCGCTGGGCGCTGGAGTTCGTCTCGCGAGGCGGAAAATCGCTGGCGGCATACCCCGACTATCATCGTCTGCGGGAAGAGGACGGGCGGTACGTGCCCGGGAGCGAGCGGATTGCGAGGCAGCATCGAATGTCGGTGGGAACGATCACCGGCGATGCTTCGCTCATCGTCCAGCTGCTCAACGGAGCCCGGCTGGGAACGATCGAGGAGAACTTTCTGGCGAAGATTCAGCCGGGTGAGACATTTCTGTTCGCCGGTCGGGCTGTGGAACTGGTGCAGATTCGCGAGATGAAGGCGTGGGTGCGTCGGGCGCCGCATGCCCGGGACGCAAAGATTCCCCGCTGGAATGGGGGCCGCATGCCGCTTTCGACCGAGCTGGCGGCGGCCGTGCGAGTGCGGCTGGAACAGGCCTGCGACGGGATTTTCGAAGGCCCCGAAATGCGGGCTGTGAGACCGCTGCTGGAACTGCAGGCTGCCTGGTCCGCCATTCCCCGCCGCGGCCAGCTGCTGGTGGAACGAATTCGCTCCCGCGAGGGCTACCATCTGCTGCTGTACCCGTTCGCAGGGCGGCTGGTGCACGAGGGACTCGCAGCACTGCTGGCATGGAGACTCTCTCGAAAAATGCCAGCCACATTTACAATGTCGGTCAACGACTACGGCTTTGAACTGCTGTCAACGCGGGAAATCTCCGAGGCCGAGGCGGTGGATCCGACATTGTATTCGCTGGAGTCACTGACGGAGGAGCTGCAGCAGTGCCTGAATGCCGCAGAGCTTGGACGGCGGCAGTTTCGCGAGATTGCCCGAATCGCGGGGCTGGTGTTTCAGGGCTATCCGGGCCAGCAGCGGACTGCGCGGCAGTTGCAGGCCAGCAGCGGTCTGCTGTTTGATGTGTTTGCCAACTACGAGCCCGACAATCTGCTGCTGCTGCAGGCCCGCGAAGAAGTGCTCGAACGGCAGCTGGAACATTCCCGACTGGCCGCCACGCTTCGCGAGATGCGTTGCAGCCAGTGGCTGATCACTCGCCCCCAGCGATTCACGCCGCTGGCCTTCCCGCTGATTGTGGCACGGCTGCGGGAACGACTCAGCAGCGAGCAGCTGGCGGATCGCGTGGCACGAATGACCGTGCAGCTGGAGAAGGCAGCCGGCGGGTAACTGAAGGAGTTCTCAGGCGAGCACATCCTGCACGACATGGCCGTGGACGTCTGTGAGTCGATAGTCGCGACCCTGGAAGCGGAACGTGAGCTGTTCGTGGTTGAAGCCGAGCAGGTGCAGGATGGTGGCCTGCAGGTCGTGCGGGGTGACCTTGTTTTCAACAACGCCAAAGCCCAGTTCGTCGGTCTGGCCGTAGTTGAATCCACCTCGTACGCCCCCGCCGGCAAGCCACATGGTGAAGCAGTCGGGGTAGTGATCTCGACCCAGCACCGCTCCGCCGGCTGTACGGCCTTCTCGAAACGGGGTGCGTCCGAATTCTCCGCCGCAGACGATGAGCGTATCTTCGAACAGTCCGCGCTGCTTGAGGTCCTGAATGAGGGCCGCGATCGGACGGTCCGTTTTGGCCCATTTGTTGGTGAGCCCTTCCGTGAGTCCTTCGCCGGGACCGGTGCCATGGAAGTCCCAGCCCCAGTCGAACAGCTGGACGTAACGGACACCCTGTTCGACGAGGCGACGAGCCAGCAGGCAGTTGTTGGCAAAGCTGGCCTGACCCGGCTGGGCCCCGTAGGCTTCGAGCGTGGACTGAGTTTCGCGGGATATGTCCATCACCTCAGGGACCGAGGTCTGCATGCGGTAGGCAAGTTCGTACTGCGCGATGCGGGTGGTGGTTTCGGGGTGGCCGAGTTCTGCGGCCTGCAGTTCATTCAGAGCCTTCAGGGCGTCCAGCGAGCGGCGTCGCAGCGGACGACTCATGCCCGGAGGATCAGAAACATACAGCACAGGCTCGCCGCGGGATCGGCACTGCACCCCCTGAAACACGGACGGCAGAAAACCACTGCCCCACGAATTCGCTCCGCCGTTGGGCTGAACGCCGTTGCTGATGAGCACCACGAAACCCGGCAGGTCCTGGTTTTCCGTGCCCAGCCCGTAGGTGACCCAGGAGCCCATCGAAGGGCGGCCGGATCGCGGGGATCCGGTGTAGAGCAGGAGTTCGGCAGGGGCATGATTGAACTGATCGGTGTTCATCGAATGGATGAAGCAGATGTCGTCCGCCACCTTCTGCAGGTTGGGCACCGCATCCGACAGCCACGTGCCCGACTGTCCGCACTGCGTGAATCGCCGGGGAGTTCCGAGGAGTTTGGGAACGCCGGAGGTGAATGCAAACGTCCGTCCCTTAAGAAACTCGTCGGGGCAGTCCTGACCGGTGCGCGCCACGAGTGCCGGTTTGTAGTCGTAAATGTCAAGGTTCGGAGGGGAACCCGTGAGGTGCAGGTAGATTACCCGTTTGGCTCGCGGAACCCAGGCCGCCGCACGCTGCTCGAGCGGCACCACCGGATTAATTGGCAGATCAGCCCTGGCCGTCCCGGTCGACGCACCCGTGATCGTCGACAACGCAATCGCACCCAGACCGATGCCTGAGCCTGAGAGGAAGTGTCGGCGAGTGGCGAGCTGGAGTCGGAGTTGGGCGGGATTCATCGGAAAGACTCTCAACCAGGCAGGCATCAATGCGAAGGATGAAGCGGGACGCTGCGTGGAGACGTCCCCGGCGGAATGTTAACCGCTGTCGGTTCTGAAATCCAACCTCCTTTCGTGCTCCGCCAACTGGCCGCGACTGTTATGTTCGGCACGGCCTGCACCACGGGACGCTTCGGCACAATTCGCAGGTTGACCAACCGAACGTTCATCGCCGGCCGAATCGACCGGAATTCGCCTGGAAAATTCAAAAACCGGTCGATCAAACCGACGGAATCGGCTTTCGTCAGGGAATTTGACGCTCCGCATACTAAGGATTTGCCATGCGATTCGTACGCCTTGGCCTCGCGTTTTACGCCGCGGCGCTTTTGAGCGGCTGTCAGTCGCTGCGACGACAGCCCCCAGCTCCCCTGGAGACAGTACGAATCCCGCCAGCCCGGGAAGGCGAATACGCCACAGAACGCCCGCGACCTGCGGCCCCCGGCGAGACCGAAACCGAAGAACCCCGCCCACGCGGCCCTGTTAAAAGTATCGGGTGGCCTGGATTCGGCAGCCGATCCGCCGCACAGCCGGAAACCGCAAATCAAGCGGACTCGCAAACCCCGTCCGAACGCACCCGGCAGCCCATTCAGGCTGCACGCCAGGCGACCAACCAGTCTCGCGAAGTGCCCGTGCAAACGGTGTCGAACCCGCTTACCAGCCGCATGCGACACCTGTTCAAACGCTCGCAGGACGCAGAATGCACAGACAGCTGTGATGGCAGCCCGCAGCACCAGCTGGATTCGGCAGGCTCGATCAGCGAGCCGGCGCTGGTGCCACGAGGTCCCGCGGCCGTCCGGGCGGAATACGGAAATCAGGCACCCGGCAGCCGGCCAACCCCGATACAGCCCCGGCCCCCCGTCGAATCCGCAACACCTCGGCCCCCAGTG
>JBEAUF010000275.1:0-6381 GCA_041161565.1 Planctomycetota bacterium | reverse complement strand
CCGGGGGCTGCCGCCACGATTGAGCCGCAGGGTGGAAGCCCGCGGGTAAAGTGCCCTGGCTACGCGCTGCTGACGCCGCGGGCAGGGGTGGGCACCAGGGTGCCGAATCGCAACCGGGGGCTGCCGCCCGCCCGCTCAGGGGGCGCTGACGCCGCCGGCAGGCGCGGGCACCAGGGTGCCGAAAGGCAACCGGGGGCTTCCGCCCACCCGCTCAGGGGGCGCTGACGCCGCCGGCAGGCGCGGGCACCAGGGTGCCGAATCGCAACCGGGGGCTTCCGCCCACCCGCTCAGGGGGCGCTGACGCCCCGGGCAGGCGCGGGCACCAGGGTGCCGAATCGCAACCGGGGGCTTCCGCCCGCCCGCTCAGGGGGCGCTGACGCCGCGGGCAGGCGCGGGCACCAGGGTGCCGAAAGGCAACCGGGGGCTTCCGCCCGCCCGCTCATCCGCTCTTAATTCCGCGTTCCCCTCGACTCTCTACTTTCCACTCTCTCCTCTCTCGCGCAGCGTCGGCATGGGCGATGCTGACTTGCCGCTCCCGGCCACGGTCCGGCAAAAATGGCCTGTCCGCTGCCTCGTCTTGCAGCAATGGCCCGATTTCACCTAGGATTCCGATCGCTTCGCAGTGGCGGCAGGATTGGCTGGATGGCTGCGACGAAGTGCTGTCAGGGAATGGAATCCGCAATGTTTTCGTGGGTCCGCAGACATCTCTGTGCTGATCTGGCGATTGATCTGGGCACGTCTTCCACGCAGATTGGTCTGCCGGGGGAAGGCATCCGTCTGGATGAACCGTCCGTGGTGGCTGTCGCGCGCGGGGGCAATCGGGTGATTGGTCGTGGCACGGCCGTCGGTAAACTGGCCTGGCAGATGCTGGGAAGAACGCCCGAAGGGATACAGGCCGTGCGGCCGCTGCGGCATGGTGTGATTCAGGATTTTCAGCTCTGTGAAACCATGCTCCGGTACTTCCTGAAGAAGGCCAGCGGCAGCCGAGGCGGCTTGCGTCCTCGAGTGCTGATCACGGTTCCCGGCGGAATTTCGGCCGTTGAACGGCGGGCGGTGTTCAACAGTGCGGAACGGGCCGGAGCTGGTCGTATCTGGCTCATCGATCAGTCCCGCGCGGCCGCGATCGGTGCAGGACTGCCCGTTTCGGAACCGCTTGCCAGTATGGTCTGTGATATTGGCGGCGGAACCACGGAAGTCGCCGTGCTCAGCCTTGCTGATACAGCCGCCACCTGCTCAATTCGCACGGCAGGAGACGCCATGGATGAAGCCATCGTCCGCTGGATCCGGCGGAGATATTCCCTGCGAATCGGTGAACAGTCCGCCGAACAACTCAAACTCTCCATCGGCAGCGCCGCAACCCTTGAACAGGAGCTCACCGCCGAAGTCAGCGGGCTCGACAGCGCCGGCGGAATTCCACGACGAGCACTGGTCACCAGCGAAGACATCCGCGAGGCGCTCGCCGATCCGCTGGCCGAGATCGTGGATGCCATTCGCCGCACCATCGAACGCTGCCAGCCGGAACTCATTGCCGATCTCGCCGATACCGGACTCGTGCTCAGCGGCGGCGGAGCTCTGCTCCGGGGAATCGATCGGTACCTCAACCAGCAACTGGGGATTCCCGTGCGAATCGCTGAATCCCCGCGGACAGCCGTCACCCGCGGCGCCCTGATCTGCCTCGATCACCTCGATCGCTGGAAAGGGGCTCTCGACGACGGACTGCGAGCCGCGTGAGGGCGGCCACGGGCATGTGCGAATCGAACACACGGTTCTGGCTTCAAAAACACCACCATCCACCTGCATACCAACCACCATCCCCATGGGCAGCACTCCGGAAAAACCTCGCAGATGGCTCGCGGCCCTGTCGCTGACGCTGCTGGCGCTGGCGACGGCCGGTGCCGAACATCTGGGGGCTCTGCGTTCAATTCGCCCACTGCTGCTGGATGTCTGCAGTCCCGGTCGCCTCGTCGTGCTGGCACTCACACCCTTCGATGCTGCGGGGACTCGGAGTCCCGAGGCGGCAGGTGATCTGCGAGTGACGGCGGCGGGGTCTGCGGATTCTGCCCGCCCCACCGCGGCTCAGGAGCTGCTGCTGCGACAGCTGCTGATCGAAAACGCTCGACTGCGGCGAGACCTGCAGCGGGAACGGCAGCGTACCGAGCCACTGCTGCCGGGTGCTGAAACTGCTGAACTCACCACACGGCCGCCACTCGTGGATCTGCGCGTGATTCCCGCGCGAGTGCTCACGCGGCAGGATGATTTCCCGGACGTGCTGCGGGAGCTGGCGATTGACGCCGGACGGGCGCAGGGGCTGAACCGTTCCGAGCTGGTTGTGCAGGGCGCCGGACGAGTGCTTGATGCGGGACGTGAACAGCGCGTGCAGGCCGGCGATCGCGTGCTGGACGGCCTCACAGTGGTTGGGCGCATTGAGCGTTCCGCGAGGTGGATCAGCCTCGTGCAGCCAGTCACTGCGGAAGGTTTCCGGGCTCGGGTACAGCTGCTGCGAATCTCGGCGGGCGAACGCTATCGAGGTGCCACGGGACTGCTGGAAGGAACTGGTACGGCGGAATGCCGTCTGACGGGACTTGGTCCGACCGACGCTGTGGCGGTGGGGGATGAAGTGCTGGCAGCGGGTGTGGAGGGCATGACGGGGCCACCTTTGTATTTCGGCCGCGTCGTGCGCGCTGATTTTCTGGCGGGTGGAACCTGGGACGTACTGGTGGCGCCGGCAGTGCACCTTGATGATCTTGAATCTGTGCAGGTGCTGCGCTGGGAATGGCTGAAGGCAGGAGCGGCACCATGAGTCTGCGGGGGGTGGGCGCGGCGTTGCTGCTGATCTGGTTTGCCGAGGTACTGGAACAGTCCTTTCCGGGTCAGTTGCCGCGGGGCGCGGCGGTGCTGCCGTGCGTTTGTGCCGTGGTCCAGTGGAATCGTTCGGCAGGCGGGCTGTTTCTGGGTGGAGGTCTGCTGTTGCTGGACTGGATCGCTCGCCCCACAACCTTCCCGGCCGCTCCGTTGCTGCTGCCGCTGCTGGCGGCAACGACGGGGGATGTGAGCGAGGAGTCATCCGGTCTGCGGCGGCGGGGTTTGCGGTTCCCGGCTCCGCTGCTGCTGCCACTGCTGGCCATGGTCCTGCTGGCCGTGCAGTCCGCCAGTCTGCAGACGGTGGCTGACTGGCAGGACCCGGTCACTGCAGCACGGTCAGCTCTGCTGCGGATGCGTCCGGCACTGCTGGTGCTGCTGCCTGTCAGCGGAGTGCTTGCACTGCTGCTGCAGCTGAGTGAGGAACTGGGCCTGCGGCGGACGTCCGCGACTGACTGGCGGAGGCCGTAATGCGGAATTCGCTGCTGCCTGCCATTTTCACGGGACCGGAATCCGCTTCGCAGCTGCTGGGACCTGGCAGCAGATGGCGACTGGCACTCCTTGGCAGCGTCTTTGCGATCGCCGCAGCCCTGATTCTGCTGCGAACTGCGCGCATTCAGGCGGGTCATTCGGGGGCCTGGCTGGATGCTCTGAAAGTCACCAGTGTGGAGGAGGAATGGTTGCCGGCCCGCGATGGCCGCATTCTGGCGGATTCACAGGTTCTGGCCGAAGACATCGATGTGGCTGCAGTGCAGGTGCACTACCGCTGGCTGCAGGCGGAAGCAGATCCGAACTGGGTGCGGCTGCAACTGCGGCAGCGGCTCACCCGCGACGAGCGTCGCGATCCTGCGCGAGTTGCGGCTGCTGAACGCCGGCTGCTGGACGAACGCCGACAACTGCTGCAGGCCCTTGCCGACACAACTCAGATCCCACTCGTGGAACTGCTGGCCCGCCGCGACCGCATTGATGCTCGAGTGCAGCGAGTGCAGCAGGCGGTTAATGCGCGTGCGCAAAGGCAGGAGCGGTTATCGGCGGGTGCTGAAGATCCTGCTGACTCGGCCGAATCAGAAGATTCTGCTGGCTGGATTCTGCAGTGGGCAGCCGCAGTTCGCACAGCACTCACCACGCCCCCGCGCCGCAACACGGAAGAACGCATCGTTGTCCGCGAGGAAGAATCGTGGCACACGCTGCTGGAAGATGTGGACAGCACAACGGCAGCGGTAATCAGTGAACAACCCGAACGCTTCCCCGGAATCCGCATTGTTCAGACCACTCGACGCACCTATCCGCATCCGGACACGGCCGTGCATCTGACGGGTGCCCGCACCAGAACCGGTTCCACCGGAGCCACCTCCGATGGGGCCGTCACCGCCGACGAAACGGCCCAGGCGACCGTCGCGGCCGGACTGCGCACCGGCCGCTTTGGCGTTGAGAAAAGCTATCACTCGCTGCTGGCCGGAGTCCCCGGGCTCAGACGCATCACCCGGGATCGACGCCAGCGAGTGATTCGCACGGAAATTGTGCGCGAGCCGGTGAGTGGTCGGGATGTGCTGCTGACCATCAACTGGAAACTCCAGCTGACCGCCGAACAGCTGCTGGCAGAAGCCCTCGGAGACGCCGAACCCACGCTGCTGCGGCGAAACACCACAGCGGAGCAGTCGTCGGCCGCAGCGAACGGCGAAGCTGCCAGCCCGGATGAAGCACCTCCGGAACCCCCGGAACCGGAGCATATTCCGGTGGGCGGCGCGGTGGTGGTGATGGAAGCGGGCACCGGGCGGATCGCGGCCCTCGCAAGCGCCCCGGAATTCGACCTCTCACTCTTCAGCTCAGGCACCACCACCCAGTGGGAGGCGGTCAACAGCGATGTGCGACGCCCCTTCGTCTCCCGCTTCCTCGCCATGTCACTCCCGCCTGGCTCCACATGGAAAATCGCCACCGCACTTGCAGGTATGGACGCTGGAGTCATTTCGCCGGCAGAGCGGTTTGAGTGTCAGGGCTATCTGCGAACGCCCCAGGAACACCGCTGCCTCACCTTTCGACTCTTCGGTCACGGCCACGGCCCGGTGACGCTCCAGTCAGCGCTGGCGCAGTCCTGCAACGTGTACTTCTTCGATGCCGCAGCACGGATGGGTGCGGAGCCGCAGGCGGTGTGGGCAGAACGACTGGGGTTCGGACAGCCCACAGGGATTGATCTGCCATTTGAGTCATCCGGTCAGGTGCCGCGGCTGCGGGATCAGGGCAGCGACGGGCCGGCCACCGAGCGGGAACGGCGGCGATTCGAACGCGAAGCCCTCGGCCTGTCCATCGGCCAGTCACGGCTGACGGTCACGCCACTGCAGCTGGCCAGACTCACAGCCTGCGTCGCGAATGGAGGCTGGCTGGTCACACCGCATATCGCCAGCGATGACGGCCGCTCGGTACTGCTGGAAGACGCCGGCGTAACCGCGTTGCCGGAACGCCGTCGCGTGGCAGGGATCGATGATGAAAAACTCCGGGCCATCCGCGAAGGGCTCACTGCGGCCGTCAATGATCCGTCGGGCACCGGCTATCGCACAGTCAGACTCCCGAATGTGCGGATTGCCGGCAAGACCGGCACTGCTGAAGCTGCTCCAGGCAAACCGGATCACGCGTGGTTTGCCGGCTGGTTTCCGGCTGAAGAACCGGAATATGTGGTGGTGGCGGTGCTGGAGCATGGAGGATCGGGTGGTCGTGCCGCCGGACCCGTCGCTCGCGAAATCGCCCGCAGCCTGTTCAGTACACATCCATCGGAACCTCATTCAGTCCCGGTATCGCAGAGCCCTGTTCGAGTGCGGTCCACAGCTTTTTGATGAAGGGATGCGAATCGTCGCGGACGAAGGGAAAGAGGAGTGTTCGAGCCTGTTCGGGATTCTGCTGTTCCGCGAGGTGCCATGCCTGGAAGACCTGGCCCCAGAGCGAATCGGGGCTGGTGAAAATAACCTGCTCCATTTGAATCCGCGCATCTTCTTCGCGTTTGAGCTGATTGATGCGGTCCTTCCAGACGGCAGCCTGTTCCGGCTGCTTGAGCAGGGCGTGAGTTCGCTGCAGCAGAAAGGCGGTTGAACTGCGCAGGTTGGGGCTGTTGCGGAGTGGCGTGAGCCATTGCAGGGCGTCGGAGAAACGGGCGTTTTGCAGGGCAAGTTCAGCGAGTCCCTCGCGGGCAATTCGGCTTTCCGGGTTGAGCTCCACAGCGGTCTTCCAGGCAGTCTCCGCCTCCGCCCTCCGGCCTGCCCCGGCAAACGCCTTGCCAAGAAAGGCAGCGGCATCTGCGGATGGCTGCAGGCTTTGACTTTTCTGCAGAGCACCGACCGCCTCTTCACTGCGCCCCAGCTGCAGCAGGGCCTTGCCGTACTCCAGAAACAACTCCGCAGGCCCAACCTGCAGGCCGGCAGCGTCGGGCTGGATGCGGAACAGCTGATCCCAGGCTTCGACACACTTCTGATAGTTGGCACGGTCACGTTCGAGCATACCGATGAGTGTCTGCCCGCGCGCGGCGCAGTCCGG
>JBEAUF010000268.1:0-5098 GCA_041161565.1 Planctomycetota bacterium | reverse complement strand
ATCCTCGGCTCACCCCCGCCAGCACCCCCACCAAATGTCCCCGAACTGCCCGCCTCACCCGCCGATGCTGCCACAGCCTCCCTCAGACAACGCATGGAAATTCACCGCACCAACCCCGCCTGTGCCAATTGCCATGCCAAAATGGATCCCCTCGGCTTCGCTCTCGAAAACTACGACGCCGTCGGACGCTGGAGAACTCAGGATGGCAGCTTCCCCGTCGATCCCGCCGGCGAACTGCCCGATGGCACCAAATTCTCCGGACCAGCCGAACTCCGCCTCGCCATCCTGAATCGCCGCAGAGAACTTGTCCGCTGCGTCTGCGAAAAACTTCTGATCTACGCCGTCGGACGCGGCCTCGAATACTACGATCGCCCCGTCGTCGAAAAAATCCTGCAAAACACCGCCGCACAGGATGACCGCTTCACAGCACTCGTCGAACAAATCGTCCTCAGCGACGCTTTTCGACTCCGCAGAAACGCCGAATGAGTCCCGGCATCCCACACAACTCACACCTCAGGTCATCGCTGACAACCAAAAAACTCACCGCAAACCGGAACTACACAGCTAACACAACACCGCATCACCAACAAAAAATTCAACCACATCTTTAACTCTGTGAAACACCCTTAACTCCGTCAAACATCTTTAACTCTGTGAAACTCTGTGGACTCTGTGGTGAAACAACCCCGCTGCGGTGAAACAACCCCGCTGCGGTCAAACCGCCCTCAACCGCCCCAGTGCCCGCTGACAATCTCCAGCAGAACTGAGTGCAGCGCGGAATTTGACGCCAGCAGACTCGTTTTTGAAATTGGCAGCGGCCCACCCTGACACGTGCTGATGCAGCCACCGGCTTCCTCCACCAGCAGTCCACCAGCCGCAAAGTCCCACGGCGAAAGCTGATATTCAAAAAAACCACCGTACTGACCAGCAGCCACCTGAGCCAGATCCAGAGAAGCCGTGCCGAAGCGGCGAATCCCATGGATGTTCCGCCGAAACAAGTCGCCAATGGCCGCCAGAGTCGCCTCCATCATGGCACCTCGGTCATAGTAAAAGCCGGTCCCGATCAGGACCTCGTCCAGCCGCGTCTGCTGACCCACCTGCAGACGCCTGCCGTTGTGCCACGCCCCGCCCCCTCGCACGGCTTCGTACCAGTCATCGCGAATCGGGTTCCAAACCACGCCCGCTTCCGCACGGCCATTATGAAGACAGGCGATCGAAACCGCAAAATGCGGCAGTCCATGGGCGAAATTTGTGGTGCCGTCAAGTGGGTCAACCACCCATAGGTATTCTGCATTCACATCACCCGCATGCTCTTCTTCCCCCAGAATCGCATGCTCCGGAAATCGCTCGCGAATGACCTCCGCAATCCGCCGCTCCGCCGCCAGATCGGCTGTTGTGACAAGGTCCGCAGGGGCCTTCGAACGCACCTCAAACCCACTGCGGAAATACTCCTGCAGCAACCGACCCGCCTCCCGGGCTGACTCCCGAGCTGTTTCCAACAATTGCATCACCTGCTCCAGACAACGAAAGCTGCACCAGGCCACAAGGCCCCGACACTGACCCGCATCCCAGCAGATTCCCCGTCGTCCCGCAATCGTCACCACCGCGCAAAAAGAAAGGGGAAAGGCATGAGCCTTTCCCCTTTCCACCGAGATACTTGCCGAGGCAAGCGGCTCGGCAGGAGCTTCCCGCTCGGGCCACGCACCCATATGAGCGGGAACAGGCGAGTTTCCTGACCTTCCCCTCCTTTGACTCCTGCAGAGTTAACGCGGCTGTCCGGTCCCACCACGCAGACAACCGCCTCCGGAATGAACAGCATCGCAAGCAGCGTGCCAAAAACTCCCGAATCACAAAGCTCCGCAAAAAAGGCACAAAACGGCCGGTTTTTTCGCAATTCCCCAACACCCGGGCCCCGGAGACAGAAATATCAGCCGCGGGAATGGAGTGATTTCAAGGCAGGACTGCCCGCCCACTGCGCAACCGCCCTTCAGCCGGCCGAATCAGCTGTTCCCAAACTGCAAATCGCCCGCTCCAGCTCCCCACGCACCAGCGCATCCACCTCGTCCTCAAGGCAGCTGCGGAGCAGCATGGTGGTGGTCGGATCGCCAATTTGAGCCAGCGCCCAGGCGGAAGCGCCACGCACCAGAGGCTCTTCGTCCCGCAGGCCCGCGGAAAGTTCCGGCACCGCCGAATGATCACGCAGGTTCCCCAGCACTATCGCCGCATTCCGCCGCAGCCCGCCGTACCCAGGGCGTTCCAGCGGAGTGCCAGCGAACGTCGCCGCAAATTCCGCCCGCGTCATCCGCAGCAGTTCACGACAATCCGGCGGATTCCGTTTCGGCAAAGCCACAAATTCCCCGTTGGCCGTTTCCGGAGCAAAGCGGTTCCAGGGACAAACCTCCTGACACACATCACACCCAAACAACCATTCCCCCATACCCTCCCGCAATTCCAGCGGCACAGGTGCTCCACGCAGCTCAATCGTCAGATAACTGATGCACCGCTGCGCGTCGAGCACTCCGGGTTCGGGGAACGCCTGAGTCGGGCAGGCATCCAGACAGCGAGTACACGTGCCGCACCAGCTGCGATCCTCCGGTGCGTCCGGTGCCAGCTCCGCATCGGTGAGGATCGCTCCCAGAAAAAACCAGCTGCCAATGCGGCGGCTGATCAGCATCGTGTTCCTGCCGAACCAGCCCAGACCTGCAAGCCGCCCAAAGTCACGCTCCAGCAACGGAGCTGTGTCCACCACAATCCGCGTCCGACAGCCAGGACGCCGCCCACGAATCAGCTCCGCCACCGGCTGCAGTCGCTCTTTCAGTACCCGATGGTAGTCACCATGGCCCCACGCGTACCGCGAAATCCGCGGGCCGGGCGCAGCCGGCGTGCCGTCGAAATAGTTCAGCCCGACAATCACCAGACTCCGCACTCGCGGTAAGACAGATTCCGGATGCCGCCGCGCCTCGCGACGCGATTCCATCCACTGCATCTCACCCTGATATCCGGCATCCAGCCACTCCAGCAGCCTGTGGAAGCCCGTCGGCGTTACCGCAGGAGCGATCCCGACCAGATCAAATCCGGCAGCCTCCGCCACCACACGAACAGCCGCCGAAAGCTCACCCGGACCATCCGCATGCGACTCCACAAGCCCGCCCGACATCAGCCCGGCTGCTCCGCCACCGAACTCAGCCGGGCCAGATGCCGCAGACCAGTTGCTGTAAGAGCGTTCGCGGGAATTCGCGGCAGCGGCGAATACTGCGGGTGACGCCCCGCCTTCCACGGATTGTTGCCGCGAGTGTTGTAACAGCAGATAAACGCCCACCGCGGATGCTCGCTGTGGTTCTGATCGGAACGGTGCAGAGTGTTGCCGTGAAACAAAATCGCCGAACCTGGCTCCAGCTCCACATGCACCAGCTCCAGACGCTCCAGTGCAGCCTCCACGCGCTCCATGTCAGCACCCGTCTGATCACCACGCCGAATGTGCTCCACACGCCCCATGCGGTGAGACCCTCTGAGCACCTGCAGGCAGCCGTTCTCGCGAGTGGCACGGTCCACCGCAAACATGCAGCTGGCCATGTCGGGAAACAGACAGCCGTTGTGGTACCAGTACCCGTAGTCCTGGTGCCACGTCCACGCACCACCCACTCGAGGCTCCTTCAGAATCATCTTGTGGTGATAGTGATAGACCTCGTCGCCCAGCAACACCTCCATCGCCTGCACAAGAGGTTCCGCCTGCACAATCGCGGAATAAATCGTGTCCGGCGGAAGTTCGTTCTCAACCACCAGCTCCACCGCGCCGCCTTCGCCGTCCGCACGGGATGTGCGACGTTCGCTGAGCAGCCGATCGGCACGGGCAATTTCGCCCAGCAGCCGAGTCTCCTCCGCGTCCAGCAAATGCTCCACCAGCAGGTAGCCGTCCCGCTGAAAAGCCGCCACCGCCTCAGGCGTCAGAAAATCGCTCTTCATGCAGCACCCTCCTTCAAAAATTGAATTGCCTCCGACACGCAAATCGCCCCGTCATAAATCGCCCGACCCGTAATCACACCCACCAAACCCGGCTGCTCAGCATGAATCAACCGCAAAGCCGCAAGGTCCTGCATGGACGTCACTCCGCCCGAAGCAATCACCGGCAATCCCAAAGCCGCAAGCGCCCGGAAGTCACTCAGCGTTGCCGCATCAATCCCCTGCATCATCCCGTCGTTCGCGATGTTCGTGTAAATCACGGCCGCCAGCGGCAATCCCACAAAACGCTGGGCTAACTCCATCACCGGTACCTCAGAAACCTCCAGCCAGCCCTCGGCGGCAACCATCGAATCCCGCGCGTCCAAACCCAGAGCCAGACTGCCGGGATAACTCCGACACATCCGCTGAAACCACTCCGGCTCCCGCAAAGCCTTCGTGCCAATAATCACCCGATCCACACCGGTCTCATCCAGCGACCGACGAATCGCATCCTCGTCCCGAATGCCACCCCCCAGCTGACATGGCAACCCCGTCACCTCAACAATTCGCCGCACAATCGCCGAATTCACCGGCCGACCAGCCTTCGCTCCGTCCAGATCCACCAAATGCAACCGCTCAGCACCCTCCGACTTCCACCGCAACGCCATCTCAACCGGGTCGTCCGCAAATACCGTACTGTCCTCGTAGTTGCCCTGACGCAGACGCACACAACGGCCCTCAAGCAGATCGATCGCAGGTAAAAGCTGTAACATGGGATTCCGTCAGCAGAATTCTGTGGTTGGCGAAGGTCGCGAACAATGCGAATCGGCATTCTAACAAACACCCCCGGCTACATCACCCGAGCGGACGGACGGAAGCCCAACGCTGCGCGAGAGAGGAGAGGGTGGAAAGTAAAAAGTAGAGGAAAACGCGGAAGTAAGAACGGATGAGCGGACGGGCGGAAGCCCCCGGTAGCACCCCTCGCACCTTGGTGCGCACCCCTTGCCGCGCTCTGAGCGGTCGGGCGGAAGCCCCCGGTTGCGTTTCGCACCATGGTGCGCACGGCGTCAGCATCGCGTTACCAGGGCTCTTTACCCGCAGGCTGCCGCCAGGCGGCTCATCTGTGGCGGAAGTCCCCGGTTACGCCTTCGCACCATGG
>JBEAUF010000154.1:0-3583 GCA_041161565.1 Planctomycetota bacterium | reverse complement strand
TCTGCTGCTGGGGCGGGTGCTGTCCGCCGGTAATGCACCGGTTTCTCAGACCGGCGAGGTGCCGGAAAACAACCAAAAACGGTGCCGTCAGTGGTGCCGAGGTGCCGCGTATGGTGCCGTAGAGTTCGCACGGATTTGCACAGGTTTGCACGGAATTGCATGACTGAGTGCAAATCAATGCAGCCCAAAGCGAGGGCCATAAACGCAAAGAAACCCCAAGAAAACTTGGGGTTTCTGCAAAAACGCTGTGTTTTTCAGCATTTGTGAAAGCGGAGAGACAGGGATTCGAACCCTGGGTACCCGTGAGGGCACTCCGGTTTTCAAGACCGGTGCCGGCACGACGCCTTTGGCTGTTTCAATATCCCACGGAACAATCGGGCACTTGACTTATCTCCCCCCAACCGCAATTATGGAAACACATTGGTCGACCATGATTCGGGAGTCATTTTGTGATTAAAAACCTGGTGAAACACGGGAACAGCTGGGCGGTGATCATCGATCGTCCAATCCTTGATTTGCTGAAGCTGGATCCTGGATCCGAGGTCGAACTGACCACTGACGGTACCTCCATTCGGATCTCTCCAGTGCAGCGGGACGATCGTGACAGTAAAGTTCGAAATGCTCGCGCCAAAGTCAACGCTCGCCACGCTCGTGCGTTCAGGAAGCTGGCGGAGTAATTCAACATGCTGTTTCTGACGGTCAGCGATATTCTGGAATCGCACCAGGGCCAGATTGAAATCTATGGTGGTAGTCCAGGGATCAGGGATCGTGGATTGCTCGAATCAGCGATTGCTCAACCACAGACAACCTTTGGCGGTCAGTACCTGCATGCAGACGTCTTTGAGATGGCAGCGGCCTACCTGTATCACCTCGTGATGAACCATCCGTTTGTAGATGGAAACAAGCGGATCGGCCTCGAAGCGGCCCTGGTCTTTCTGGAGATCAATGACGCTGGCGTCGATGCTAGTGACGATGAGTTGGTCAATCTTGTCCTCCAGGCAACCAGTGGTGCAGCGAATAAGCGGGAAATCGCGGACTTCTTCAGATCGCATCAAGTGGCTGCTGATGGCCAGCAGTCCTGACAACCGCAACATCCCACCCACGCCAGGTCAGCAGGTGCTCACCACACAGGGCAGCCGCGGCGGTGGCATCCACAGGCAGGGGGGCAGGTTCGACGGTCAGGGGTGAATGGGGCTTGTCTGCAGTCGCCATGATGTTGCCTCACGGAAAGAGTGCAAAGTGTGACATCGCTATTGGAAGAGCTACGCGATTCACTGGGCGACTGACGACTGCGGGATGCGGAATTCCGGGATGGCGGTGCGGGATGGCTGCGGTTCAGGGGGAACCGAGATCGATGATGGTGAACGCCGCACGCGATTTCTCTCGTGCGTCGGGCCGTCCAGAGAGCTGTTCGGTGGTGGTCGGTGATCAAACGAGCGCTTGCTCGACGCTACCCGAGTACAAACCCGGCCACACCGGTCAATGCTGGAAGCCACACCAGCCACCTCAGCGCGGGGACCTGCGAGCCCTCTCCCCGCAAAAGCCGCACGACACCCCACCCAACGACCGCCAATCCGACCGGCCCGATAAGGAGCGAGCATAGCATCGCAGGCCCCATCGAGTCCTGTGGGCCGAGGACTGCCGGCAATACAAACGTTGAGCCGATGAGCCCGGCGGGCACGACCGATGCCACGAAGTAGCCCCAGGGAAACCGAGTGTTGGTCTGGACATGGTTCGCCATGAGTCTGTTTTCAGTCGCCGCACATCAGTGATAACCCGGTCACCATCAAAACACTACGATTAGAATTCACGGCCGACCAGCGACTTGGGCGCGTCGTTTAGTACGTCAGCATTTTTCTCATTGACTGTAACTACGAGTCGGCACATTTCCACGAACTCGTCAAACGTCTGGACATGCTTTGCGTCGTTGACCCGCCAGGAGCAGATTGCAAAATTGGCTGCGCCCAGACCGTCTCCGACATGATCAATTGTTGGTAGATCATAGAGTCCGCGGTTGTATTCCCCGCGTTTCGCAGCTGCAGCGGAATTCAGCATGCAGAGGACTGCAGCAGGAGAATCCGGAGTTCGCAGAGCCACCAGAGCGGATCGCAACTCGCTGAGCAACCGCAAGTGCAGTCGCTCGCAACCGCCACCTCGGCCACGGATAGTTTTTCAACGAACAAGTTAGCCAACCGTCTCTGCTGGACCCCGCCATGCACCGGTTTCCCCAACCGGTGCTTCCCCAAAAACGCCCGAAAAACGGTGCCGTCAGGGGTGCCGAGGTGCCCGTATTGGTGCCATTCAGTTGTCCTCGTATTGTCACAGTTTTCCCCTTTTTGCACTCCTGGAACCCGGGGACAGGGCCACGGACACGGGCCAAAACCGAGGCTCATAAACGCAAAGAAACCCCGAGTAAACTCGGGGTTTCGTGGAAAAACACTGCGTTTTGAAGCGTTCTGCCGAAGCGGAGAGACAGGGATTCGAACCCCGGGTACCCGTGAGGGCACTCCGGTTTTCAAGACCGGTGGCTTGTCGACTCAACCACCCGGGCTGTTTTGAGTGGTGCCGAGGTTTATGCTGGCCGGTCGCATTCAGGAAAGAAGGTTGGCCGGAAAATTGAACCCGAAGTCTCCGCCGGCTTGCCGTTTGAGCCACGGCGAGTGCGGTCGAGAGCCCGTCTCAGCTATGTGCATCGGCGCCCGCGTGGATACGTGCGTTCTCGGGGCTGACCTGGCGAGGAAAAGCTGGACTTCGATCGATGAAATTGTTCTGTTACGATAAGAATTCCCTCAGAGGAGAAGCAAATGGTGATTCGCGGACATTTTCAGAACGGTGTGATTGTTCCTGATGAACCAGTCAGCCTTCCGGAAGGAACATCTGTCAGGATTGAAGTCGTCGACCTTGAACCGAAGAAGCTGGAACGACGAGGAGGGATGTGGAAGGGGCAAGTGGTCATTGCGGACGACTTTGACACCCTGCCTCCTGAACTGGCTGAAGCCTTCGGAGTCGGCAGCGAATGAGATTGCTCATTGATACACATGTCCTGCTTTGGTGGCTTGATGATCCGTTGCGAATTTCTGACGTGGCGCGCGATCGGATTTCAGATCCGGAAAACGACGTTTTCGTAAGTGCAGTCTCTTGTTGGGAGATTGCTATAAAACGGGGCCTTGGAAAACTCAAGGCGCCAGACAACATCGACGATGTCATCGCACAGTGTGGATTTCTTGAATTGGCGATCTCGATTTCGCATTCCCTGAAAACAGAAACTCTGCCGCTCTTTCACCGCGATCCGTTCGACCGAATGTTAATCGCTCAGTCCCTGTGCGAATCGGCTGTGATGGTAAGTCATGATCGGGTGTTTGAACGGTATGGAATCCCCCTGATCCATGCGTGATCTGGGCAGTTATTTGAGCCCTGCAAGTTGGCGTCATCGCGTTTCTGGCCCCTCTGTGCGAAACACCTTGTTTTGCTGATTTTCGTCTCACGAGCTGGAAAGTGTGCTAGAGTTTGGCGATTACAGAAAGGTTGTCGCCAATGTCCAATCATAGGAAACGTGTCAATTATACCGGCGAGGAAAAGGTCG
>JBEAUF010000261.1:0-4049 GCA_041161565.1 Planctomycetota bacterium | reverse complement strand
GTGCGGGGCTGGCCCAGAGTTTGAGGATGGAGGAGGGGCGGCGGTCGAATTCGAGCGTCTGGAGCAGTTGTTGTTTCTGCTGTTCGAGGGCTTCCGGGGAATCCGGCATGGGGCCTTCGTTGGGGGGCTGCAGCATGTCAGCAGAACCTGGGCCATCGGGCGTCATCAGCTGGCTGGGATCGATCCCGGCTTCGAGGGCCTGACGGAGCTGAGCCGGGCTGATGCGAGTGGCTCGCAGCTGGGCGACAGCGGGAGTGGAGCAGAGGGCGATGGAAGCGCAGGCCGCAAGCAACGTCCAGTGACGCATGGGAGTTCTCTGGTGAGAATAAAGGGGATCGCAGCGGGGATCGCAGGGCATTTGCAGCATCCCGCAGCTGCGTGCATGCTGGCTGGGTGGGGGTGTGTTCAGGAGCCTTCGCCGTCGGCGGGCTTACCGGCTGAAGCGCCGCGAGCGTCGGATTTCTGTTTACCCATTTTGGGGGAAGGCCGGCGGGAGCGGCAGTTGCTGCAGCAGTTCTGGCAGGGTTTGGGGATGGGCAGACCCTGGATATCGGTGAGCGCCATTTGTTCGAGGCGGATGGCGGCTTCGAGGTTTTCGAGTTGTCGGGTGACTTCGGATGAGCTGCCGGCGGATTCGGCCTGTTCGGCGAGCAGTCGGTAGTTCTGGCGGGCGGATTCAATTTCCGGTTTCCAGTCGGTTTCCGGCATGCCTTCGAGGCGCATCAGCCAGGTGAGGTAGTACTGGGATGAGGCGAGTGCTTCGCGGACCTGTGCCGTGAACTTGGGGTCGACCGGCTGGGTGTCATCGGCGGTGACTTCCGCGAGGAGTTTTTTGAGGTCTTCGCCGGCTTCGGGAAGTCCGGCACCGTGAATTTGGGCCTGCGCGAGTTCGAGACGCAGGGTGCGGCGGAGTTCATCGGCGTCGTCGGGGAGCAGTTCGAGCGCCTTTTGAAGTTGTTGTGACGCGCGAGTCCATTGTGCCTGACGGGCCAGATTTCGGCCCGACTGGAGGTGGGAACCAACCTGGTCCATGCGTCCGTGAGCTTCACCGGCACTGAGATGGTAGAGGAATCCGGCGAGCGGAATGATCAGCCAGACGACGAGCAGGGTCTTACGCATGGTGATGGCTTTCAGAATTGTGAATTCGACGCGGAATTTGCTTGACAGGGGCTGCCGGGGCAACCGGGGATTGGGGGTGGTGCGGCGAAGGGGGTGCATTCCTGGGGTTTTGACAGGTGATTCCCGAGCTGCAATTACCGGGGAATTACCTCGCTATTCTGCACTGGAAAAGTGGCTTTGTCCATACCCTGTCGGGAAAGGGGGGCGAATCTGCGGACTCCCGGGAGCCACGGGGAACCGAAGTAGTGCAGCAGGACGGGGATGGTGGCGAGGAGGAATGTGGCGATCAGCAGGGTGGTGAGGGCGAGCTGGCGGAGCGTCCATAGTGAGCGTTGCGGACCTTCGGCCGAGAGGGTGAGTTTGCGGAGGAGTTCTGTGGGGAGGTGTTTGTCGTTGCCGTTGTGATAGACGCCTTTGAGGCGTACGGCGATCTGCCTGAGAGTGCTGACGTCCTGTTTGGAATTGCGTCCGTTGAGAAATGTGCCGTTGACCGGGTCACCCACACCGACAACGACAACATCGGCGACGGAGGCCGGCATTTTGGGCATCCCGGTGGCCGGCACGGTGTCACCATCGCTGACGAGCACGACAGTGGTGCTTTTGGGGCGCCAGCCGCGGGCAAGATCAGCGGCCGCCTGGATGCCGGAGAACAGGTCTGTTTCGCCGGGCTTGAAGGCGAAGTGCATGGGCAGATCGTTAAGGATGTTTTCGACGACAGCGATGTCTTTTGTATCGAGGACGACGGGGAGTGCTTTGGTGTAGGTGGCGATCACGGTGACGCGGTATTCGTTCATGGGAATGCGGCGGAACCACGATTCCATGACTTCCCGGGCGCGGACCATGCGGCTTTGTTTGCCTTCGACTCCGGCGTCCTGAAGTCGCATGCTGGGTGAAACGTCGAGGACGAGTACGGCGTGTTTGAGTTTTTCGAAAGGCACCTGCCGTTCCTGTCCGGGGACACGAATTTGTGGCGGGAGCAGGAGCAGGACTACGCAGGCCCATGCTGCTGCGGCGAAAGCGAGGCAGCGGAGTGCGGGTGTTGTGCGGGCCCAGCGGCGGGGCTGTCCGGAGGGGCCGAAGAGCAGCGTTCTGAGCCGGTGAATTCGTCGGGAATGGAGCAATTCCGCGGCGGCAGTGAGCGTCGCGGCGATGATGGCGGCAGCAAGTGTCAGCCACCACTGCGATTCCGTCAGCTGGCTGGCATCTACCATGGGGTGTACCTCAAACCGAACGCCGCACCGGCAGCCATCAGAGCGAGGGTGAGCCCGGCAGTGCAGAACGGGGCGAGTGCGTCGACGTATTCAATCCCGATCTGTTCGATTTCAGCAGGTTTCATGGCATCGATGCGGCGAAAGACTGTTTCGAGAGCAGCGGGATCGCCGGACACGAAGGCTTCGCCGCCCGTGGCCTGAGCAATGCTGGAGATTTCCGCTGGGATCTCTGTGTCTCCGATGTGAATTGCGAAGAGCACGACCCGGGATTCTTTGAGTTCCCGCGCTGTTTCTTCGTCGGCGCCGTTCATCAGATCGAAGCTTTGCCCGTCCGACACGAGAATCACCATGCGATCGCCCTGTTCCTGTTCTTCCAGAAACCCGCGGCAGGCTGAAAGTGCCCGGGCGATCATAGTGCCGCCGCCGATGGCCCGCTGGGCATCCGGGCGCATGAAAGGCAGCGAACATTCGAAGGCGGACACATCGCGTGTGAGGGGGCACCAGCGAACGACGTCCTGAGCAAAGAAAGTCAGTCCGAACGCGTCGCCGTCTCTGAAATGCAGAAACTGATTGATGGCTTTCATGGATGCGTCGTAGCGATCTCCATCGCCGAAGGCCGCGAGCATGCTGCCTGAGCAGTCGACGCAGAACATGATATTAGTGAGCCTGCGCTGGGTGATTGGGCTGCCTGTGGTCTGCGGATTGGCGGCGATGATGATGGCGATCGCAAGCAAGCCCGGCAGCAGTGATTCAGCGATGGTGATACTGCGGCCAACGAGGCTGCGGGAAGCGTGGGAGCCAAAGTCAACGGGCAGAGCAACTTCCCGCCCGCGGTGTTTCCAGAGTCGTGCGGTGAGGAATGCGGGGAGCAGCAGTGCGGCGAGCACCCATGGGCGTTCGAAGGCGAACAGCAGGGCATTCAGATCGAGCGCTGCGGTGGTCATCCGCCGGTCCTTTCCGCAGGCTTTTCAGACTGTTCCACGAGTTTTCGGAGGGGCAGGAGCAGATCGGCCAGTTCCGCCGCGTCTGCTCGCTGCGGCCGGTCGTACAGCCAGCGTTCGAGCTGTTTCAGGAGTGGTCCGGATTCGGGGTCGGCGAGCAGAGTCTGCAGCAGGACGGCCGGTTCGAGCGAGTGAAGTTTTCGCTGTTCGCGCCAGAAGGCAACGATGGTTGATTCGAGGCTGGCTTTTTCGGACGAGGTCAGCTGTTCCTGACCGACGATGGCTTCCAGCCGGGCCTGGATCTGTTCGAGGCGACTGCGTCCGGATGACTGGGAAGCGGCAGCAGTTGGGGCTTTCGGGCGGAACCAGAGCAGGGCTCCAAGTCCCACCAGCCAGAAGAAGCCCAGCAGCCCCAGCAGCACACGATAGCCTCCCACCCAGCCACTTGCCGGTGGTCGCAGTTCGTTGGGGGTGACGCGTTCCGGTTCCAGTACTGAGGTGACTTTGACGGGGAGCGGTGGCAGGTCAGCAGTGGATGTGCCGTCGCGCCGCCGAAGCCACTGGGTAAGATCAAAGCTTCCCGGTTTTTCGCCGCTCCATGTGAGGTTGTAGCGAAACCCGTCGCCGTGGGGATAGAAGCCGTCGATGCGGATAATGATGAGACCGGCAGTCGGACCGCTGCCTGTATCCGGGATGAGTTCAGTGCCTGGAAAAAAGACCTGGCTGATTGCTGCGAACATGCCGACTGGGGCTGTGAGCTTTGCATCCCCGTCGATAC
>JBEAUF010000237.1:0-28897 GCA_041161565.1 Planctomycetota bacterium | reverse complement strand
GTGGTGGCGGAGCGCTCGATCCACTCTCCGGACTGGCTGCACTCGGTCTCGCCGCTGCGGCATTTGCTTCGCGTCGTCGCAAACCGGATGTTTCCAAAGTCTGAGGATGGTGGTGCGATGAAAACCAACCTTTGGTCAGTCACAGCACCTCTGTTTGCTGTACCGATCACAGTGCTGATAGCAGCCACCGCTTCGTTGCTGCAGCTGCAGGTGGATCTCCAGTCGTCTGTGGAGCTGCGTTTTGCGGAGCTGCAGGCGGCTGGAATCTGGCGGCTTGCCACCTGCCACCTGCTGCACTGGTCCCACGACCATTTCCTTTGGGATGTGCTGGTGCTCGTTGCAGCCGGATGTGTTTGTGAGAGCCGCTGGCCGCGGCGTTTTGGTGTTGTGTTGGCTGCAGCGGGAGTGCTGATTCCTGCTGTTGTGCTGATCTCGGCTCCGGAGGTGCTGAGCTATCGCGGTCTGAGCGGACTGGATTCCGCGTTGTTTGCGCTGGCTGCCGGCAGTTTGTTTGTTGAAGAGGCGGCGGCTGGTCGAAGAGCAGCGGCGATGGTGGCAGGTGCGGCTGTGGCAGGCCAGTTTCTGAAGATTGCTGTTGAGACCGCAGCCGGGCAGACGTTGTTTGTGCAGGATGCTCCTTTTATCCCGGTGCCGCTTGCCCATCTGTGCGGGGCGCTGATCGGCAGCCTTGTTGCTTTGTGGCGATAAGTCGCGGCAACAAAAACAACCGCCCTTCCGACATCGGAAGGGCGGCTGTTGTTTTTGGGGGGCGAAGGATGCGGCTGTACCGCGAACGTATCAGCCGGGGAGTGTTGGAGTGGCGGGATTGACGAGCATCCAGATGGCCTGGTCAATCAGGATCTCACCTGGGTTGCTGGCGGTTTCGGGGACTGACTGCTGCGAACGCGAGTTGGGCATTTCGGCGGCCGAAAGCTGCACTGCAGCAGCCTCTGCCGGCGGAACTTCTTCGGAGCGTTCGACGGCGGCCTGTCGAACTGGCGGCTGGCGACGTTCCGGGAGCAGGGAGGCGAGAATCTCGACGTCCGGTTCCAGTTGTGCGTCGATTTGTGGTTCTGCCGCAGACAGCGTGAGCACAAACGACTGGGGCTCGCTCCAGCCACCTGGCTGCTGCATGGAGTTGAATCCGCGGACCCAGAAGCGGTAGGTGCTGGCCTTCAGAGCTTTGTCGTCCGGAATGGTGTAGTAGGCCTCGCTGCCTCCTGGGGAAACGCCGAAGCTTAACACCTGCAGTGTGATGACTTCGTTGCGGATCAGGTCGCGAATGAGCACTTCATAGCGGATTGTGGCGGAGTTATGTGTCCATGTGAGCACTGGTGTGGAATCAGAGATGGTGTTGCCTGGACCGAGAATTCTTGGGGTGACGGCATCGGGAACATCGATGCGGACTCTGTATTCCGGGCTCCAGTTACCAACTTCGTTGGACAGGTTGTATCCGCGGACTCGAGCGACGTAAGTGGTTTCCTTGAGTCGCATCGTGGAGGGGATGGTGAAGAACTTGTCCCTGATGCTGTTCTGGAGCAGCACTCGGGTGCGGGCGTTCGTGTTGGGATTCACTTCGACGAGTTCGAGTTGGTAGAAGGGAGCATCGATGCCAATTGACCATGCGAAGGTGGGATTCGCGTTGTCGACTGAGCCGGCGGGATTGGCGACCGGGGCGATGATGGTGGGTGTGAGCGGAGTGGCTTCGTCGATCAGGAAGGTGAACACGGGGCTCCAGTCACCAGCTTCGTTGGCACTGTTGATCCCGCGAACCCAGGCTCGAATTTCACCCTGCCTCTGACTGACCAGCGATGTGAAGCTCAGACCGGTGATGTCGTTTTTGCGGATCACCTGAAACTCACCGGTCGTCACGTTATTGACGTAAAGTTCATAACGTTCGGCTCGGGCTGCAGCGGTCCAGGAGTAGGTTGGGTTGAGGGTTGTAATGACCCGGCCGCCGTTGGCTCCCAGCGGTCCTGTCATGGTGGGTGCTGCGGGAGGCAGGATATCGACGGCGAATCGGAGCGCTGCACTCCACAGGCCGGCCTCATTACTGCCGTTGAAGGCTCGCACCCAGACGACGTAGACGCCCTGTGCGAATCCCGTGGCATCAAAGGAAGTTTGGGTGCCGGGAATATCGGACTTGTAGAGGTATCTTGACTGGCCGGTGGTGAGATTGTTCACCTGCAGTTCGTAGCGGGCGGCCTTGACGTCGGTCCAGACAAACTTCAGATTGGAATCGGTGATGGTGGATGCCGGGGCCAGCATCTGCGGGGCGGCAGGTCGCGGAGCGGCGACGGAAAAGTCTACCGGGCGGCTCCAGGGGCTCTTTTCACCCACAGAGTTGGTGGCCTGCAGCCAGGCTCGGTAGAGACCGTTGGCGAGCGCCGAGAAGTGGACGTAGGTCAGACCTTTGTAGTCCGTTCGGAAGATCACTCGCTGACCGGTTGTGCGGTTGACGACCCACAGGTTGTAGAGGACAGCATTCTGCGCCGGAGCCCATTCAAACACCGGGAACGGTTCGCTGATTTCCCCGACGGGCCGGAGCAGAGTCGGGATGTCGGGAGAGGGGACGTCGATCGTGAAGCTGACGTAGTTGCTGTACTCGGTGAACTTATCGTTGTTGCCCAGGGCTCGCACGCGGGCGCGGAATTCACCCTGCTGAAACTGGCCCGGGGGTGTGAACGTCGTTGTCTTCAGGTCATTTTGAACGAGGTACTGGCGGTAGGCTTTGGTGGCGGGGTCGAGCACTTCAATTTCGAGGTAGTACCCCTGGACGTTGGCAGCAGTGGTCCAGGTAAAGACCGGGAGCGGATCTGCGAGGGTGCCGGTGGGGCCGAGCATTACGGGAGTGGTCGGCAGGGGAATGACATTTCCGGTCAGTGTGTACTGCCCGAGAGCGCCGTATTCACCTGTACCCAGTACGACGATGAAATAAGACCCCTGGGGAACATTTGCGGAAACGGAGGCATTGAGGCTGTTGGAGGGATTGTCGCGAGCGATCAGGTTGCCATTGGAATCGCGGAGCTCGAGGACGAGGTCGAGATTGGTGCCGAAAGTAATGGAGTTATTGTTGAAAATCTGCCGCAGGTTGAGTCCGGAAACGCTGAAGGAGATGTCTCCGGCATCAGTCTCGAAGAGCATCCAGTCCGCGTCGTCATTGAGTTCGATGACGCCGGTCTGCAGGACGTCGGGGGACGTGATATTCAGGCGGGTTGCGAGCGCGGCGGTGTTGCCGTAGTCGTCGGGACGGAACCGCACGGTGCGGTTAGCGGGGCGTGTGAGCACCGCAAGGTCATCCTGCAGCACATCCGCGGCACTGGAGCCGGGACCATTATCCCAAACGTCCCGAATCGTTCCATAGCCCACACCCATAATGGGAGCCCGGTTGGCGTCACCCGGGTTGTACTCGTCATTCTTGGTGCCATCGGGGTTCCACAGCGAGTGGTGTCCGAGGCCAAAGGTGTGGCCGGATTCGTGGGAGGAGGCAGAAGCTATCTGGTGAGCATTAAAGAACAGTTCGCTGAACACGTAGGATGTGTTCGAACCACCTGTGCTGAACCCGTTAAGAATCCCCCAGCCGCCGGCCGGAGGTGCCCACGCGCCGTCACCCCCAATGGACACAAACACCGCCTCGAAGTCATTGACGCTGGGCGGTTCCACGGTTGTTACGTTGATGTCGAAGGGCGCGTAATCCTCGGCAACGCGGTACCACACTTCTCGGATGAAATCGAGTTCTGCGGCATTGAATGTCGTGTCGTCACCGTCGAGGTCGAATGGTGGGGTCGTGATCGGGCCCGTCTGCCCGTCGTCCCGGAACCCTGTCCAGTCCGGATCGTCTTCCACGTGCCCGTCAAAGTCGAGAATTACAGAGACCGGAGCACCGGGGCGGCTGTTCAGAATCAACGGCGGAACCAGCAGCTGGCGGATCTCCAGGGATTCAACCTTGCTGCCTGTGAGCCCCAAACGACGCTTACGCGAGGCTTCGGAGAACCAGATGCTGCGAAGAACCTGCTGAACAGTTGAGAAGGATGCCATCATTCGATCCCGACATTGACTGACAGGAATACCAGCCAGAGGTGCAAACCACAGCGCGAAACCACGGACGGTTTTCGATATCGGACGCGGAGACGGCCGGAAAACCAACAGTTCGGGGGGCTCCGGCCGGAAATTTCGCCGAAATTGGCTGCTCTCGGGATCATTCAGGTTGTGACGGCACCTGGTAATTCCGGCGATTTCTGACGGTTTGGCCGATTTTGTCAGAATGCCGCCCGCGTGGAAGGATGCTGGGTGTGTTTTTGCCGGGAATTTCTTATTTTTCAGACTCGGTGCAATTTCGAGCTTTTGCTGAAATAGTGGTCATAGCTCGGGCATCGTCACTCCAGCAGGATTGTGCAGGGAGCCAAGGAGCGTCCGGGTGTCGAGTGATTCTGGTGATTTCCCGGATGACCACCGAAAAGCTGTGGAAGCCGGCTGTGTTCAAATGCAGCGGGACCTGCAGCTTTTTCTCACTGGCATCCTTCGCAGCCGTCACCTTGTCGAGGATGCATGGCAGCGGACGGTAATCCTCGCCCTGCAGTCCGCCCATTCCGCCCGTCTCGGAACACTCCGCGGCTGGCTCTTTCAGATTGCACTCAACGAAGCTCGCAGAATCCTCCGCGAAAACCGCAAATTACCCGCCCATACCGATCCCGCTGACCTCGCCAACCTCTCCGCCGCCGCTTCCACCCCCGCCTCTCACTCCTCACAGGCACCGGATTTCCGGGCCATTCACGAAGAAACCAGAAGCGTTGTTCAGGAATGTCTCAAATCGCTGCCGCCGGAGCAGCAGGAAGTCATTCGCCAGCGTATCTATCACGGCCGAACCTTCACCGAAATCGCAGCTGACCTGCAACTGCCCCTCGGCACAGTGCTCACCTGGTGCCGCCGCGGTATCCTGCGGCTCAAAACGGACCCTCGGCTGAAGGATCTCATGAAAGATTAGTTCCCAGCATGTCCCCCAGTTCCCCCAGTTCGTGGCCGGACCGGCCGGATGTTCAGTCTGCCGGCACCGCCGATACTGCCGACGCTGCCCCAGGCATGCTGGCGTGGGATCCGTTCGCCTATGCACTCGGTGAACTTCCCCCGGCAGCGCAGGCGTGCTTTGAAGAGCGAATGGCTGCTGACCCCGAGCTCTGCGAGGAATTTCTGGCAGCCCTCCGGCTGCTTGCAGCACTCAGCAGTCCCGAGACCGGATCAACACGCAAAGTTGCTGCATCACAGCTCAGTCGCCCGCATTCTCCTGCCCGTGGCCGCCGCCTGACCGCCATCCTCGCGGCCTCCACCGCACTCGCCGCTGCCACACTCTCCGCATTCTCACTCCATCTGCACATGGTACCCACCGCGGACTCGCTCCGTGATGCGGTCGCTTTGTCCAGCATTCTGCAGCAGGTCGATTCCGTCCCCGAGCTGCCTGCGGAACCTGTGTCGGACTCCGATGCCGCGGCTATGCCGCTCGGGGAAGATCTCGAGACCCCCGGCTGGCTGCTCACCGCCGTTGACCTCGACGAACAACCCTCCACAAGCGATATTCCGCCCAGCGACGACGAAGAAGCCATTTTCTGATCACCTCAGCACCCAGCGGCCGAAATTCTTTCCACATGCCCACCTTATCTCCCGCACCGCTTCTGCTTAGTGTGCTCCTGGCAGCGATCATCCCGCCCGCCTCAGGCACCCTTTTCGCCCGGACGCCGCAGGGGGACGAAAAAAACAGCGCCGCCGAGAAATCTGACAAACCACCAAAGGCTCCGAAAACATTTTCGGCGGCAGACCAGCAGGCAACTCTCGATTTCATCCGTGAACACCATCCGGAACTCAGTCACCTCCTCGAACAACTTCAGAAGTCCCGTCCCGAAGAATTCCGCTCCGCTCTCCGCGAGCTCGTTCCGCAAACTCAGGCTATTCTCCGCATGCGTGACCGCCTTCCCTCCCGCTATCCTGCTCAGCTTGCAGCCTGGAAACGCGACTCTCAGATTCGCCTGCTGATGGCTCGCTGGTCCCGCAGCAAGGACCCCCAGATCGAGGCTCAGGTTCGGGAACTCATCGCCCAGCGGCAGCAGGACCGCAAATCCGAGCTTCAGGCTGAACAAGAGCGGCTCAACGAACAACTCCTGAAGCTCCACGAACAGCTCAAAGCCCTCGACGGCGAACCACAGCAGCTCATTTCCGCCGAATGGGAGCAACTCGCCCGCAAAGCCTCTGCAGCCGCGCGTTCCACAAAAACGCCGGCACAATCCAAAACCAAACCACCGGGACGTCCCGCGAAAACTGAGAAACCCGCCGCTCCGGATTCCCCCGCAGCTTCCCCCGCGGCCCCCGCCACTTCACCAACTCAATCCTGAAGCTCAGCCCACCACAAGGACCCGCCATGCGATACGGATTTCTGCTGACAGCGGCCGCACTCGCTCTGATATTCACTCCGCCAGCCATCCACGCTGCCCCCCAGGACTCCGACACGATGCCGTCGGTGTCGCAGCGGTACACCAACGCTGATGCGGGCGGTGAATCGCCCGACTTTCAAAAGCACGTAACTCCGCTCCTCGGTAAGCTTGGCTGTAATGGCCGCGCCTGCCATGGGTCATTTCAGGGGCGAGGTGGATTCCGGTTGTCGCTCTTCGGCTACGACTTCAAAACAGACTACGATGAACTCTTCGGCCGCGTCGACCCGGAAGTCCCTGCCGACAGTTTGATTCTCCAGAAGGCCACCATGCAGGTTCAGCATGATGGTGGCCAGAGAATCAAGCCAGGCTCCTGGGAATACCATCTGCTCCTGCAATGGGTGCGGACCGGTTCGAATCCGCGCATTGAAAACCCACCCACCCTGCAGCGACTGGAGGTCACTCCCGCGGAAATCCTCTTCACAGCTCCCGACCAGCAACAGCAGCTCAAAGCCATCGCCGTCTGGTCAGATGGCAGCCGCGAAGACGTGACCACGCTCTGCCGTTTCCAGACCAACGACGATCAGGTCGCCGACATTACTCAGGAGGGACTCGTCACGGCAGCCTCGCCCGGG
Source organism: Planctomycetota bacterium (assembly GCA_041161565.1). Taxonomy (GTDB): domain Bacteria; phylum Planctomycetota; class Planctomycetia; order Planctomycetales; family Planctomycetaceae; genus SXXK01. The sequence continues at coordinate 21,846 of JBEAUF010000237.1, read as the reverse complement.
GACACCCACGTGGTGGCCTTCTACGACAGTGCGGTCGTCCCCGTGCCCGTGATTCGACCCGTCTCACCGCAGTACGGAGATCAATATCCGAACGTCCCGGCGCCGACCAAAGTTGATGAGCTTGTCGTGAACAAGCTCCGCAAGGTTGGAATTGTTCAGTCCGAGCTCTGCACGGACGCCGAATTTCTCCGCCGCGTCAGCCTTGATGTCACTGGCACACTCCCCACGCCCGCCGAAGTCCGCGCTTTTCTGCTCGATCAATCCCCCGACAAACGCACTCGCAAAATCGATGAACTTCTCGAACGCCCCGGCTACGTCGCCTGGTGGACGACTAAACTCTGCGACTTCACCGGTAACAGTGACGACAAGCTCAACAACGTGACCCCCATCCAGGGCGAAGCCTCCAAACACTGGTACGCGTGGATTGAAAAACGCGTCCGCGACAATGTGCCCTATGACAAAATCATGGAAGGCATCGTCATGGCGGTGAGCCGCAATCCCGGCGAATCCTACGAAGACTACTGCCGCAACGTTTCAAAGCTCTACCACAAGGACGGCCCCGGAGCAGTCGGCTACGCCGACCGCCAGGGACTCGCGCACTTCTGGTCCCGCCAGAACTTTCAGACCTCAGAAGATCGCGTCATCGCCTTCGCCTACACGTTCCTCGGCACCCGCATTCAGTGTGCTCAGTGCCACAAGCATCCATTTGACCAGTGGACGCAGGATGACTTCAGGCAGTTCGAAGGCTTCTTCAAGTCCACCGTCGGCCGCCAGGCTGCTCGCCCGGACGCCAAAGCTGACTACGAACGCATGCTGGCCACTTTTGAAAAGGCAAAGGATCTCAAGGGGAATGACCTTCGCCGAGTTCTGGCGGACGAGGTCCGGGATGGTGCTGTGATTCCACTGGCGGAAGTTTACGCGGTAAAGGCCCAGCCGCCGCGTCGTCCTGCAGGCCGCAATAACGGACGCACACCGCCCGTGCCCGCCACCGCCAAAATTCTTGCCGGACCCGTCGTGGACCTCGCGCAGTTCGAAGACCCCCGCCAGCCGCTCATGGACTGGTTGCGGTCCCCCGATAACCCACTCTTCGCCAAGGCCTTCGTCAATCGTGTCTGGGCGGCCTATTTCAACACCGGTATTGTCAGCCCGGCCGACGACCTGAATCTCGCCAATCCTCCTGTGAACGCCGAGCTGTTTGATTACCTTGCCAAAGGTTTCATTGAACACGGCTTCGACATGAAGTGGCTGCACCGCGAGATTCTCAACAGCCGCACCTATCAGCTCAGCTGGATCCCCAACTCCACCAATCGCCAGGATGAACGCAATTTCAGTCGAGCCGTCCCGCGCAGACTCCCGGCTGAAATCGCCGTCGATATTCTCCTTCAGGCTACCCTCAGCAACAGCCGCAATGCTGAATTCGTCACCAATCTTGATAAACGCGCTGTGGCCATCCCCGGCGCAGGACTGCGTCGCGGCAATCGCAGCCCCGCCGAATACGCTCTGACCGTCTTCGGCCGCTCCATTCGCGAAAGCAACTGCGACTGTGACCGCAGCGAAGAACCCAGCCTGCTGCAGACCATCTTCCTCCGCAATGACAGCCAGGCTCTCGCACTGCTTGATGCCGGCGATGGCTGGCTGGCCGAAGTCGCCAAACAGCACAAGCTCACCTTCACCCGTCGTTCCTCACCTGACGGTGCTGATGTGGCTCGTGAACGCCAGCGTGCCGCCCAGCGGCAGCAACTCCAGGAACGCTTCACAGCCCGCGTCAAACGGCTCAAAGCTCAAATTGCCGAAGCAGAAAAGGACAACGCCGAAAAACAGGTCGCGGCACTCCGCGGCCAGCTCAAAACGCTCCGCGAACAGGCCCGGGCCCAGGGCATTGTTGATGCGGATGCCGCTGCCGAAGACGCAACCTCCGAAGATACTCCGGCTGCCGTTACCGCCCCGCCGGACTTCAACGCAGAAGAGATCATCACCGAAGCCTGGCTGCGAACGCTCTCACGCTTCCCCACAGCCGATGAACTCCAGACTGCCCAAACCCATATCAGGGACGCTCAGGATCCTGTCGAAGGCATCCGCAGTGTCCTCTGGGCGCTCGTCAATACTCGTGAATTCGTCGTCAATCACTAATTCACCCACGGCGTCTTCAACCCTTTGTTTGCTTCCTCAACCTTCCTCACCACGTCAGTTTCCAACGGAGTTTCCAGGATGGCATTCTTTAAGAACTGTGACGGCGTTGGTCGTCGTGAAGTGCTTCGTGCCGGAGTTTTTGGTGCGACCGGGCTGACCATGGCCAGCTATGCACAGCTGGCGGCCGCCAGCGGAGTCAACCCGAACGCCAAAGGCAAAGCAGCCATCTTCATCAACCTCAACGGCGGTCCATCTCACATGGACACCTTTGACCTCAAACCTGACGCGCCTTCCGAATACCGCGGTGAATTCAATCCGATCCAGACCAATGTTCCCGGCATCGCCATCTCGGAACATCTGCCGAAGATCGCCGCCTGCATGGACAAGTTCACGCTCCTCCGCGGTGTCTCGCATTCCGTGGCCGCACATGAACTCGGCACGAAATACGTCAACACCGGTAATCGCCCCCTGCCGTCACTGGAATTCCCCGGCTATGGTGCCGTGATCACAAAGGAACGTCCGGGTGTTCCCGAACTGCCACCCTTCGTCGCCATTCCCAACAGTGCCCAGCGGCCGGGCTATCTGGGTGTCCGGTATGCCCCGATGAATACCACGTCCACGCCGCAGATCGGCCAGCCCTACAAAGTCCGCGGCATCACCATGGCCGGCGGACTCACCGTGGAAGACCTCGAAAAACGCCGCAGCCTGTTGTCACAGCTGGACCGCACTTTCAGCGACGTCGAAAAAGACAGCCAGCTGCTTGATGGCATGGATGAGTTTGGTCGTCAGGCCCACGCCGTGATCACCTCCACCAAAGCTCGCGAGGCGTTTGATATCAGCAAAGAGTCGCCGGAATTTGCCAAATCCTTCGGCGCCTCCCAGTTCGGTTCCAGCTGCCTGCTGGCACTCCGACTGGTCGAATCCGGCGTTCGCTTCGTCACCGTCTCCAACGGTGGCTGGGACACCCACCGCGACAACTGGACCTCCCTCAAAACCCGACTCCTCCCCGCTCTCGATGAAGCCCTCTCCGGACTCTTCACCGGGCTCGCCGCACGCGGTCTGCTCGAATCCACCGTTGTCTATGTCACGGGTGAGTTCGGCCGTACTCCAAAAATCAACCAGGAACGCGTCGGCCGCGACCACTACCCACGCAACATGTTTATGCTGCTTGCTGGTGGTGGCATTCGCGGCGGACAGGTGCTTGGTGAAAGCGATGAAACAGCCAGCATGCCCAAACATGAAGGCTTCTCACCCGATGATGTCGCCGCCAGCTTCTACCATGCTATGGGCATCGACCATAATCATGAATACCACACGTCCACCGGCCGACCCGTGATGATCGTGCGTGATGGAAAAGTGATCCCAGGGCTGTTCGCCTGAAGAGCACCTGCTGAGAACAATCCCGCGGACTGCCGACCCTGGCGACAAACGTCGCCAGGGTCGGTGCTTTGATGCGGAGCCGATCGGACGAATGTTGTTGTCCAGGATGGCCGGAATTCCTATGATCAGGCCTCGTGAACCGGTGTGTTCGATCTGATCTCTGTCATCCCTGTTTCCGCAATCACTCCATGACACTTCTCACCCCCGCCCTGACACATCTCAACCAGCGCGCCGCCAGTCTCCTCGAAGTGGCCGCCGCTGACCCGCTGCTCCGCATTCGTCGTGAAGAAACGCCCAACGCCAGCATTGTTGATTTCGGCGTTATCGCTGAAGGTGGTCTGGAGGCCGGTCTGGCACTTGCTCGCATCTGTCTTTCAGGGCTCGCCGAAGTCACACTCACGCCACCTGCCGGTGAACTGCCTCTCCCGCTGCCTGCTGTCACGGTTCGTTCCGACTTTCCGCTCGAAGCCTGCCTGCTCAGTCAGTATGCCGGGTGTCGCCTGCAGACGGGCGATTATTTCGCGATGGGCTCGGGACCGCTGCGCGCAGTTCTGCGCAGGGAAGAGCTCATTCAGGAGTTCACAGCAACGGAGGATGGCAGTCTTGCTGTCGGGGTATTTGAAACTGGCTCTCTGCCCCCTGCTGCCGCTCTGGAAGCCCTTCGCGAGGGACTCCCGTCCGGCTGCAGACTGCTGGTGGCTGCCGCCCGCACTGCGTCTCAGGCTGGTACCCTGCAGGTCGTCGCTCGATCGCTGGAAACCGCCCTCCACAAACTTCATTCCCTCAATTTTCCCCTGCAGACCATCGTCAGCGGTATGGGCACAGCGCCGCTGCCGCCCGTCGCCAAAAATGACCTTGCCGCGATTGGCCGTACGAACGATGCCATTCTTTACGGTGGCATCGTCAATCTGTGGGTTCGCTGCGACGATGAGCTGCTGTCTGAAATCGGACCCCGCGTACCATCGTGCTCCTCAGCCTCCTTCGGACAGACATTTCTCAGCCTGTTCAAAGCCGCCAACTACGACTTCTATGCCATGGATGCTGCTCTGTTCAGCCCCGCGGTGGTGGTGTTTCACAACCTGCGTTCAGGGCGCAGCTTCCGGTTTGGGCAGCTGAACACAGCGGTGCTGGCCGAATCCTGCGGCTGCTGATTTCAGATTCCCTGCGGGAAATACGGCTGCGGTTTTTCGAGCGTCTGCCGTGGACTCGGCATAGCCCTTGCATGGCTTCCCCCCGCCTGGCGTCACCGCGCGCTGGTCGTGTGGCCCGGCGGTGCGCAGAACTGCTGTTCAGAAGGAAAATCCCATGCAGGTGCCCGTGGAAATCACATTTCGAGGCTTGCAGAGATCCGATGCTGTGGAAGCTGAAATTCGCCGCCACGTGGATGCTCTTGAACGTTACTGCGACCGCATCACGAGCTGCCATGTGACGCTTACACTGCCACACCACCACGCGCGACAGGGCAGGCTCTTCGAAGTCATGATTCGTCTCGAAGTGCCCCGCAGAGAACTCGTGGTGCATCGGCATCCGGAAGCTCATCACGCCCACGAAGACGCCCACGTGGCCATCCGCGATGCCTTCAAGGCCATGCGCCGGCAGCTTGAGGACTACACGCGTGAAATTCGCGGCGACGTCAAAAACCATGTGCCGGAGCCGCACGCTGTTGTGTCAGAACTATTTCCGCTCGAAGACTACGGCTTCATCAGGACACCGGACGGGCGGCGCCTTTATTTCCACCGCAACTCAGTCCTTGACGGACGCTTCGATGAACTGGACATCGACAGCAAAGTGACTTTCGTCGAAGAAGCCGGTGATAATGGTCCCCAGGCCAGCACCGTGCGAGTCTGCGGTCATCCGTTCCACGCGGCTGGCAGGAAGTGATCACGGCAGGGGCGTGCTGAGCTGCCTCCGGGGCGGTTGTGCGGCATTCGATTTTCCCGGATTCCCCGGTTTTTCTGTTCTGCCATGTTTGTGGCCTGACTCAGCGGCTGCTGTCGGCCGCGAGTCAAGAAAATTTCCAGGTTGGGCATCCCCGATTCCCGCGGATTTCCTCGTCACCTCGGATTCACCTGAAGCACAAACCCTACAACTGACGAAACCGATACAGCCGGAATATCCGTTGCATTTTGACAGTGCGGCAGGATTTGCCGGAGTACGCGGAAAACGTGCGGCCTGCAGCCGGTTTTCCGGGATGCAGTTGCAGTCAGATCTGCGGCAGGAATTCCAGAGCCGCAGCGAGGGAGAAGGGCAGGATGCTCAACCAGTTTCGCCATCGATCCATGCAGCAAAAACTCGCACTGCTGCTGGCAGGACTCGCCGGATTCTCCGGTCTTTCCGGCTGCTCCAGGCAATTCTGGCGCAAGCAGGCTGACCGCGATTCGTATTCGGCCATCAGCGAAAAACTCAACGACGATCACTGGGTCGTTCCCCGTTTCGATCTCGAGCCGGATCCCCGCAGTCGATTCTACGACCCGCACGATCCCGATAAGATTCCGCTCCCGCCGGATGACCCGACGGCGCATGAAGTCATGCACACCGCCAGCGGCCGGAAAGGCTACAAGAGCTGGCACAAACTCGGTGTTTCCTTCGCACTTGAAAACCCGCAGTGGCTGGCTCCCTACGGCATTAGGTTGCAGGGTGTCGATCCGGTGGTTGCTCATGCCCAGGTGGAGCTGCCGAAAGTCAGCATCCCCGATGCACTGGACCTCGCCACTATCCACAGTCGCGACTACCAGAATAACATTGAAAACCTGTATTTGAGTGCTCTGGATCTGTCTGCCGAACGCTTTCGTCTGGGGGTTCGTTATCTCGATACCGGTCGCGGTGAACCTGGTATCGGCGTTACCGGCCGCAGCGACGCCGGCGGTGACGGCAGACTGAACCTCAACAAATCCTTCGGGCTGAGCCAGGCACTTCCCACGGGCGGTCAGATCGCGGTGGACATCGCCAACTCCGTCACATGGGCTTTTGCCGGCAATGGGAGTCAGGAATCCGCTCCCAGTCTGGGTTACAGTCTGACCCAGCCGCTGCTCTTCCAGGCTGGGCGGAAAATTGCCCTTGAAAACCTGACCCAGGCCGAACGTCAGGTGCTTTACAACGTCCGCACACTCGCACGCTTCCGCCAGCAGCTGTTTGTCACGGTCACAGCCGCATACCTGCAGCTTATGCAGCAGCAGCAGGCCATCCTCAACACGCAGAACAACATTCGCCAGCTCAACGAACAGCTTGCCGCCCAGGAAGCTCGGGATACGCGTGAACCAGGCATCGTGAATGCTGCCCTCGAAGGATTCCAGGGACTTGAGATCCCGGAAGAACTCCGGAACCAGTTGTCCTACGATGGCAATTGGCTCAAGTGGCAGGGAAAGCTCAATGCGGCTCAGGAACAGCAGATTCTCGCGCTTTCCGAGGACCCCGACTACCGCGCTGCTGCCACCGAACTGATTGACTTCAAGAAGCAGCAGACGACCAGTCTTTCCTACCTCCAGCTGCGCGATCGGCTGAACCGCAGCCTCGCCACGCTCGAAAACAACCGCCGACAGCTGGCCGATCAGCAGGACGCGTTCAAGATCAACCTCGGCCTGCCTACCAACGTCAGTCTCGAAGTTGATCAGTCGCTGCTGACAAGTTTCCAGCTGATCTCGCAGGACCTGATCGATCTTGAAGGCAGCCTTCGGGCTCTGCAGCAGGATCTTGGGAAGGCCCTGCTCCCCGCGGAAGCTGGCGATGATGCCGCACCCCAGGGGCCCGCACTCGCCACCGTGAAGGCCTACGTCCAGGCCCTCGTCAGTGCCCGGGATCAACTCCGAATCGTTGGCATTGAGCAGGTCCGTAAGGATTTCGAACCCCTCAATCAACTCCTTGAACGTACCCGTGATGACTGGCAGACATCCGAATTCGGACTCCGCTACTTCCGCGCCGAACAGGAACGCACGGAGCTCGCGGAAAGGCTCGTCAAGGACGATCGGCTGTTCCGGCTCGCGGAACGTGAATTCGCTGTCGGCAGCGGTCTGCTGGAAATGCTCAGCGCACTCCTCCAACACGACTCCGAGGAATCACTGCTGAAAACGCTCGATGCCGACAGCAGCGGTCGGATTGAACTTTCCGAGCTGCCCAAACAGTGGCTCGAACTGCCACGCTCCGGTGACCGTGAGGCCGCCGAATCCTACTCCGTCGCTGAGCTCCTCACCGAAGCTGCCAGTGGAGCCCGCGACCTGCGCGACAAATATCTCCTCCGCATGGCCCAAAGTCTGGAAGTCATCCAGGCCTCGCTGCGGGTTGAGCAGGTTGCCATCGTGCCCTTCACTCTGGACGGCACCATGCGTTTTCCCGATGTTGAGGAAGTTGTGGCACTCGGGCTGGAATATCGCCATGACCTGATGAACGCTCGCGCTGCCGTCATGGATGCCCGGCGTGATGTGGAAATTGCCGCAAATCGTCTTGAAGCAGGGCTGGACGTCACATTCCGCGGCAGTCAGGGGTTGAACCCCGATGCCCGCCGCTCCACCAGCCACAGTGCAGGACTCCAGTTCACCACCCCGCTTGATCAGGTTCTCGAACGCAACATTTACCGCGAATCGCTGGTAAATTTCCAACGCGCTCGCCGCTCCTACATGGAACAGGAAGACCGCGTTAAACTTGCCATTCGTCAAAGCTATCGCCAGATCAAGGTGCAGGAATATCGGCTGCTGATCGATCGCACGGCCGTCCGCAACGCGGCCCTGCAGTACGACAGTGCATCCCTCCAGGCTCAGGGATCCCAGCAAACCAACGCTCTGAGTCTTGTCAACGCCCTCGATGCCGTTCTCCAGGCCCAGAACTCGCTTATCGGTGACTGGGTTACTTACGAGACAAATCGGCTTAACATCTTCAGGGATATGGGTATCATGGACATTGATGCCCGCGGCCTCTGGACCGATCGCTTCTACCTGCAACAATCTCCTGATGCCGCCGCCAGGGGCACCGACTCGCCTGCAACGACCCCCGCTGATGTCCCCCCTGTTCCCGTTCCGCAGGAAACTGCGCCGGCCCCCCAAAACTGATTCAGAAGGCCCCCTCGGATGTCCTCCACAGCTCCATCCCCACGCTCAGGCCGCGCCGTTCCCATTATCCTCGGCCTCATCACCGTTCCGGCCGTCGCTGCATGGTTCCTTTATCCGGAACAGGTCCGGGGTTTCCTTGGTGTCAACAGCACCACCGTCAATACCTCCACCTGGATCTCCCGCCGCGCGGAAAAGGGCCCATTCCGCATCGTTATCACCGAAAATGGCACCGTGGACAGCCTCCGCAACTCCACGCTCAGCAACAGCGTCGAAGGCTCCACCACCATCATCTCACTCGTCCCCGAAGGCAGTAAAGTCAATTCGCCCACCGTTGCCGAATTCGACGGTGTCGTGCAATTTCTCGACGCAGCCTCCGAATCCGCCAAATCCGTCAAACTCGTTGCCGAGGATGGTCGCGAGAAAACCTACGAACTGGTGTTTGGCGAATTCACCGAACTGCTCGTGAAGGATCGTCAAAAAGTCCGCAAAGGTGACTTCATCGCCGGCGATGTCTGCTGCGAACTCGATTCCTCAACGCTCGTTGAAAAGGAAAAGGAACAGCAGATCAAGGTCACCACCGCCCGAGCGAACCTGGAGAAGGCCGGCAAGGACATCGAAATTCAGGAAACCACCAACGAAAGTAACGTCGCCAAAGCGCGCCTCGCCGAAGATCTCGCCCAGCTCAGCCTCGTGTCCTATACCTCTCCTGGTGGTGAATACCAACAGGAGCTCGAAACCCTCAAGGGTGACATCAAGAAGACCGAGGAAGAACTCTCGATCAACAAGGAAGAATACGAACGCATCCGGGACCAGGCTCGGCTGGGTTACGCCAACGTGAACCAGCTCGAAAGCGCCCGGCTCAAAGTGACCCAGTCCCAGATTCTCCTTGGGGTCAACAAAGGCAAACTCGAAGTTCTCGAAAAGTACACGAAACCCAAAAAGGAAAAAGAGCTCAGTCAGACTGCCGAAGACTCCAAACGCGAAACTCAGCGTGCCCGCCTTGAAGGCGAGGCGCTCATGACTCAAATGAAAGCCGCCTACGACGCCGCAGCGCTCACGCTCTCCGTCGAAGAGGAAAAGCTGGAGATGTTTCAGCGGCAGATCAAGGCCTGCCGACTCGTGGCCACCCAGGCCGGAGAAGTCGTCTATGCTTCACAGAAAAGCAGCCGCGGCAGTGAACCGGTGGTCATTGAAGAAGGAGCATCCGTTCGCGAACGCCAGGCCGTCATCAATCTGCCCGACCTCGAAAACATGAAAATCGATGCCCGCATCCATGAATCACGCATCAGCCGTGTGATGATCGGGCAACCCGTGGAGATTGAAATCGACGCCATTCCCGGCGACCCCTACCGCGGACGTCTCCAAAGCATCTCGTCCGTACCCATTCCAGGCAGCTGGCCCAATACCGACCTGAAGGAATATGAGGCGATTGTTGAAATCCGCGATGACCCCGCCCGGATTCGTAAGCTCAAGCCCGGCATGACGGCTCAGATTCGCGTCGTGGTCGAAGACCGCAAGGACCCCACGCTGCAGATCCCCGTGCAGTCCGTCGTTTCGTTCTCCGGACACTATTACTCGTACGTCCTTGCTTCGGCAGGCAATGCGGCCGAACGTCGTGAACTCAAAGTCGGTGACGCCAACGACGAATACATGGAAATCCTCGACGGCGTCGCTGAGGGTGAAATGGTGATCATGAGCCCCCGCACACACTTCTCTCAGGAACTCGCGGAACTCGAAGCCGAAAAATCCGCAGAGGCCGAGAAGAACCGCGAAAAACTGGATACTCCGGATCGCAAAGCCGGTGCCCCAGGAGGACCCGGTGCCGGCGGCCCTGATGCCGGTGCTCGTGGTCCGGGTGGTGGCCCCGGTGCTGCCGGTGGTCCGGGTGCCGGTGGTCCGCCGGCCGGTGGTCCGCCGGGCGGTGGTGCTCCCGGGGCCCGTGGTCCGGGTGGCGGCATGGCGATGGACCCCAAAGCCATGTTCGACAGCATGGACCAGAACAAGGACGGCTCGGTGACGAAGGAAGAGCATCCGCGGCCGGAATTCTTTGATCGTTCGGATACCAACGGTGACGGAAAGATCACGCTGGAGGAAATGCAGGAAGCCTTCAAACGCATGCAGCAGCGAGCCGGTGGCGGCGGTGCACCACCTGCTGGTGGCAACTGATTCGCTCAGTCTCCTTCTTCATTCCACTTCCATCCTTCACCAACAGCCACGCCATGACGCTTGCTGCCGAAGTCATCGATCTGCAGAAGGACTACATGCTGGGTGCTGTCCCGGTCAAGGCCCTTCGTGGGGTCACCATCCAGTTTCCGCGGGGCGACTTTGTCGCGATCATGGGATCGTCAGGCAGCGGCAAAAGCACGCTGCTGAATCTCCTGGGCGCCCTCGACCGCCCCACCCGCGGCAGCTACATCATTGGTGGTCGCGATGTTTCCAGCATGGATGACGATGAGCTCTCCACGGTCCGCAACGAAAAAATCGGCTTTATCTTTCAGTCCTACAACCTGATTCCGCAATACACGGTGCTCGAAAACATCGAAGTGCCCATGCACTATCGCACGGGTTACCCGCGGATCGGAGCAAAGGAAGAAAAGTGGATCGCCCGGCTTGCCGAAATGGTGGGCCTTGGCGAACGCCTGGATCACCGTCCGTTTCAGCTTTCCGGCGGTCAGCAGCAGCGAGTGGCGATCGCCCGCGCTCTGGTGAACGATCCCGAAATCATCCTCGCTGACGAACCCACGGGAAATCTGGATTCCAAAACCGAACAGGAAATCATGGAAATGCTCCTGACGCTCAACCGCGAGGGACGCACGATCATCATGGTTACGCACGAACCGGGCGTCGCAAGGCTTGCCAAACGCCAGATTTATATGAAGGACGGAGTCGTCGCGGGGGAAGGCATCTTCCCCGGCTGATGTGTTGTTCAGCACGTTTTGTCATCCCAGCCCAGGTCCATTCTCATGCCGAACCTCCTTCGCACCATCCAGCTGGCCCTCAAAAGCCTGATGCTGCACAAGCTCCGGTCCGGCCTCACAATGCTCGGGATCGTCTTCGGCGTTTTCTCGGTCATTGCCATGCTGGCCATCGGCGAAGGGGCCAGCCAGCAGGCACAACAGCAGGTGCTGCAGCTGGGTGCCACCAATATCATCGTTCGCAGCGTCAAGCCTCCTCGCGAAAACGCCAGTGCCCAGAACCAGAACAGCTTTGTGCTTCGCTATGGCCTCAAACGCGCCGACTACGATCTGCTCTCCAAAACCATCCCCACAGTGCTCCAGGCCGTCCCGATTCGCGAGCTCACGAAGGCCTGTCGCTATCTGCACCGCGAGATGAACTGCCGCATCGTCGGCTGCACACCTGAATACGTGGATATGAACCACCTGTCGCTCGCCCAGGGACGGTTCATTTCGGACAAGGATCGCCGCGAAAAGACCAACGTCTGCGTGCTCGCCGCCGGCACCGCTGAACAGCTCTTCCAGTACGCTGATCCGCTTGGCCAGTCCGTCAAAATCGCCGACCGCCGCTACTCCGTCGTCGGTGTGACTCGCCGTCGCGAAGCGTCCGCTGCCATCGGCGGCAGCATGTCCGGCCAGGAATACAATCAGGACATCTACATTCCGCTGGAAACGATGCGCGTCCGCATGGGGGATCTCGATATTGATCGCCGACAGGGTTCCTTCAGCGCCGAAGAAGTTGAACTCAACCAGATCACCCTCCGCATCACGGACGTCGATCAGGTTGTGCCCACTTCCAAAGTCATCAGCGAAAGCCTGCAGCAGAATCATCGCAGCGCCAATGATTACTCCATCGTCGTCCCCCAGGAACTCCTGAAACAGGCCGCCCAGATCCGTACCATCTTCAATGTGGTGCTCGGATCCATTGCCGCCATCAGTCTGGTTGTCGGCGGCATCGGAATTATGAATATCATGCTGGCCACCGTCACCGAACGTACCCGCGAAATTGGCATCCGCCGGGCGCTCGGAGCCAAACGCCACGACATCACCATGCAGTTCCTCACCGAAACCATCGTATTGGCGGGCAGTGGAGGACTCATCGGAGTCCTCCTCGGACTCTCCACTCCCTTCTGGTTTGGTAATCTCAAATCCATCACGCAGAAATTCTTCTTTGACGGCGGCGGTGGCGGGTCAGAGTTCAGTGACATGTTCACCAACCTGCAGCCCCAGGTCGTGCCTTCCAGCCTCCCGCTGGCATTCGGAATTTCCGTCGGCATCGGCATTATCTTCGGGCTTTATCCCGCCCGCTCCGCCGCCCGGCTCGACCCCATCGAAGCCCTGCGGCACGAATAACGCTGCTGTCGGCGTGTGCCATCGGAAGCAACGGGCACGCGGGACCGGGGAATTCCAGGTGTCCCGCCCGCTGCCGGCCGCTCCAACACTTTTCAGGAATTCCACCGATTTCCTGCCCCTTTTTGACGCATTCTGGTATCATTTTTGCGTCCGACCCCGCCCCCGGTCTCGTCCGCTGTGACAAGCTTCCCGGGTCAGCAGCATCATCTGGTCGGCACACCTCCTTTCTTCCTTCGCCCGGACCTGCAGCCCGCAATGCCCTCGCTCCCCATCATCGATCCCACTGCTCCTTCCGCTCCCCAGGCTGCTGCCGCGCCCTCTGATCCACGCATGGTCAAAGGCACCTACGCGTTCGTCAGTCTTGGCTGTCCCAAGAATCTCGTCGACAGCGAAAAGATGCTCGGCGCACTCGCTCAGGATGGCTACGCGCTGGTTTCTGAACCCGAGGGTGCCGACTTCGTGATCGTCAACACCTGCGGCTTCATCGAAAGCTCGCGGGCCGAATCCCGCTCGGTCATTCATGAAATGCTGGACCTCAAACGTCAGGGAAAAACGCGTGGCGTCATCGTCGCCGGCTGCCTCCCCGAACGGCTCGAACAGGACGGTGGGCTGCTCAGGGAGATTCCGGAGATTGATCATGTGGTTGGCGTTTTCGGTCGTGACGAAATCGCCAAAGTCGCTGATCGACTTGTCGGTGGACACCGTGAACAGCGTTCCCTCTTCCGCCCCGCTCCGATCAGGGCTCTGAATGATCAGGCCCGGCTGCGGATCACACCCGCCCACTATGCCTACCTCAAGATCTCCGAAGGCTGCGACCGCACCTGTACCTTCTGCTCCATACCGTCCATGCGTGGCAAGCACGTAACCAAGCCCATCGAGATGATCCTCGACGAAGCCCGTGAGCTTGTCGACGACGGCGTCCGCGAACTCATTCTTGTTGCTCAGGACACCACCTATTACGGGATGGACCTCTACGGCGAAGTGCGCCTCACACAGCTCCTCCGCGAACTCGAACAGGTGCCCGGCATTGACTGGATCCGCCTGATGTACCTCTACCCGATCAACTTCACCGACGAACTCATTCAGACCATTGCCGACTCACCCGTCATCATCCCCTACCTCGACATGCCCCTGCAGCACATCAACACTCAGGTGCTTCGTCGCATGCAGCGTCGCGTCGATTCCGGAAAAACCCGCGAACTCGTCGGCAAACTTCGCGAACGGATCCCCAACGTGGTGCTGCGAACCACGTTTATCACTGGTTTCCCGGGAGAAACCGACCAGCAGTTTGAAGAACTCCGGGACTTCGTCAGGGAAACTCGCTTCGAACGCATGGGCGTCTTCACGTACTCCCTCGAACCCGGCACCCCCGCCGTCAAACTCGAAGGACATCTCCCGGAAGACGTCAAGGAAGCCCGCCGCGATGAACTGATGAGTCTCCAGCAGCAAATTGCCTTTGAACACGCGGACAACTTCATCGGCTACGAACTCGACGTGCTCATCGATCAGGAGCTCGAAGACGGTGTCTATGTCGGTCGCAGCTTCGCGGATGCTCCCGAAATCGATGCCAGCGTCATTGTCACCGGCGCAGAACTCCAGCCCGGTGACCTTGTACCCGTCGAAATCCTCCAGCGCGATGACTATGATCTCGTCGGCATCGCCTCCCTCGAAGAATCCGACCCCGAAGAGTAAAGCTTCGCCATGCCGGACCAGCGCCTACGCATCCCCGCGATCCTCGCAATCGCCCTGGCGGCTCAACTCCGTGCTGCTGCCGGCACTCCCGCCCCCGCAGTGCTCCCGTTCCCCCAGGATCCCGCTGCGCCCGCTCCCCCCGCTGCGACTGCGGATCCTGTTCAGGCCCCAAATCCCGGCATCGCCTTTTCCCGACTCCCTCCAACAACCGTTCGCTCCCTGCTGCTCGACTGGCTCCGACTGCACAACATTCCTGCTGATCGCGCCGCCGCTGCAACTCAGCTCTGGCCCGATAATCCCGGCCTCTCCGAACTCTCCGCAGAAGACACCCTCGATCGCCTTATCGAAGCCTTCGCAGCCGCCGATGACTCCGTCGCTCAAATCGTGCAGTCCTGCCGCAGCGGCCGGATTCCCCCGGTGCCTGACTTCACAGGGCCTCGCAGCGATCCTTTCTTCCGTTCCCACGTCCAGCTCTGGCTGGCACGCTGGTTCGTCCAGCATCGCTGTCACGACGAAGCCCTGCCGCTTCTCGAATCCCTCGCCCCCGAACAGCTCGCGGATCCTGCTTCGCTCTTCTTCTACCGCGCCGCCTCTCGCCTCCAGCTGCTCCAGCCAGGCCCCGCCGGCAATGACCTCACACTGCTCCTCAATAACACTCCCGACGTACCACCCCGGTTTCGCGCTGTGGCGGAAATGATGCGGGCTGAGGTTCGTGATGCCCTTGCCAGCCGCGAAGGGCTCCCCCAGGTCGCCCGTCTGATGTCCGACGTCCAGCGACGTCTGGATCTTGGCAAGGCCGATCAACCCGTCCAGAAACGCGAAACAGAAGTCATCGACGCCCTCGACAAACTCCTGAAGGAACTCGAAGAACAACAACAACAGCAGCAACAACAGCAACAGCAGCAAAACGGGCAGGGCGGAGGCAGCCAGAACCAGCAGAATGCCCAGCCTCGGGAACAGGGCGGTGTGCAGGGCATCCGTGGAGAAGGTCGTGCCGATCGCCGGGAACTCTCCGAAAACGGCGCCTGGGGAATGCTCGATAAACAACAGGAAGTCCAGGCCCGGGAACTGATTCGCCAGCAGTTCCCTCCCAACTTTCTCGACGCCATCAGCCGCTACACCCAAAAACTCGCCGAACAGAAAAAGTAACTCCAACGATGTTCCTGCCACTCCACCTGCTCCTGACCGCTCTGCTCCTGCCCGCTGATGATGTCCGCATCACCCAGCTCGACGGCTCCACAGCTCAGGGAACGCTGCTGGGCATTACTGATGCTGTTCTGCAGCTTGATGTCGCCGGTGCTCGTTCCGAAATTCCGCTCCCCAGCCTGCTGCTCCTTGAATCCACGGCCCCCGAACCCCCGGCCGCCGAAGCCCCACCGCAACAGGTCTGGCTCCGCAGCGGCGGCCAGCTCTCCGGGTCCGCGGCCGCGCAGTCCGCCCGTCAGGTCACACTCCAGTCTCCGCGGCTGGGCCAGGCGACGTTCCCCGTCGCAGCGGTCGCCGCCGTGAGGCTGCAGGCTGACAATCAGACCTTTCGCCCGGCATGGGACGCCTTTCGTCAGCGGCAAACCGAACAGGACCTGCTTGTGGTCGTCAAACGCGACGGCTCCGGGCTCGACTTCCTATCCGGCGTCGTCAGCTCCGCCAACTCAGAAAAAGTGGAGTTCCTGCTCGATGGCGAAACTGTCCCGGTGCCGGCCAGCCGCGTTTATGGAATCGTCTTCGGACAACCTGCCGGTCAGCAGTCTGCCATCCCGGCGGTCCGAGTTTCCCTTGCCGGAGGTGACCTGCTTGCCGGCTCAGCACTCGCAGTTAATGGTCCGCAGTTCAGGCTGCTGATCGGCCCGGAGAACTCAGTCGAGGGCCCTGTCGAGCTGCTGCGGCAGGTCGACTTCAGCGGCGGACGACTCCGCTCCCTCGCCGAACTCGAACCGCTCGAAATCCGCTTCCTTGGCGCCGAACCCTCCGACAGTCCCCTGGCCGCAGTCCCCGAACTCCAGGAAGCCGAAAAACTTCTCTGGGGACCAAGAATGGACGGCACCATCCCGGGTACCGGCGGCCAGTATCGGCCACGCATCGGCGGTCGCGAAGTTGGTCGCTGCATCGCCATCCACTCCGCAGCCGAAATCACCTGGGAACTCTCACAACAGTTCGAACAACTTGATACTCTCGCCGCAATCGAAGACACCTTCGCACTCGCCAATGCCGGACAGCATGCACTGCAACTCACCATCCGTGCCGATAACAACGTGATCTTTGATCAGCTCATCCGCGGACGCGACAAACCCGTGCCGCTCAGCCTGCCGCTCAAAGGTGTCTCCACAATCACTGTTAAAGTTGACTTCGGAGATGGCAGTGGTATCGGTGACTGGCTCATTCTGGGCGATCCACGACTGAGACTGGCGAAGTGAAGCAGTCAGCATTCCGTGGTCAGCAGTCAGCATCGAGCCGTAAGAATTCAGTATTCAGAAATCAGTATCCAACCTCCACTTTCCAACAGCACAAATAAACATGTCCAAATCACTTCCTTTTGATGCCGAATTTGTCCGTCAGGTTGCTGCCAAATACCCAACACCATTTTATTTGTATGACGAGGCCGGCATTCGCAATACCTGTCGTCAGCTGAATGCCGCTTTCGCCTGGAATCCGGGCTTTCGCGAATACTTCGCCGTCAAAGCGCTCCCCAATCCTTACATCGTGCAGATTGCGGCCCAGGAAGGGCTTGGTGCAGACTGCTCCAGTCTCCCCGAACTGATCCTCTCTGAACGCGTGGGGCTGACTGGTGAAGACCTGATGTTCACCTCCAACAACACCCTCGCCCACGAATACCGCAAAGCGATTCAGCTGGGCGCGATTGTTAACCTCGACGACCTTTCCCACATCGACTACCTGCGAGAAAATACCGGACTCCCGGAACTCCTTTGCTTCCGCTACAACCCCGGTTCCGCCCGCGAAGGAAATGTGATTATCGGCCGCCCCGAAGAGGCCAAATACGGCTTCACGGAGTCGCAGCTTTTCGAGGGTTACAGGCTGCTTCGGGATGCTGGCGTGAAACGCTTTGGCCTGCATACCATGGTCGCCTCAAATGAGCTCAACGGCACTTTCTTCACCGAAACAGCCCGCATGCTCTTCGACCTCGCGCTCAGACTGCATGCCCAGCTCGGTATCCGCATTGAATTCGTCAACCTCGGTGGTGGCATCGGCATTCCCTACCGCCCCGAACAGCAGCCGGTTGACCTCGCAGCGGTTGGCCAGAGTATTCGCGAACTCTATGAGTCCATGATCGCCGGAACTCCCCTTCACCCGCTCCGCATTCTCATGGAAAACGGCCGCATGATCACGGGCCCCCACGGATTCCTCGTGACAACCGCCGTCCACCACAAGAATATCTATCGCAACTATGTCGGTGTGGATGCCTGTATGGCCAACCTCATGCGCCCCGGCATGTACGGCGCCTATCACCACATCACTGTGCTCGGACGCGAACACGAACCCCATGATCAGATTGTCGATGTCGTCGGTTCGCTCTGCGAAAACAACGACAAGTTCGCCATCCAGCGGCCACTTCCCAAAGTTCAGCGCGGTGACCTCCTCGTCATCCACGACTCCGGTGCCCACGGCCATGCAATGGGCTTCCAGTACAATGGAAAACTCCGCTGCGCTGAAATCCTCATCCAGCCGGACAAGTCCACTCGGCTCATTCGTCGTGCTGAAACCGTCGAAGACTATTTTGGAACGCTGGATTTTTCAGGCCTGTAAGCGATGGCCCTCAGTCTTCATCGCCATCCCGGCCGCGTAGCCGGCCCGCGCCACCGAATAAACCAGTCCACCTCCCGCCCCCCAAACGCACCCACCAACAACTGCCAACTGCCAACTGCCAACTGCCAACTGCCAACTGACAACTGACAACTGACAACCAACAACTGACATCTGCCCCCGAGGTTTCCGTGCCACAGCCTGATTCGAATCGTGCGATTGAACGAGTGATGCAGTTGATTTCGATCTCCGGTGGGAGTGGTTCAGAGCAGGAGGTGGCTGACTGGATCACCCGGCAGCTGCTGGATGCCGGGGTACCGGCGGAAGCGTGTGTGCGTGACACGGCGCATAAAAAGAGTCCGGCCGGGGGGAACACGGGGAACCTGATTGTGCGGCTCAAAGGCACCCGCCGGGGGCCCCGCCGACTGCTCATGGCCCACATGGATACTGTTCCGATCGCCGTCGGTGCAGTGCCGGTGCTCGAAGGAGACTGGATTCGCCCTCAATCGTCCGAGACTGCACTTGGGGGCGACAACCGCGCTGGTTGCGCGGTTGTGCTCACAGCGATCCTCGAAGTGCTCCGACAAAAACTCGACCACCCGCCCCTCACACTGCTGTTCACTGTGCAGGAAGAAACGGGTCTCCGCGGCGCACGTTTCCTCAACACCACCAAACTCGGACGTCCCGAACTCTGCTTCAACTGGGACGGTCGTGATCCTGCCAGTCTGATTATCGGAGCGGTGGGGGCCAGCAACCTTGCGATCCGCGTCGATGGCATTGCCAGTCATGCGGGGGCCCATCCGGAACGCGGAGTCAATGCGGCAATTGTCGCCGCCACGGCCCTTGCCGGACTTCGCGAAACCGGCTGGCACGGGCTCGTGAAAAAGGGCCGTTCGCGTGGTGCGAGCAATGTGGGTGTGATTCGGGGAGGCGATGCCACCAACGTCGTGATGCCTCTGGTGCAGCTCGAAGCCGAAGCCCGCAGCCATGACTCCGATTTTCGCCGCCGCATAGTCGCTGCCTGGCACCAGGCTTTCAGCGATGCCGTCGCGGCCATCAGCGCCGACGATGGCCGCACTGGTACGCTGCAGTTTCATGAAGAAGTTCGTTACGAGCCGTTCCGGATGGACCCTGCCAGCCCCTGTGTGCTGGCGGCGAAGCAGGCCGTCCAGGCCACCCGCCTGAAACCGCTGGTCCAGATCTGCGATGGAGGACTCGACGCCAACTGGATGGCTGTGCACGGCTTCCCCGCAGTCACCCTCGGATGCGGCCAGCACGACATCCACACCGTCAACGAACGCCTCAACATCCCGGAATATCTCAACGCCTGCCAAATCGCCCTCCAGCTCGCCGCCCCATAGTGCTCGTGTTTCGCACCGGCCACCGGCAGCCGTGAAGACGTGCTCAGCAGGCTGACGCCATCCGATAATGCTCTTCGGAGTCCACTTTGAGCGGTGCCGTTCTCATTTGGAGTCTGTACGCCACCGCGACTGTTCTGCAGTATGCGGTCTACTGGCCGCAGCTTCCGGAGCGGGTGGCCACGCACTTTGGCCCGGGGGGCGAACCGAATGACTGGATGGACAAGTCGTCCGCCGTCCTGCTGCTTGGCGGGTTTCAGATATTCTTTCCGCTGCTGCTGTTCGGGGTCGTGCGTGTGCTGAAATGGGTGCCGATGAATCTGATCAACATCCCCCACCGCGAATACTGGCTGGCTGCTGAGCGTCGGGAGGCATCGCTGAGATGGCTGGAGCGACCGATGGGGGGTGTGGCCATGCTGACGGGCTGTCTGCTGATGGTCACAGGTCATTTCACGTTTCGAGCGAACGTGCATGGCGGGAGGCTGGAGGAGTTCCCGTTTTTTGTGTGTCTTGTGGCATATCTGGCCGGCGTCGCCTGGCTGGTGATTTGCATTCTGAGGCGATTTGGGCGCTTGCCGCAGTGATTTGCCGGGAATCCGCTGGATCGCGGTCTTCCACTTTCCGATTCTCGCAGCGCTTTCCCCACATTTCTCTACCTCTTCAGAAAACACCCGCTATACTTCCAATGACCCGTTAGCAAATCCTCAGCCAATACCGCGTGGATTTCCCCAAAATCGTCCCGGCTTTGAAAGCCGGTCTCCAACGGGCATCCAGAAGCATTCAGATTCGTTCACCGGCATTTCCGTCGGAATAGAACGTCTGCCAGCACCAGGCATCGTGGAATCTCCGGCAAATTTGTTCAGCCGGACGGTCTCTCAGCATTGAGTTCTGGGAATGTTTCCATCTTTCACCCAGGACTTTTCATGAATTTCAGAGACTTCGGGCTCGCCGAACCACTCGTGCGCGCAGTAGCTGCCCAGGGCTACTCCGTACCAACTCCAATTCAGCAGCAGGCCATCCCGGTGGTGCTCAGCGGCCGCGACGTTGTGGGCATCGCTCAGACAGGCACCGGAAAAACAGCCGCCTTCGCCCTCCCGCTGCTGCATCGCCTGCATGCCTCGGCCCCGCCCGCAGGATCATCCGGCCGCCGCGGTCACCGCGCCCCGCACGTGCTGGTGCTCGCCAGTACCCGCGAGCTGGCTCTGCAGATTCGCGACAGTTTCACCGTCTACGGTACCTCATCCGGTGTTCGCATCGCTGTGATCTATGGCGGCGTCGGCCAGGATCCGCAAACCCGAGCTCTGCGGTCAGGTGTGGACATCCTCGTGGCCACCCCAGGCCGACTGCTCGACCTCATGCAGCAGGGCCTCTGTTCGCTCGAAACCATCAAAGTGCTCGTCCTCGACGAAGCCGACCGTATGCTCGACATGGGCTTCTTCCCCGCTATCCGCAGAATCCTGCAGAAGGTGCCCAAAGCCCGACAGACCCTCATGTTTTCCGCCACCATGAAGCCGGAAATCCGTGAGCTCGCTGATTCCATGCTCACCGATCCCGTCAGCATCACCATCGAACCGCAGAAGAAAACTACGGAACTGGTCAGCCAATCTGTGGCCATCGTTCCCCAGAAACAAAAAATCCGCGCTCTGATCCACCTGATTCATCAGCTGGTTCCCTCGCGATGCCTCGTCTTCAGCCGTACCAAACACGGCGCCGATCGCATCGTGCGGCAGCTCAGCACCGCCGGACTCACCGCCGCCGCGATTCACGCCAACAAAAGCCAGAACAAACGTCTGCGTACGCTTGAACAGTTCCGCAGCAGCGCCCCGCCCGTGCTCGTCGCCACCGACATCGCCGCTCGCGGTATCGACGTCGAAGCGGTTTCTCACGTGTTTAACTTCGACATGCCCACCGAAGAAGAAACCTACGTGCACCGCATCGGCCGCGCTGGCCGCGCCGGAACACCAGGCGTCGCCGTGTCACTCTGCGACCCCGAAGAACGCCGCATGCTCCGCAGCATAGAAAAACTCATCGGCTTCACCATCCCCCCGCAATCGCTCGAAGGCTGCGATCTCGGAACTGCCAACGCGACCACCGATCCCGGCTCCTCCGCTGAATCCGCCCCAGGACCCCGCCGGTCACGCCCGCCCCGCTACCGCGATCGCTCTCAATCAGATCCCCCCGCAC
>JBEAUF010000213.1:0-13472 GCA_041161565.1 Planctomycetota bacterium | reverse complement strand
GTGCGGGGGGTGGGGCGGCGCTGTGCAGTGCCTGGCAGGAAGTTCCCTGCAGTCGTCGGCGAATCCAGTCCAGCCGCTCAGTGCCCGCGTCGTGCAGCGGCAGCACCCAGGCTGTGAGTGTGTTCTGCAGATGATCCTGAACGATGGCCCAGTCGAACAGTGCGGCGAGCAGTGCGGGTGTGTGGAAGGCATCAACCGGTGGCTGCGGGAGTCGTTCAAAGGCGGCTCCCAGTTCGTAGCTGAGCAGTCCGGCGATGCCGCCGCAGAAGGGGGGCAGCCCGGGTGAGTCGGGTGGCACAACAGACCGCAGCGTCTGTTGCCAGCCGCGAAGTGTGTGGAACGGGTCGCTGCCGTAAATTGCGTTGTCAATACGGCAGATGTTGACGGGGTCGGATGTGAGAACGCTGTAGCGGGAATCCCGTTCCCGATGGTGCCCGGCGCTGTCAAGAATGAGCAGGAAGGGATCATCGGCGAAGAAGCGTGCGGTATCCGCCAGAGACGAGCCGGGGTCCAGCTGAAGGGGCAGGCTTAACACGCGGTGTCAATTTCCGGGAAGGTGCGGAGCGAATACGCGGGCGGGCGCCGGAGGAGTTCCGGCGCCCGCGGCGAAGAGTTGTTTGGCCTGCAGAGTTATTTGCCGGCGGCTTTCGCTTTGAGTTCTTCAAATTTGGTCTTCAGTTCGGCCGCTTTTTTGATCGCTTCTTCGGATTTTGTTTTGAGCTCGTTGACTTTGGCGGTGGCTTCGTCGGCTTTCTTCTTTTCAGCATCAGCGGCGGCCTTCTTTTCTTCGGCCGGCTTTTTCAGGGGTTCGACAGCAGCAGTCGCCGTGGTCACGACTTTGGCGGCTTCCGCAGCAGCGGTTTCGGCGGCGGTGACGGCGTCTTTGGGTGAGTTGGGATCGGCCTTCAGATCGGCGAGTGCTTTGTCGGCAGCGGCCTTGGCGGCGTTGGCAGTTTCGAGCGCTTTATTGGCGGCATCGAGAGTTCCCTGGGCTTCGGCGTGAGCTTTGGCGGCGGCCTCGCTGGCTGCAGCGGTCTCGGCAACGACTTTGTTCTGAGCTTCAACCATGGCGGCAAGTTCTTCCACGAGCTTGCCAGCGTCTTCGGCGGCCCGACCGGCTTCGGCGATTTCTCGCTCACGGTCCTTTTTGAAGTCGGGAACAATCTGGATTTCGGGAATTGCGGCCTTCAGTGCTTCTTCTCCGGCTTCGGTAACGGGGGTCTGCCAGACGAAGAGGCGGCGGAGTGATTTGACCGCGGCGAGGTGAGCGAGTCCTGCATCGGTCACCTTGGTTTCGTAGATGTTGAGGTATTCGAGGGCGGGGAGTCCGGCCAGATGTGGCAGCCCGGCGTCGGTCACGGCGGTCTTCTCGAGGTGGAGTCGGCTGAGTCCCTTCAGGCCAGCCAGATGGGCCAGTCCTGCATCGGTGATTTTGGTGCCGCGGAGGTTGAGTGAATAGATGCCGGCGGCATCCTTGAGAATTGCGAGAGTCTCGTCATTCACTTCCTTGTCGGACAGATGGAAGGCGACTGCGAGTCTGGCGTCATTTTTGGCGAGGGGCATGGCCTGCCCACCGGCCTCTGTTATCTTCTGGATGAGGGCCTTGTCAGCTTCGGTGAGTTCCTGAGCTGCCGCAGCAGCAGGAAGCAGGGTGAGAACGCCAAGCAGGCAGAGAACGTGTTTCATTGGTGGTCCTCCTGATTTTGCCAGACGAGTGGCACTGGAGTTGGTGGAACAATTCTGGACCCAGAGGATAAGCATCTGCACGGCTGAAAACAATACCGCCGGAAAAATGGAGCCGGAATGTGGTTGGCGTTTGGTGGAGAATTGGGGAATAGGCTGGTTTTTTTCCTGATTTGGGAAGTTGTGGTATGCGGCGTGCTCCCGTTTTTCCCGCGGAACTGAAGCTACTGCTGGTGCCTGTGGTCCTGACGGAATTCACCGGCCACCTGCTTTCAGCGGTAGCTCGGCCTTCTCCATTTTGCGGAAATTGCTGTTCCATGGTCGACCTTCGCGCGGTACTTCGCAAGGATAAAGCGGAGTACCGCAACGTTCCTTCATTTCTCGTCCTCCGGATGCCATGCCCGTGCCTCTGTCGATTCCCGTCATTGACTGCCGCAACAGCGACGCTCGCCTGCTCTTCCGGCAGCTCCGCGAAAAGCTCAGTCCTCGTGGTGATGTCGTCTCCGATGCGGGGCGTCAGCGAACGATTGAACTGTTCGGAGAACCGCTCAGTCCGCGCGAGGTGGTTCGCCGGATTTGCGAAGATGTGCGCCAGCAGGGGCTCAGTGCCGTGCTGCGTTACACCGCGCGGCTTGATCGCCGTGAGCTGACTGCTGAGACGTTGCGAGTCTCCCCGGCCGAGCTGGCTGCGGCCGCTGCTCAGGCCTCCCCTCAGTTTCTTGCGGCCATCCGTCGCATTCGCGACAACGTGTCCCGCTTTCAGCAGGCTGTGCTCCCAACCGATGCTCGTGTTGTGCGGTCCGCAGGTTCCGGTTCAATCCAACTCCGTCAGCGGTATCTCCCGATGAAACGCGTGGGGATCTGCGTTCCTGGCGGCGCTGCTGCGTATCCCTCCACCGTGCTCATGACTGCAGTGCCTGCACAAACCGCAGGTGTTCCGGAAATCGCCGTTGTCGTACCCCCTACTCCGTTCGGCGGCTACAACATTGATCTGCTCGCCACCTGCCACGAAATTGGTATCCGCGAGGTGTATCGGATGGGTGGGGCCCAGGCTGTCGCTGCGCTGGCCTACGGCGTTGACGGCATTCCTCGTGTGGATAAGATCGTTGGCCCAGGGAATCTGTTCGTGGCACTGGCCAAGCAGCATGTGTTTGGGGATGTGGATATCGACAGTATCGCCGGTCCCAGCGAAGTCATTGTGCTCGCTGATGAAACCGCAAGGCCGGATTTTGTCGCGGCCGATCTGATTTCTCAGGCCGAACACAGCCCCGGTTCCGGAGTGCTCATCACGTGGCATTCGCCACTGATTGATGCCGTCCGGCATGCTCTGGAAACTCAGCTGCAACAGCTGCCCCGCGGTGATCTCGCCCGCCAGTCTCTTGAGGAATACGGTGCACTGATTATTGCCCGCAGCGAATCCGAGGCCGCTGAACTGACCGACCTGCTGGCCCCGGAACACCTGCATATCTCCATGGATGACCCGGAGCGAATGCTGGGGCAGATTCAGAACGCCGGCGCGATCTTTCTCGGTCACCACACCCCAGTGGCGCTCGGCGATTACATCGCCGGTCCCTCGCATGTGCTCCCTACCGGCGGCACCGCCCGATTTGCCAACGGTCTGGCTGCTTCCGACTTCCTCAAACGCTCCTCCGTCATCGCCTACGACGCCGCTGCCCTCGCTGCTGACGCCGCCGATGTCCGGCTTATGGCCGAAAAGGAAGGGCTGACGGCGCACAGTGCCAGCGTGGATATTCGGCTGGGGCGTTGAAGAATCCGCGGGAGGCCGCGGCGCCCGCTGCGCTTTCCGGGAGACTTTGCGACTCAGCCACTGCAATTCTTTCACAGGCACGTCTCATGCAGCCGCGGCAGCTCGGAAACACACACCTCAAAGTTACCCCGGTTGCCATGGGCTGCTGGCCCATCTCCGGCATCACCAGTCTCGATGTCAATCCCGTCGACAGCCTCGCGACTCTGCGTGCAGCGGCGGACAGCGGCATCAACTTTTTCGATACCGCCCACTCCTACGGCACCAGCGAACTGCTCCTTGCAGAAGCCCTTGGTGAACGTCGCCACGACGTCGTGATTGCTTCCAAAGGTGGACTTACACGTCGGGATGGCCGACAAATTCACGATGCTCGCCCGGAATCGCTTCGGCAACAGTGTCACAACTCTCTGCAGCAGCTCAATCGGCGGCAAATTGACCTTTATTACCTGCATGCTGTCGATCCCGCCGTTCCGATTGAAGAATCCGCCGGTGCGATCGCCGAACTGATCACTGATGGCTGTGTGGCGTTCGCCGGCGCCTCCAATCTCAGTCTCGCCGAACTTCAGCGATTCCATGCCATCTGTCCGCTTACGGCTGTTCAGCCGCCGTATAATCTGCTGCAGCGGGGCATTGAGGCGGATCTGGTCCCGTGGTGCTGCGAACGGCAGATTTCGATCTGCATTTATTGGCCCCTCCTCAAAGGTCTCCTTGCCGGACTGCTCCCGCGGAATCATATCTTCTCTCCCGGGGATGGCAGGGCCAAATATCCGATGTTTCAGGGAACTGAATGGGAACGCAATCAGGATCTGCTGGATGATCTCCGACCGATCGCTTCTGAGCTCAACGTGTCGCTCGCCACACTTTCTGTGGCGTGGACAATTCACCAGCCTGGCATTACCTCTGCTCTTTGCGGTGCCAAACGTGACTGGCAGATTCAGGAATCAGCCGCCGCCGCTGTTCTGCAGATCCCCCCGGATGCACTCTCAGATATCCACGCTGCTCTGCTCAAACGCGGACCGGCAAACACCAGAGCCGCCGTCTGATCTGTCACAAATGCCTGCGGTGAAGCGAATTACAGCACACTTCAGCGCACTGACACTGTAAAATATCATCCGGTCCCGCGGACCAGCGTTTGCCAACTCAGGTGCTGTGTTCTCAGTTGCCTTGTGCTTTTGTTCCTCAACCCCTGCCCCCCTCGACTCCCCATGCATTTTCTCATCACCAATGACGACGGTTTCGATGCTCCCGGACTTGCCGCGCTGCATGCTGCACTGCAGCCGCTGGGGCGGATCACCGTTGTGGCCCCTGCTGTCTGCCACAGTTCCCGCGGGCACGCTGTGGATACGAAGAATCCCATTCGCGTGGAACGTCGGCAGCTTGATCCGTTTGGGGACTTCCGCGTGGTGCATGCGTCTCCTGCGGATTGTATTCGTGTGGGGCTGCGACATGTGCTCGCGGATCCGCCTGATTGTGTTGTGGCCGGCATCAATCCCGGGGCCAATCTTGGTGTGGATCTGTTTTATTCCGGGACAGCCGCTGCCGCTCGGGAAGCCGCGTTGCTGGGTGTCCCCGCGATCGCTCTTTCCCGTCTGATTCACCCCGATTTTCCGATCGACTGGACGGCGCTCGCCGGGCACGCGACTCAGGTGATTCAGCTGCTGCTGACACCCCGTTTCAGGCTTCCGGAGGGCCATTTCTGGAACGTCAATTTCCCGACGATTCCGGACGAGCAGTATCCGCATGAGCTGACGATTGTGCCGCAGGGCACTGGGCCGCATGCGGTGCAGTTTTCAGTGGCGGAGGACAACGGAGATTTTCAGCTGCTGACTTACTCCGCCAGTTACCGAGACCGGCTGCGTTCCGGTGCATGCGATGTGCATCACCTTTTCGAGCGTCGCCTGACCGCCACACCGGTGGGACCCTCACTCACTGCCGCCGCCACCCCCCCGCTTTACTCGCAGATCCCCCTGACTTCCGCAGCCTCCGCGGATTGACACGCAGGCAACAGGTTGTCAGGATGCCAGCTGTGATCAGGCAGGCGGCCTGTCCAACAGAAGCCACGGACGGTTCCCGGCTGTCCCTGCTGCACAACCGCGGGGGGCGGCGAAACTTTCGGTGGACAGCCTGCCGCACTCCGGCTTCAACCCCTGTATGCACGAACATCTGACAATCCTCAGCGGCCGTGCCAACCCGGATCTTTCTCGGGAGATAGCCGCGTACCTGGGAATTGGACTGGGACACATCGAAGTTGGCAACTTCCCGGACGGTGAGATCAGCGTGAAGCTGAACCAGAACATCCGGGGGTGCGATGTATTCCTGGTTCAGCCGACCTGCCCGCCCGTCAACGAGAATCTGGTAGAGCTGCTGGTACTGATTGATGCATGCCGTCGGGCCAGTGCCGCGCGGATTACGGCGGTGATGCCCTACTTTGGCTACGCCCGGCAGGACCGCAAGGATTCGGGTCGCGTGCCGATTACTTCGAAGCTGGTGGCCAACCTGATCGTACAGGCTGGCGCCCATCGCGTGCTCACAATGGATCTGCATGCCGCACAGATTCAGGGCTTCTTTGACGTGCCCGTGGATCATCTTTACGCAGCGCCGATTCTCGACAGGCATTTTGCGTCCCTGGCGATTCCTCAGGACGAGCTGGTGATTATCAGCCCGGATGAAGGCAGCATCAAGCGCACTTTGCAGCACCAGGATCACCTCGGCGGTGCTCTGGCTATCGTCGACAAGCGTCGTTCCAGCGCCCTCGAAACTCGCCAGGCCAATCTGATCGGCGGTCCCATCGAAGGTAAAACGGCATTGATTTTCGACGACATGATTACCACGGCCGGTTCAATTTGTGGTGCCGTGGAAACTGTGCGATCACACGGTGCCCGACGAATTTACCTCGGCGCCACCCATGCGGTGCTCTGCGGCCCCGCTGCCGAACGCCTTGAAAGAGCTCGCGTCGACGGGATTGTCGTGACCAACACCTGTCCTATTCCCCACGCGGCAAGGCTGCCAAATCTGACTCGCGTCTCCGTCGCAGAACTCCTTGGTGAGGCCATTCGTCGCGTGCATCGAAATGAATCAGTCAGTTATCTGTTCGATTAGGGTCCGGTGGTGTTGATACGGGCTGGTGGCTGCCTGATATTAAATGCTCACCGCTTATCGCATGATCGGTTCGGTTCCGTGCCAGCCCCAGCACCAGCCCCACGGCGGACAGGCTGACCAGTAAGTTTGTCCCGCCGTAGCTCACCAGCGGATGCGGTACTCCCTTGGGAGGCACCAGTGCCACAGCGACGGCGATGTTGGCCATTGCCTGCAGCACCAGTTGTGTGAGCAGCGTCGTACCGACAATCCAGGCGAAGCTGTTGCGGGGGAGACGGGCGAGTACCGAGCGACCTGTGAAGTAGAACACGATCCAGACGAAGCAGACAGTGAGTGTCCCTGCCAGTCCCAATTCTTCACCGATGACGGCGAACACGAAATCGGTATTGGCCTCCGGCAGGTAGCTCAGCTTTTGCCAGCCGCGGCCGATTCCGGTGCCCTGCAGTCCTCCGGATCCCAGTGACAGTAATGACTGGCGAATCTGCCACGGCGCTGCTGCCGGGTCTCGCCATGTCTCCAGAAATCCGGTGATCCGCTGCAGCTGATAGGGCCGCAGAACCAGCAGTCCGGCGGCGGCTGGAGCGAGAAACAGACCGCAGAGGGCGAAGTACCGCAGTGGCCAGCCGGCAAAAAACAATGCCAGCAGAAAGCCGATCGTGAGGAACACGGCAGCCCCAAGGTCCGGTTCGGCCGCCACGAGTGGAATGGTCAGCAGCAGTGGCAGGAGTGTCCGTGGAATTCCGTCGAGGGTCATGCGACCGGCACGCTGTTGTCTCAGCACTTCGGCGGCAGCCGCCATCGGCAGGATCAGGCGACCAAGTTCTGATGGCTGCAGAGAGAGTCCTGCAAAACGAATCCACCGCTGAGCCCCATTGATCCTCGCTCCAACGCCTGGGAGCAGCACTGCGGCAATCAGTGCTGCGAAGCACCAGAAGAGTGGCCTGGCCCACCGCTCCAGTTGTTCGGCGGAAAGCCGAGAAAGGCTCCACGCTGAAAAGGCTGCCACGCTGAGCCAAAGCAGGTGTCGTGTCAGAAACAGTTCATCGAGGCGACTGGGGCGCGAAGTCAGGCTCGCACTTTGCACCATCTGAACGCCCACGCAGAGCAAAACGGCGGTGAGCGCTGCAAGCAGGTGTTCGAGTCCGCGCTGGGCAGCGTTTGATTCCGTGTTTCCAAATTTCGCCGAATCCATAACTATGTCGCCGATTCGTTTGCGAAACGCAGCGCCACCTTTCTATCCTCCGCGTGCGAACGGAGACCACCCGGAATTTCACAAGGGTTCCGCGGCGGACAGGGATGTCCTCTTCTCTTTTCGACTCTCAGTGCCGAATGGCTGCATGGATGCGGCCACAGCGACTGCAGAAACTGCGGCAGAACTGTGGATTGCATCGATTCCACCAATCCTGCGGACAGTCCACATGGCCAAAGCCGGTTCCGCCTCAGGGCAGCTTGCCGAAGCTGGCAACGCCATCATCGCACTTCTCCTGCAGCATCAGGCCCGTCAACGTTCTGAGCCCGGAGTCGGATTCCTGACATGGAATCAGCTGTTGCAGGCCCTGCCGCAACCGCATCACCAGGTCGTACGACAGTCGCTCGCCAAAGCCCCGGCAAAGTCCGTTGTCGTGGTGGCAGTGCCGGATGATCCCGACGGTCCAATTGTGATCGTCGAAGATCTGCAGTCGCTGGCAGCGTCCGAACAGTTGCTCCAGCGGCTGATCCTGCACACTCAGTACGGTTGCTCGGCAGACAATCCCCTACGACCGCTCACCGAACTCGTCAAAGCAGCAGACAAACGCCTGCAGAAACCAATGCTGGCATCGTGGTCGCTGGAGACGCTGACTCCGCCGGCGGGTATTGTCGCGGTCCGCACTGTCAAAGGCAGGAAAACGCAGGTCAGTTTTCACGACACTCGTTTTCCCCGCTCAGAAGAACAGCTCGCCGGACTCCTGCTTGCCGCTCTCAGCGAGGCCCCTGCAGACCATGCTCGGCCGTTCATCACCCTGGCCGATTTGCTGGCTTTGGCGAACATCGCAGCCGACAATCCGGCCCTGCCTGCGGCGCTCGTACTTCCCGAAGTTCAGGCACACTTCCGCACGATTCGTGGTCGAGGAATGGACGCATGGATCGTCGATTCGGAACGGTTAAGTCACTCCCTGGGCAAGCCAGCGCTGCTTAAACAGTTGCTGATCGAAACCTGTTCGCCATCCAGTCCCGTAATTCGCCTTTCGGCACTTGCCAAACTTTTCCACAGGGACGTGCAGTCCGCATTTATTGCGGCGTGGCTGCAGCCTGATGTTGCCAGCCTGCTCAGCACCGTCTGCTGCGTGACCCCCGCCGGAACTCCGCGCAAACCCGATCTCCTGCTTCACGATCTCCGCTTCCCCAGTCCCGAGCAAGTCGCGTCTGAAAAGCTGGTGCAGATTCTGGAACGGGCGAAGGCCGACGCCGAGTCTCAGTATCCAGTCCGCTGGTTGGCACTTCAGCAGTCTGCAGGTCCCGATTCCCCACGTGAAGTTCTGCACAGGGCAACTCTGGCCGAACCGTTTTCTTCGCGTGCCATAATTGCCTGTCCGAACGCGCCGGATTCACCGGTGTTCCTGACCATAGACCTGGAATCCTGTGTTCGCTCGGGGGCGATGCTCAGCTTTCTTGTTCGTCGTGCGACCGCAGACGACAACATCGCGCTGTCTCCTCAGAAACTTTCGGCTGCTGCCGGGCTTCATCCGATTGTCAGGCAGGTGCTCAACACCGTGGCTGAGGAAATTATCTCTGGAATGCCGCTGCCGCCCGGCATTGGGCTGGCACGCATTGCTCGCAAATGGCAGCTGTTGGATCTTAGTCGCGTGCGGGTTGGTGCCGGCAGCGGAGTGCCGCCAGTGACTTCGGACAGTGCTGCAGCGTCATCCCGTCCGGCAGCCTATTCAGACGCGTTTTCCGCTGCGTTTGATGCCGCTTTCGCGCGTCTGAGTCGGACATCACATTTGCCGGGATATGTCAGCCTTGCGGATTTGCGACCGGCGTTGTCTGAGTACTCGCGGGAGGTGTTTGACAGCCAGCTGCAGCAGTTGCGGCGAGCTGGTTTGTATTCCCTGAGCCTGCTTGAGGGCCGCATGGCACTGAGCGCTGCTGAGGAATCCGCGGTGATTGTGATTGACAATCGCCGGTATCTGCTGGTTCATCGAAGATAGTGTAAGCGGCCGTCCGACGACATCAACCGCTGATGTTTCAGATCTGTTCTTCAACAACCGGATTTGTCAGTGATCCAATGCTCTCGATTTCGATCGTCACGACATCGCCGGGTTGCAGAAAACGCGGGGGTGTCTGGGCAAATCCAACGCCGTGCGGCGTACCGGTGAGGATTACAGTGCCCGGTGTCAGGACGGTGCTGGCGCTGAGGAATTCAATCAGGGCTGGAACCGGGAAGATCATATCGCTGGTGCTCCAGTCCTGCATGGTTTGGCCGCTGAGGATTGTGCGGATCTGCAGTTGGTTGGGATCCGGAATTTCGTCAGGTGTCACCAGCACCGGGCCGAGTGGACAGAAGGTATTGAAGGTCTTGCCGCGGCACCATTGTCCGCCACCCCCGTTGCGCTGCCAGTCGCGAGCACTTACGTCGTTGGCGCAGGTGTAGCCGAGCACGTGCTGAAGAGCGTTCTCACGCGAGACATTCAGGCAGGTTTTTCCGATGACGACAGCCAGTTCACATTCGTAATCCACCATGTCACTGCGAAGCTTTCGTGGAAGCACGATTGGGTCACCGGGGTTCTGGACGGTGGACGGCGTCTTCATGAAGAGCACCGGGTTTTCCGGGATTGCCTGTTTGCCTTCTTCTGCGTGCCGTCGGTAGTTGAGTCCAATGCAGAGGATTGCAGAGGGCTGGAGGGGGGCGAGCAGCTTTGCGGCGGTGACCGTCCGGCCGGTGGAGTGCAGGCCGGTGAACAGGTCGCCTTCAAGTCGCTGCAGGCTTCCGTCGGCGGCCTGAGAGGCGTAGCAGGTTTCACCAGTGGACAGCTGAATTCGGCAAATCTTCATGGGCGCTCACCAGCAGTGGGAATCGGGGAATTCAAGACGAAATAGAGGGGGCGATTGTAGCGAGTGCCGATTGACCCGGACAGCCCTCGCCAAATGAATCTGCACGGACGATCCTGATGATTCTGCTGAGGAGTATTTTGTTTCGGGCTGTCGCGGTGGGGGGAGTTCATGGCTCCCGGCGTCGTCCGGCAGGGGTTTCCAGTGGCGCTGAGATTTCGACGAGGTCGATTGCCGGGATGCCGTTGCAGAAGATCGTTGCCAGTCTCCCGTAGGTCACCCCGCCAACTGGCATTTTCAGGTAACCCGCCAGCCCGGGACCGGCAGTGAATCTCAGGATGGCGCCAAGGTCCACGTGGCGAAAGACGTTGTGTTGAATCAGAACTCTGCCCAGAGGCACTTTTTCCGCGAGGATCTCGGCGCGGACACCAGGGGTCACCAGATCGAGGTTGAAACGTACGTAACCAAACTGCACCGGTTCATCTGTGCCACTTTTGCGGAGCACAATTTTTCGCAGGTACAGGCCGTTTTCGAAGCGCGATGCCAAAACGTCAACGTCCACTCGACAGACATGCCATTCTTCCATGCTGATCGTCATGTGGTGCTCATGAACCAGCATATGGTGGTAGGGTTCCGGAGTGGCCTCTTTGGCGACATGCTCAGCTTTCAGATACAGAGGCGTTGTCGCCGGTTCCGGAAACAGGGCGGTCAGTTCTTCCAGTTCCCTGATGGGATTCACGTTGACATCTCCGCAGGGCAGGGCAGGGCGGTGAATGTCACTTTTCGAGCTGCGAAAAGCGATGTGGTCGTCAAGTGTAGTGCCTGTTCCGCGGAGGGCAAAGTCATCCTCTGCGTGCGTGCTGCCCCGTCCGCCGCCGGCCACTTCGCACTGGATTCCCTGAGATAATCTGCAAGAATCCCGCACCGGTCCCCCGCAGGAGCTGACTTGTGTTGCCGCAACCAGACTATTTTCCGTCGATTTCGCTGTTTCGCCATTACGGCCGCCGGCAACACGTCTCACCTGTTGTTGCCGGCCTGGTGGCTGTGTTACTGACGGTACTGTCTGCCGTCCCCGCATTTGCTCAGCAGCCTCCCGCCCCCGCCCTGAATTCCGGGCCCGCCGTCTGGAACCTGAGCCCCGGCGACGCGTTCCGCGCCGCCGTCATCACCGATCGCACCACAACCATCACCGTCAACGGTCAATCGCTCCCACCCCAGAAAAGCAACGATACTCTGCAGCTGGAGTACAGGCTGCGAATGCTTGTGCCGGACGGCGATGCCATTTTTCAGGTACGCATCATTTCCGCAGACATGGGCGAGGGAACCCTGGAGGAAAACGGAACCAGTGCACGCAGTGAGTTGATCAACGAAGCTGCCCAGCGAAAGCTTTTGCAACTGCCCCCAATTACGCTGCAGGTGGCACCTTCAGGGCAGATCACTCTGTCGGCCCAGAATCACACGAGACTGCTTGAGCAGCTCGCCGCCAACGACGCGGCATCTTTTTCACTGCTGAAGAATGCCAGTCCCCATGAAATCTGCTCGTCATGGTTCGGACGTCCATTCTGGTTCCCCAGTCGCAGTCTGCTCACCGATGCCAGGGCCCCATGGACGGCTGTCTGCACGGATTCCTGCGGGCCATTCGGAGTTCTGCAGACCGAAGTCACCCTCGAACGACTTCCCGCGGAAAAGGGCCTGGCTCGCTGCAGTCTCACCGGTACTCCGCGATTCGTTCCGCTCGTGCTGCCCGCGAAAAACGACGCTGACGCTCCACTGCCAATAGCCGATCTCAAAGTCGAAACTGCTGAATTTTCGGGTTTCGCATTTCTTGAACTGGACCAGCCCGATGCCGTTCCGGTGCCAGGCCAGGCGCAGACACCCCAGCCGGAACCCGCCTCCGGCCCGGGCACAGAACCGCCCAGAGCTCGTCCGCCCTTCAGGATCCTTGACACACTCCTGAAAATCTCCGGCCGCGGCACACCCAGTGAAAACCTCAAAAGTCAACTCAAAGCCGACGAATTCGAGTTCGAATTCACCCAGAAGTCCCGCTTCATCATCAGCGATTACGCCTTTCGTGAAAATGACAGACTGCAGGTGTTTCCGCGGTGAAAATCCCTTTCGTGGTTGCCGTGGAAGTCCTCGACGGGGCCGAGCAGAATTTCATGGGTTCCTGACCCTGCGGAGGCCGGCAACATGCACCGGCTGGGATGTGCCGGGCCTGGTTTCAACCCTTTCCATCCACTCCGCTGTGGCACTCACGAAGCGCGTCACGAGCGGTCTGGAGGTCGGCAGGGGTGAGCGGAATGGAGTCCGGGGCGTAGCGGGATTGTTCGTAGACGCCGGCGAGGCGAGTGATGGCGGAGCGGCGACCAGGGAAGGTTTGCAGCAGCAGGGCTTCGATCTGGCGATGATGCCACCATGGCCTGTAACTTCGTCCAGCCCGACGTGCCAGTTGGTGATAGGCGGTGACGATGTCCATGCGGCCCTGAATCTGATCAGGTGGCAGGACTCGCTCGGGTACGGTTCCGACAGCCGCCAGTTGTCGCCGCTGACTGACAAATTTCAGCAGCAACAGCAGCAGTGCGAGGCTGCCAGCGCAGATCAGGCCCAGGGACAGGGCGGAGGGGCGAGCGGACAAGTCGAGTGCTGAACCACCAGCGTCTGCGGGGGTGTCGGAATCCACGGGCGATGGTGCATTTTCATTGGATGCTTGCCCCCTGGGTTTGGGGGGCGAACCGCCGAGCAGGTTCTCAAGGAGCGATCGGGATGGTTCAGGCATCTGCAGCGGATCACGGGAACGCGACTCTGGAGTTTGCTGCAAACCCGGTCCCCCTGGACGGCGTTCGGGAGATCGGGACAGATCATCAAGCATTCTCAGGAGCGATTCAGCGCGGCCGGGAGT
>JBEAUF010000204.1:0-19965 GCA_041161565.1 Planctomycetota bacterium | reverse complement strand
GGTGCGTACCCGTGGCCGCGGCGTCAGCATCGCGTAGCCAGGGCACTTTACCCGCGGGCTGCCGCCCTGCGGCTCACGTGTGGCGGAAGCCCCCGGTTGCGATTCCGGCACCCTGGTGCGTACCCGTGGCCGCGGGGTCAGCAGCGCGTAGCCAGGGCACTTTACCCGCGGGCTGCCGCCCTGCGGCTCATGTGTGGCGGAGGCCCCCGGTTGCGATTCTGGCACCTTGGTGCCCACCCCTGCCCGCAGCGCCAGCAGCGCGTAGCCAGGCCCCTTTACCCGCGGGCTCCCGCCCGGCGGCTCATGTGGCGACAGCCGCCGGCCTCGTGGCCAAATTGCCTGCAGTCGGCATCGAAGGCAAATTTTCGTCTCGGCTTCACGCTGCCTTCAGGTTCATCCGGATATGATCCCGTCGGCGTTCCGTGTTCCGCATATCCCTGCAGCCACAGCCCTCCACAGCCATGCGAATTCTCGTCGTGGAAGATGAACCTGATCTGTTGCGGACCATCGCGCAGGTGCTGCGAGAGGATGGTTACGCGGTGGATGAAGCTGCGGACGGTGAAGAAGGCCTCTACAAGGCTCGCTCCTGGGCCTATGACGCAATCATTCTGGATCTGCTCCTGCCGCGGCTGACCGGCTGGGAACTCCTGCAGCAGCTCCGCAAAACACACGCCGTGCCTGTACTCATCCTGACAGCCCGCGATGAAGTTGCGGATCGAGTGCGCGGCCTGGACGCGGGGGCTGATGACTATCTCACAAAGCCGTTTCATCTGACGGAACTGCGGGCCCGTCTGCGGGCATTGATTCGACGCTCGGCCGGTCAGCCATCTTCCACCATCCGCATCCGACAGCTCAGTATTGACCTGAACACCAAAACAGTCACTCGTGACGGCACCCTGCTGACACTCACACCCCGCGAATACTCCCTGCTCGAACTGCTCGCACTCCACCGTTCACAGGTCGTTACGCGGACGCAGATTTACGAACACCTGTTTGACGAGACGGAAGACAGTCTTTCGAACCTGGTTGATGTGCACATCTCCAATCTGCGCCGCAAACTGGGCGCCGATTTCATCACCACTCGTCGCGGGCAGGGGTACATTCTCCATGATTAGGTCCATGCAGCTGCGACTTCAGCTCTGGTACGGCTCCGTGCTGACACTCACTCTGCTGCTCTTCGGCAGCCTTGTGTATTGGCGCGCGGACCGCGATCTGCGTGACCGAGCCGTGCGGCAGGCAGTTACGGCCGCTGAATATCTGGCCGTCAGTCTCCGTCCGCCGCGACCACAGCCGGGATTCCCGGGCGGCCCGGACGGACGCCCCCCGCGCGGATACGGCAACGGCCCCCGCCCGGGTGAAGGCGGGCCGCCACCACGGCGTATCGCCCCCGAACCTCCCGTACCCACCGACCTTATCGAACCCGGTGGACCCGTCGGCCCCATCGACCCAGGTGGACCCGGTGACCCAGGTCGCCCCGGCGGTCGTCGAGGCCAGCCCCGCATCCCTCCCGGACCGCTGCTCCCGGGTTCACTGCTGGGAGATCCGCCGCCCGAATCTGTCTTCGAATCCGATCAGCCACTGCCACCACGCCCACCGGCAGATCGCCTGAACTACGCCATCTGGCATCCGAGTGCAGCTGAGCCGCTGTTGGGGGGTGCAGGATCCGCTGTCCTGTCCGGCCAGCCCCGGCCGGCTCCCGGACCGCCACTGGAGGTGCGTCGTGAGGCTGCGAGTGTACAGGTCATTCGTCGAGCTGGCGCGCTGCTGATTCTTGTTGATCGGCCACTCACCGAAGACCTCGCGGAACTGCACCTGTTCGGCGCGTCCATCGGTATCCTCGGAATCGCCGCGCTGGTGATCAGCCTCGTCGGTGGTCGCTGGGTTTCAGCACGCATGGTGCGGCCAATTGCGGTGATTGCCGAAGCCGCTCGGGAAATCTCTGTGACACAGCTCGACCGACGCATCGAAACACAGCTGCTGGACCGCGAACTGATTCCACTCGCGGCCGTGCTGAACAGCGCCTTCGCCCGCCTTGAACAATCCTTCCGCCGGCTCAGTCAGTTCACAGCGGATGCATCCCACGAACTGCGAACACCGCTGGCGGTGATCCAGTCACAGGCAGAACTGGCGCTGCTGCAGCCACGTTCACCCGCAGAATACCGCGGAGCCCTTGAGACATGCCTGAAATCCGCCAATCGCATGCGAAGTCTGACGGACAGCCTGCTGCTGCTGGCCCGCAGCGACTCCGGAAGACTCCCGCAGCCCGCCGAAAACTCCGATCTGCGTCCCATCGTCGAAGATGCCGCTGCGGCACTGCAGGAACGCTTCAGCGCGGCCGGGGTGGAACTGGACTGCGAAACCCCGGAACAGCCGCTGCTGATTTCCGCCGCTCCTGGATTTCTCCGCCAGATCCCTCTGAATCTGCTCGACAACGCCCTCCAGCATACGCCGTCTGGTGGCCGAGTCACGGTGCAGCTGCAGGAAACAAACGGCAAAGCACTGCTCATCGTGACGGATACCGGCTGTGGCATCGCTGCCGAACATCTGCCACACATCTTCGACCGCTTCTACCGCGTGGACACTGCCCGCAGTCGCCGCACTGGAGGAAGCGGACTGGGGCTGGCCATCTGCCGCAGTCTCGCAGAAGCCCACGGGGGGCAGATTGAATGTGAATCCATCCCCGGCAAAGGCACAACGATCACAGTACAGCTGCCGCTGGCGGCAGCCGAATCCGCGTCCGCAGTGCCGCGACCAGTGATTCTGCTGGATGGCCCGGCTGCAAGCCGCAGCTCAACAGCGGAAAGCGAACACCTGCAGTGGTCCGCCGAGACCAACGGAGACAAATCATGATTTTTTCTGCACACACACGTGCCCTGCTGATCCGCAGCGGCTTCACCGCCGCAGCCGCAGCCGCAGCACTGCTGCCGGGACTGTCTTCCGAACTGTGTGCTCCATCCCCAGGCCTGCTGCGTGCCGATGAGCCCTCCGATCCTGTGGCCACTGCACCCGCGGCGGTTGATGAGGCCACCATCGCAGCGGCCCGGCCCATCGGCGGCCACTGGTTCATCACCAACAGCAACCCACCTGTATACCTCTACCGCGACGCCGGTCGTATGGTGGACCTGTTTTCCTGGCACCAGCGCGATTCCAACAAAGACGGGATCGCCAATCTGCGACTCAGTCATGACGAAACACACCTCATCATCGACAGCCAGGGCTATCCCAATCATCCCACAGCCATCTTCCCGAATTCCGGCAATCCCAATTCGATCGCCGTCCAGAACTTCCGGTTTCGCCTGCCGCTGCAGCCTCAGCACAGCGCAGTGATTACCCGGCTGCCCATGGGCCCCATCGGCATGGCACTGAATGGCGTCGTGTTCTTTAATCCGTTTGAGCAGGGCGGAATGAACGCCGTGGCTGGATACTCCGAAGTCTGGCTCGATTCCTGCTGCGGACATCCGCAGCAGACCGGCGTCTATCACTACCACAAATATCCGGCCTGCGTGAAGTCGCCGTTCCGGGATGATGGCAAACAACATTCACCCGTCATCGGCTTCGCCTTTGATGGCTTTCCGATCTATGGACCGTGGGACTCCGCCGGCGTCATGGCCAGGGACCTCGCGGGTGAAGAGTCACTCGATGTCTGCAATGGCCATGCCGATGCCGAACGCGGCTATCATTATCACGTCACACCCGGACGATTCCCGTATGTGATCGGCGGCTATCGAGGTGTGGTGGAACGAACCAATCTGCGGCAGCGCGGAGCACTCAGCGAAGGCGCGATCGAGGATAACAGCTCGGGCCAAAGCCGGCTGCCCAAAGTCATCACCGCTGTCCTCCCCGGCAACGCAGTCAGAGGACAACAGCATCAACTCACAGTGAAACTGGATCCCGCACAGGCCACGCGGGCACCATTGCCCGATGGAGCCCCCGACTGGGTGCAGATCGGACCATTCGAAGCCCTGTCGATCGCTCGCAGCGGAAACGATGTCCAGGTCACCGTCTCCATCCCCGCCGATGCACCCGCTGGAGTGCTGCTGGATTGTCACCTCGAATTCAGCACCGCCGGGCGAAGACAGGTGTTTAAGCTGAATGACGCTTTTCGAGTCACTGTTGAGGAAGATAAGTAGTTGCACTGATTGACCGTGGGTCAGGCAAATTCCGGTTCAATTTCCGATTCCGTTTCCGACATGTTTTGTTTTCAAGAAAGGTGCAGCGATGAAACTGAAACGCTGGATGTTGTCCGCAGCCGTTCCTGCCGTCCTGGGACTGGCCGTCGTGGCTGCTCAGCCGCCGGGAGACGAGGGCCGACCGCCGGGGCCCCCGGAAGGCGGCCCCCGAGAAGGGCGGGGACCGGGCGGACCTGAAGGGCCGCGGGGACCCGGTGAAGGCCGCGGTCGACGCCCAATGCCCAATCCCCTTATGGAAATCTTCGATGCCGATCGCAACGGTGAAATCTCTGCCGAAGAAATCGCCAACGCTGCTGCTGCCCTGAAACAACTTGACGCCAACCAGGATGGTCGACTCACACAGGAAGAACTCCGACCGCCAGGCCCCCCGCCGGAAGGCCCCGGTGGACCCGATCGACGTGGTCCCGGTGGCCCCCCCGGACCAGGTGGACCTGAAGGTCCCGGTGGCCCTGAAGGTCGCCCGCCTGGTCCTCCGGATGGTGGAGAAGGCCGCCCACCTGGTGGTCGTGGACGGCCACCAGGCGGACCCGACGGCCCCGGCCGGCCCCCAGGTCCACCCGATGGCGAAGGTCGCCCACCCGGACCTCCCGATGGCCCCGGCGGACAGGGCGGACAGGGCGGACCACCGAACCCCGAACGAATTGTCGAAGACGCGCTGACGTTTGACGGCGACGCAGACGGAAAACTGGATCGCGCAGAACTGCTCAAATTCTTCCAGTCGCGCCCGCGGCCGGGAATGGGTGGTCAACCCGGCCCCGGCGGTGCTGGTCGTCCCGGTCGTCCTGGCCGTCCCGGCGGCCCAGGCGGCCCAGGCGGCCCAGGCGGCCCAGGTGATGCCGGCGGGCCCGGTGGCCCGGCCCCCGAGCGTCCGCGTCGGCCCGATGCGGAATAGTCCATTCAGCTGAGATCTCTGCAGCAGAAAAAAGCTCAGCCCGGGACAGACAACTGTCCCGGGCTGGGATGGCAGGACAATGGAGAGAGCACGTGACTTGCGGCTTCACGCTTGCCTCGCGGGGTGC
Source organism: Planctomycetota bacterium (assembly GCA_041161565.1). GTDB lineage: Bacteria > Planctomycetota > Planctomycetia > Planctomycetales > Planctomycetaceae > SXXK01. The sequence continues at coordinate 14,756 of JBEAUF010000204.1, read as the reverse complement.
TCATGCGGTCCGCCGCTGCGATTGCGGCCTGTAAGGCCAGGTCCGTCAGCATGGCTTGAAATGCCGGATCAGATGCCAATCTGCCACCAAGCCCTGAAGGGCCCCTGCACAACGGCCGCCGCCGTGTGGGACCCGTCGCAGATAGCCGGTTTGTTTGGCACAGAGCGAGTGGTCCAGGTGCCACATCAAAACGCTCTCCTTGCCAAACCCACGGATCACCACGCAATTTCAACGAACCAACGTGCAGCCATCTCGTAACAGGTCGGAATCTTAGTCGAGGCCAGGCAGACCCGCCGCATACCTCGGAGTCAGTTCCGGTAGCCACCAGAGCGGGAGACACACCGCAGAATCACTTGCGGAGATGTCAACAACCGGACACCCGAAAACACTCCCGAAGCCCCGACTGACCGCGTTTCACCATCCCAGTCCCGGACTGTATTCGTTGGTAGTCCGAGACTGGCCTGGCCCTGGCTCAGACGAGCTCCTTCATCGGTTCGCGGACGTCGACCAGGAACTGTGGGCGACCGGTGGGATCGGCGATGGTGGTGTTCATCACATCAATCCCAAGGTTGTGATAGGCGGTGCCGATGATTTCCTGAACGTGAACCGGCCGTGAAACAGCATATTCGCCAAGCCGATTGGTGGCACCGATGGCCTGTCCGGTTCGCATTCCGCCACCTGCCATCAGAGCACAGCTGACCTGTGGCCAGTGATCGCGGCCGGCGTTTTCGTTGACGCGGGGAGTGCGACCGAATTCGCCCCAGACGAGGATGGTTACGTCCTTCAGCATCCCGCGCTGTTCCAGATCAAGCACGAGGGCACTGACTGCCTGATCGAGTTTTCGGCCGTGGTCACGCACGAGGTCGAAATTCTGACCATGGCTGTCCCAGCGACCGTAGGAGAGCGTCACAGAGCGAACGCCGGCTTCGACCAGTCTGCGGGCCATCAGAATATGATCGTTGCAGGTGGGAGCACCGTCGTACTGGTACTTGTAAGGTTTGCCATCGCCGTAGCGTTCACGGATTTCGGCGGGTTCGCGGGAGATATCCAGGGCTTCGGCGAGCTTGCTGGAGGTGAGCACCCCGAAGGCCGCTTCGGTGAAGGCGTCCACACCCTGCAGCTGGCCTTTGGCGTCGGCCTGGCGTTTGAGCTGGTCGAGGCTGGTGAGGAGCGTGCGTCGGTCAGAGAGCCGGTCGAGTGTGATGCCGTTGAGCGTCAGGTCTTCCATGCCCTTACCGTTGGGGCGGAAGGGCTGGTAGGCGGCGCCAAGAAAACCGGCCGGGCCGGGCTCGGACCAGGGGACGTGGGAAGTCTTGTCGGCGAGGGCAACAGACGCGGGAATGGCAGGGTCACGGGAGCCGTAGAGTTTTCCGAGGACCGAGCCGATGGCGGGGCGTCCGCCGATGGATTCGAGATTTCTGCGGTTCCAGCCGGTCAGGCACTGGAAGCCGTCGTGGGCACCTTCGCAGCCGACGACAGAGCGGACCACAACCAGACGGTCCATAATCGCAGCCAGCTGCGGGAAACACTCGCCGATTTGAATGCCGGGAACCGCCGTATCAATCGGAGCGAATTCGCCGCGGATTTCGCGGGGGGCTTCCGTTTTGATTTCCCACATATCCTGATGCGGTGGGCCGCCGCCAAGGAAGATATTGATGATGGCTTTGCCGGAACCCGCGTTCGCATTGGGAGCGGCCGCCTGGGCCCGCATGAGTCCCGGCAGGCCAACAGCGGCCGCGGAACCCATAGTAAAGCCACCAATACGCAGAAAACCACGGCGAGCAATGCCGTCGCAGTAGCGGGAAGCACGGCCGAGAATTGTCAGCATGGCGAAGCTCCGGTGAACAGGTGGGAAACCGGAAATCGTCCCGTACAGGGCCCTGGCGGGCGAACGGGAACGAAATGGAGGGAAAAAGCCCCTGTTGACGGGCTGGTAATTCAGCAGATCGTCAAACAGGCTGCCCGGGGATCTGAAGGAATGGTCGATACTCCTCAATTTTGTAGCAAAAGCGAGGCAGCGTCCAGTGCGGAACCGTCCCCGCTGATTTGTTTTTTCAGGGAAATTCGAGCATCTCCGGCAGCGTTCCCACCCCTCCGGCACTGTTCCCGGCGCAAAAAAAAGAGCCCGGGGAAGCTCCCCGGACTCTCTGTGAATCTTCGCTGCATTCGTTCGGAATCGGACTACAGCGAGTAGCCTTCGCGGTATTCGCGGTGCACGAACTTGTTCAGGTCCGGATGGCTGGTGCTGACAAGGTTTTTCGCGTCCCAGGCAATCCGCTGTCCTTCACCAGCCCGAACGGCAAGGTTGCCGACGAGGATGGTTTCGGTGAGCCGTCCGGCGTAGCCGAAGTTGGCCATCGTGCCCGGCTTGTAGTTCCCCCGGACCGATTCCACGAATTCCCACTTCTGTCGTTCGTCGCCGCCGCCCTTGAATGGAATGCGGGGAATGGTGGGTTCCGGCTTCTTGAAGTCGCGGTAGTTTTCTTCCGGAAGCAGCGTGTAGGCTGCACCGTAGTCGTTCTGCGAAAGCAGCATGCCTTTGGAACCGACGATCAGGCAGGCGCTGGTGCGGCCCTTGCCCTGCTTCTGCTCTTCCACCTGCTTGCGGAAGCCGGCCGGGAGTTTTGCGATGAGCTCGTCAGCGGGCAGATTGCCGCCATCATACCAGTAGAACTTGCAGGCCTTCAGACCATCGCGTTCGGGGAATTCAAACATCAGCGTGCTGGCACCCGGGAAGGTTTCGCCTTCGACGATCCCCGGGTTCTTCACCGCGGTCACAGCCACGGGATCCCACAGGTTGAGCGCCATCACCGGCAGGTTGCAGGTGTGGCAGGCCATATCGCCGAGTGCCCCTGTGCCGAAGTCGACCCAGCCACGCCAGTTGAAGGAGTGGTAGACACCGTTCTTGTACGGACGCATCGGGGCTGGGCCGATCCAGGACTCCCAGTCGAGCGAATCGGGGACCGCATCTTCCCCGGCCGGACGGCCGATGCCCTGCGGCCAAACCGGACGATTTGTCCAGACGTGCACTTCGCTGACGTCGCCAATGGCTCCGGAGCGGAGCACTTCGACGGCTTCACGAAGACCGTTCTCGCTGGTGCCCTGGTTGCCCATCTGAGTCACCACGCCCATCTCGGCTGCAGTCTCACGCATCACCCGCGCTTCGCGAATGGACCATGTGAGCGGCTTCTGAACGTAGACGTGCTTCTTCATCTTCATCGCCCGCACCGCAGCCACCGCGTGAGTGTGGTCCGGAGTGCTGACGCTGACGATGTCAATCTTGTCGCCGAGCTTGTCCAGCATTTCGCGGTAGTCGGTGAACTGGGACGCGTTTTTGAACTGCCGCGCCTTCTTTTCCAGCGTGCGACGGTCAACGTCGCAGATCCCCACGATCTCAACGTCCTGGTCCGCGATGTGACTGCTGTCGCTGTCACCCTTACCGCCGACACCAATGCAGGCAGCAGTCAAAGATTCAAGGGCAGACCGAGTGGGGCGAGCGAACGTTTGAGGCGCTACCCAGAAGGCGGTGCCCAGTGCGGCAGAAGTGCCGATAAAGCCGCGGCGAGTTGTCCTGCGAGTCATGGAGAAACCCTTGTGATGGCGGGAGTTGGTGGAAGGTCGGAAGACGACATCGAGTGTACAGCATAACAAGCAGGCGGCAAACGGCAACAATACAGAACCGCCCGCCCGCTGACGCCAATTCGCCGATCCCATCCGAAAACCAGAAAAAACCACCGCCCCGCCCCCGATTTCACAACATTTTTAACCCCCACCCGCGAATACTCAGAAATCCAGCCGCTCACAGCCAATTGGAGTGGCAGCAGAGGGGCGTGCTGCGATACGTTGTTCACCAACAGACGTCTCCGGGGCATTCCCCACGCTCTTCGTTCCCCCAACGTCCCGATAAATCCGCATGAATCCGCTACTCCGCAACCGCCTGCAGCTTGCCGCGGGGCTGGTCTTCTGGCTCTCACTCGCCGGCTGGGCCACCCTCGGAGTGCTCCGTCAGACCGCGGGCAGCACGCAGACCCTCGGCAACCTGACCGCCTCCCTCAGTCGCTGGGCCGCAGGCTCTTCCCGCGAAACCCGCGTCGCTGCTGCTGACTGGGTCCTCCTCGCGGCCAACGACCCCGTGTTCCTCAAAACCAATGACGGCCACGTGATTCAGGTGGGCAGCGTTCGCACCGCGTTCGGCACCGGCATCGACCCCGTCTACACCCGCAGTGCCCGGCTGCGGCTCGACCGCCTGCTGCTGGCCTCCAACTGCCCCCACGGCTTCCAGCTCGAATATCACTCCTCCGGCGAATCACTCACCAGCGTCGTCGAAACTCTGTTTTCCGCCGAACGCCGACAACAGATCGCCGAAATTCTCGCTCGCGACTGGCAGAAATTCGGTGCCGAAATCACCGTCCGCCTGGAACCGGTACTCAGACAGGGCGCGGCCCGCTTCGCCTCCACTGTCGAAAGCGAACTCCCCAAAGCACTCGAACGCCGCCGCGACGATCTGGCGACGCTGGCCGATCGCTATCAAACCGAGATTGTCCGGCAGCGAATCGTGCCGCTCGTCCGCAAAGAAGTACTGCCAATCATCGAAGAAGAAATTCGCCCCGTAGCGCTGGACCTCAGCCGCGAACTCTGGGACCGCGTTTCCCTCTGGTCCTTCACCTGGAGATACCTCTACGACGTCTCTCCGCTCCCCGAACGCAACGCCGTACGCCGCGAATTCGAACGCTTCCTGCAGAATGAAATCCGCCCCGCAATCGAAGCCCGCACCGATGATTTCGTCAGCGCCACCGAACGCGTAGTCGCCCGCATCAGCCGCAACGAACAAGTCCGCAGTACCATCCGCGACAGCCTGCGCACGGCCGCTGCCGATCCGCAGCTGCAAAAAGTTATCCTCGACGTCTTCCGCGAAGCAGTCCTTGAAAACGCCGCCGTCCGTGACGAAGTCACCGAGTGGCTGAAAAGTCCGGAAGTCCGCGAATTGCTGCAGCTCGCCTCATCCCGCTTCGAACCCACCGTTCGCGAAATCGGTGACCTCATCTTCGGCAGCCGCGAATCGGGCATCTCGCCGGAATTCGCACGCGTGCTCAGAACCCAGATCCTGCTTAAAGACCGCCGCTGGCTGATGCTCATTCCCAACCCCGCACCAGCCTCCGACCGCACAGCCACCACCGGCACGCTCGACTCCCAACCCGTGCCGCTCCGTATCGCCACCACTCCGCAGCCCTTCCCGCTCCGGTTTGAAAGCACCGAACAAAGCCCGCTCACCCAGCCCCCCGCGACCGTTCGCTGAGCCCGACCGCAGCAGGGCCAACACCACCACTCCCACCACTCCCACCGCTGCAGCCTGGTCTGGGTAATTCGCGTCAGCTGGGCTGTTCTTCTCTGGTTTCTTCCGGTCGGCGTCCCCCGAATTCTTCGCAAAACCACCAAAACCCGTCTGGAGTCCCACAGTGCGGGTGGTACGATCCCCGCGGCAGCCGCTTTAAGGAGAAACCGATGCCGTGCACCCTGTATCCCGCAGGCGCGAGGCCCGCGGCCTGCGAAACGACTCCGCAAACACTCGTCAAATGCATCCTCACCGAACAGGTCGGACTCCGCATCGATCGACTCGTTGTGCGGCGCACCCCGGACGGTCTTTGCCTTGATGGCGTGATTCGAATTGCCGAAGGTGAAACCGATCTCACCGATCTCATTCGCGCTGCCACGGGAGTCAGCGAAGTGCTGAATCGTCTGGTTGTGTTCCGCGAGGATCCTGCGATGACACCGGCTGCAGAACCCGAAGCCACGTTGTCGGAAGCATGGCAGGGCTGAGGTGGGCAGGCAGGGCAGGCCGGGATTCCCGAATTCCCACAGCAGTGCAGATGACTTTTCCCCAAAATCTGTCAGACTCCCCAAGTCTCCGCGATCGTGACTGGTTCGTCTGACTGGGGTTGGTGGAATGGGTTCTGCGTGGTCTGCTTTGCGAGGGCATCAGGAGCAGCGGGCGTTGTTTGCGCGGTCTGTCCGCAGCAACCGTCTGTCGCACGCCTACGTGCTCGCGGGAGCCGATGGGATCGGTAAGCGAGCCTTCGCTCGGCTTCTGGCGCAGTCCCTGTTCTGTCGGGAATGCCCCGAGGGAGAAATCGATGCCTGCGGGGAATGTCGGGCCTGTCGCAGCTTCGTCGCCGGCACGTGGCCCGATTACATCGAAGTCGGACTTCCCGAGGGCAAAACGGAAATCCCCGTCGCCGCCATCGCCGGCTCCACCGACAAACGCGGCCGCGAAGGACTGTGCTTCGAACTGTCCATGGCGCCGCTGGCCTCCACCCGCCGCGTGGCCATCATCGATGATGCCCACCGACTCAACGCCGACGGCGCCAACGCCCTCCTGAAAACACTCGAAGAACCACCAGCCAAAGCCCTCATCCTGCTTGTCTGTGACAGCCCCGATTCGCTCCTCCCCACTATCCGCTCCCGCTGCCAGGTCATTCGCTTTTTTCCGCTCTCCGATGCCGACGTCCAGGCAGTACTGCTGGAACAGAAACTGTCCGAAGACCCCGCAGAAGCTGCCGCAGTCGCCTCCGTTTCAGAAGGCAGCCTGACACTCGCCCAACAACTGCTGAATCCGGGCCTGCGACAACTCCGCGAACTCGTCACCAGGGAACTGGGGCGGTTCGAACAAATGAAGCCCCTCGAGGTTTCCAAACAGATTGCCGAAGAACTGCAGAAAATCTCCACCGGCAATGAGGAACAGAGACAACACGCACAATGGCTCCTGCGATTCGTCGCCGATGCCCTCAACGCATCCCTCAAACGCCTTGTTTCCGGAGATTTCTCAGACCCCCTGCACCAGCGGCTCGGAGTCCGGTCCGGAACTGACCTGCTGGCGATGCTGCTGAATCGCGTCCTCGTGGCTTCGCAGCACGTCGAAGGCAACTCACCACTGCCCCTGGTCCTCGATGCCCTGTTCGACGACCTCGCCCGCACCCTCCGACTCGGCCCCGCCTCCGCTCGCTGATATCCAGCCCCCCCGCCGCACTCCTTCAGAGTAACGGCAACGCATCAGCCGCAGGTTGGAAGCCCAATGACCTTGGGGTTCTCTGAAATTCTGTGAAAAGACGGTTGAAGACTCGGGACGGCGAGGCTCCTGCCGAGCCGCTGAACGCTGGTCCCCGCTATGATCGCTTGCCAGCGTTTTTGCGGCGCAGCAGGGATCGATGAAACGCTCGCGGCAGGGATGCGGCTCTGCAGGAGCTTCGCCCTGAGATGGCGAAACGGTGTTGAGAAACACCGCAAGTCGTCTTTCGGACTCCGCCCCACGTGACAGGCCGTGCGGGGGGATGTCAATCCCGGGTAACGGTGCGTGCCCGCGCGGCTGATACCGCCTCAGGAGCTCACCAGGGCCGCACCGTCCGATTGACATCGGCCGCACGCCACACGGCGTTTTTGTGACTCGATCCGGCCGCGGGATTTCAACTGGCAGGCGGAACTGAAATGTTCCAATTTGCCCTTGTTCACATCGCTTCGCCATCCCAGGGCCGGCCCGGCGCCAAACCCGCGTATTCCCCACGCGATTCAATAAAAAAGCCTCGAAAAACAAACGTTTTTCGAGGCTTTCAGGTAGCGGCGGAGGGATTCGAACCCCCGACACGCGGATTATGATTCCGCTGCTCTAACCGACTGAGCTACGCCGCCACAATTTCAGGTGCACCCGTTGTCGGGCATTGTACGCACGAAATTCAACAGATTCACTGAACAATGTACAGCTTCACCGGGCAGGACAGAAGCGTCGCAGGCGATGCCGCAAAATCTGCCGAAGCAAATTTTGCCGGGACTGAGACACTCGGCAGACTCTGCCGGTTCGCGTTCGCCTGATTCTAGCAGATTTCGCCGGGTACTCAACCGAGCGGCGCAAATTGCCGGCTGTTTGGGAACTGCCAAACCCGTCCGGCGGATTGAGGCCAGGATCGGCCAACTCACAGGGGCAATCGAGGGCACGATTCGAGTAATCTCCTCGACGTCTGCTGACGATGAAAACGGTTTTTCCAGTCGCCTGGATTATACGGGTTCTTCAGCGGCAGATTGTGCAGGTGGATGAACTCTGATGCATTGGTCTACCGAAGCATCAAGTTGCGAAACGGCGGCGACGAAACAGATGTGGGGCTCCATGCCCCCTGCTCCACCACCGTTTCACCCTTCCGATAAATATTGAGGTCAGGCAATGAAAAGGCTCATGCTGGGAGCCGCTGCTGCAGTTGCGGTACTGCTGCACAGCGGAGTGTTAATGGCCGGAGTGCTCGGCGCCGGCGGATTCCTCGGCTGTCCGACATCCGCCTGTTCGCCGTGCGGCGATTTCGTTGCCGCTCGCTGCGGTGCTCCCGCAAACTGCGGCATGCAGCAGGATATTGTTTGGGAAACCGAACAATACAACTGCATGAAAACCGTCTACGACTACTGCACAGAGACGCGTCCCGTCAGCTGTGTCAAAAACGTCTACGAAACCTGCTACCGCGACGAGTGCTACACCGTTTGCCAGCCGGTCTATGAGACCTGCTACCGCACCGAGTGCTTCACGGTCTGCAAACCCGTCTACCAGACCTGCTATCGCGATGTCACCTGCCGAGTCCGCAAGCCTGTCTACCAGACCTGCTACCGCGACGTCTGCTACACAGTCTGCAAACCCGTCTACCAGACCTGCTACCGCACGGTCTGCTACACAGTCTGCAAGCCCGTCTACCAGACCTGCTATCGCGATGTCTGCACCACCAGCTGGAAAACTGAAACCCAGACCTGCTGGAAGGACGTCTGCTACACCACCTTCAAACCAGTCACCGAATGCCGCACCGTCGACGAATGCAGCGGCGAATGGGTCACCGAGACCCGACAGATTCCCGGGGCTGTGGTTGAAAAATGCGTCTGTGATCCCTGCGACCCCTGCAACTGCAAAAAGGTTCGCGTGCAGTGCCCCCCGACAACCATCTGCTGCCGCCGCTGGGTTCCCAAAATCGTCCAGAAAACCGTCACCTGCACCCGCATGGTCCCCGAAGTCTGCCATAAGAAGGTGCCCTACACCGTCTGCCGACAGGTCCCCGTCCAGTGCGTGACCAAAGTTCCCTACACCACCTGCACCTTCACCACCCAGACCTGCTCGAAACAAGTCCCCTACACCGTCTGCAACATGGTTCAGGAAACCTGCACCCGCAAAGTTCCCTACACCACCTGCACATGGACTGAAGAGTGCATCACTCGCCGAGTTCCCTACACCACCTGCCGCATGGTTCAGGAAACCTGCACCCGCCAGGTGCCCTATACTGTCTGCCGCATGCAGCAGAAGGTCTGCACTCGGAAAGTGCCTTACACCGTCTGCCGACAGGTCTGCGAAACCCGGCTCGTCACCACCTCCAAATGCGTTCCACGCCAGGTCTGCGTGACAATGACCCGCTGTGTTCCGCGAGTTGTCTGCCGTCCGGCCCCGGTTTGCTGTGACCCCTGTGCTGAACCCGCATGTGATGCTCCAGCCGCCGCAGTGGAAAGCGTCCCCGCGACCCACTGATCCGCAGACAGCCCCGAATGATCTCCGCAGAGGAGCTCGGTTTTCCGAGCTCCTCTTTTCGTTTGGTCCGACAGACATTCCCGCCATGGAACCCCGAAACGCGGACTCGGCACTTTAAATTGCCCGCTCGCCCAGGTACGCTGCTCCTTCACGCACCCCTGCCGCCACTGTTCAGGGATTACGAAAGATGAGCAAAAAGGCCCCCCGGACCCCGGATTTTGATGGCGACTTCAGCTTCCTCGGCCAAACAAACACTCAACAGCCCGCCGGGGAACCCGCTCAGGATACACCGACCAGCACACCAACTGCCGCAAAGGCCCAGGCTCCAGCACCCAAAGCACCCGCAGCAAAAGTAACACCGCTGCCCCCCAAAGCCACACCACAACCGGAACTGGAATCGGAACTATCCACGCCGCCTGCACCCACCACGGCGGTCGCCGATACCACAAAACGTGGCAAATCCGCCGTCGATATCCCCGTCGACTTCAGCTTCCTCGGTGAACCGACCGCTCGACAGACAACGCCGGAACCGGAACCGGAAATACCGACCATCACACCAGCAGCCAAGGCCCCGGTGCCGGCACCCAAACCTGCCGCAGCCAAAGCACCTCCGCAGCCCCCACGATCCACACCTCAACCGGAACCAACACCGCCGCCGGCACCGGCCGCTCCAGCAGCAGCACCAACACCGGCCGCCAGCAAACGCAGCCGATCCTCCGTTGATATCCCCGTCGACTTCAGCTTCCTCGGTGAACCGGCCGCTCGACAGACAACGCCGGAACCGGAAATACCGACCATCACACCAGCAGCCAAAGCCCCGGTGCCGGCACCCAAACCTGCCGCCGCCAAAGCACCTTCGCAGCCAGCACGATCCACACCTCAACCGGAACCAACTCCACCGCCGACCCCGGCCGCTCCAGCAGTTGCCGCGGCATCACCCGCCGTCGCCACAGAACGCAGCCGATCCTCTGTCGATATCCCCGTCGACTTCAGCTTCCTCAGCAAGGCCGATGACCAGCAGACTGCCCCCGTTCCCGAAGCGGCAATCAACCTCGAACCGGCCATCCCCGAGCCGACAGCTGAACACTTTGTCCCAACAGACGCAGCAGACGAATCTCAATCGGACCCAGAATCTGAAGCTGCCACAGAACATGACCAACTCTCTGTCACTAACGCTGTCGACTTCAGCTTCCCCAGTCAGGCTGAAGATCAGCAGACTGGCCCCGATCCCCAGGCATCAATCAACCCGCCCACTGCCACCTCCGAACTGACAGTCGCACAAATCGTCGGCTCAGCCACAGAGGTCCCACCACAACCAGCCTCGGCCTCCTTTGCCGTTACTCCAGCGGCCACCGAATTGCCGATGAGTTCTCCTGCCCTCACAGATTTACCCGCCTCCGAAAATGTTTCAGCAGACGTTGAGAAGATTATGAACAAACGCAGCAGCCAGTCGCCCGACTTCAGCGGTGACTTCAGTTTCCTGAGCGACACCCCGGCAGCTCCACAGCCCCTGCCGGATCTTTCCGGGCAGAATGAGTCGGCTGAGCCCGTGCCTGTATCCGTCGAACCCCCTATTCTGGTCCCGGTGACTACAGCCAGCACTCCGGAGCCCACTGCCGCCCAACCCGTCACCGCTGCCGCTCCCGCAGGCGACACGTCCGAGGGCGATACGTCTGCAGGCGAAGCCTCTGCAGTCCCGCCTCGACGCGCTAACAACATTTCTGTGCCCGCATGGTTTCCAGGCTACACGGCGGCCATCACGCTGGTGATGCTGTTCCTGCTGCTGACAGGCCGCATTCACCTGTCCTCCAACCACGTCCTGGAGAGCCTTCCCGACGTGCGCCCTCTGGCTCCTAACGAATTCAAGGAAGTGAAAGCCAGTCGCCAGCTTCCGCGTGGGCACGTCCTCGCACTGGGCGAATCCAGACGATTCGGTGACGTGATTGTGACTCCGCTGAAAGTCACCCGGGAGCCGCTGGAGTTCCAGGATTTTCTGACCGGGAAGCCAGCTCCCACACTCACCACGCCACCCGCCTACAAGCTGCACCTGCGGTTTGAAAACGTGGCCAGCGATGTGGCTTTTCCACCCTGGGATGCAGCGCTCATGTCACACCGTTTTCCCCCCTTCACCGACGACCTCAACACACTCGCAAATTCCTTCCTCTCCCAGGCTGCGGCGGAATCCGATGAGTTCCCGGAGCGTCTGCTGAACTACATGCAGACCATGGACAGCAACTTTTTGCTCACAGGCCAGAATGCCGGAAAAGTGATCGCCCCGGGGGAAAGCCTCGAAACATGGGTGGCCAGCGAACCAATCCCGGAAGACTGGGCTCCCACAGGCCAGCTCCGCTGGAGGATTCAGTTCCGCAAAGGTGTCAATCGTGCCTCAAAAAACGGTGTGACCACCCTCATCGACGTGAATTTCAACGTGTCTGAAGTTCGCAGCTGACATTCGGCCCCTGCCGAACTATGACGCCCCGGCCATCGAACCCAGCGTCATCTTCACCTGCTGTTCAACCATTGATCGGTAACGGCCTCCCTCCTGCATCAGCTGGGAGTGGGTGCCGGTTTGCAGAATGCGGCCGCCCTCGACCACGACGATCAAATCCGCACCGGCAATCGTACTCAGACGATGCGCGATGACAAAACAGGTGCGGCCGCGCATGAGCACACCAAGACTTTGCTGGATGAGCTGTTCGCTTTCCGTATCAAGGTTACTGGTGGCTTCATCCAGAATCAGCAGCCGCGGGTCTGCAAGAATGGCACGCGCGATCGCCAGTCGCTGACGCTGACCTCCACTCAGCCGAACTCCACGCTCCCCGATCACAGTTTCCATCCCGCCCGGCAGACGGTCAATAAATTCCAGCGCGTTGGCTGCTGCTGCCGCTGCCCGGATCTGCTCCGCCGTGGCGTTGCGACGAGAATAAGCAATATTGCGACCAATCGTGCCGTCGAACAGAAACACATCCTGCTCCACGACCCCCAGCAGAGTCCTGAAGGATTCCACGTCGTATTCACGAATGTCACGCCCGTCCAGGAGTACGCGTCCGGAACCGGGGTCGTAGAAACGAGCCACCAGATTGCAAAGCGTCGTTTTTCCCGCGCCACTGGGGCCAACAAGCGCCACAATGCTGCCCGCCGGAACACTCAGCCGTATGTCCTGCAAAGCCATCCCCGAAGATCCGGGATAACTGAAATTCACCCCGTCAAACTCAATCGCACCGGCAACCGTCGCCGGATCAACTTTGAGGCTCCCTGGGGTCGAACGCATCTCCTGAGGTTCCTGGAGCAGATCAAGGATGCGGTCGAGCCCGCTCAGGCTGTTCTGCAGCTGAGTAGCACTGGTGGCGAGCGCTGCCAGCGGCTCCAGCAGCATCAGCAGATACACCAGAAACATCATCAGATCCCCGGTCGACATGTAGCCGCTGGTCACCCGCCAGCCACCGTAGAATAACAGGCCTGAGCTGGCGATCGGAATCAGCGCTTCCCAGATCACCTCGACAACCCGCATCCACCACCATGCGTAGAGCTCCTGCCTGGCCATCAGGTTGTTTTCCTCAGCAAACTGCAACGCCTCGCGACGCTGCCGACTGAAGGCTCTCACAATCCGCATACCCGCAAAGGATTCGGCCGCACCCGCATCAATCTGCTCCCGCTGCTTCCGAATCGCCCGAAACTGCGGACGAATGCTGTTGATCCAGGCGCGGTGAGTGATAAACACGGTGGGCAACAGCACCAGGGCCCCAAGCAGCAGCGTCCAGTCAACCCAGGCCAGCACCACAAAGCTGCCCACCAGCTGAATTACTGCACGCCACGGATTGTAAAGCATGCCGAAAACCAACTCACCAACGCTTCCACCATCCTCACGCAAAATCGACGCCACACCGCCCGAACGCAGCTCCTGAACGCGGTGCAGCGGCAACCGCACCGCATGCTCAAAGACCCGACGACGGACCGCCAGCTGGATGCTTTTGGAAATTCGTGTCGCGTGCCAGCGACCCCAAAGGTGGATCGCGATCCGCACGATCGAGATTGTGGTCACCACACCCACCACCAGACTCAGCAGGGGCACCGGGCCGCGAATGGATGAAATGCGAGTGAACCAGTCGGGGAGCGGACGACCGTCCAGCACGTAGTCCACGACAAACTTCGTGCCGGCCGGCGGAAGCAGACCCAGCAACGTGGACACAGTCACCGTGAACAGAGCCAGCGTCAGTGGGCCGCGGGATGGGATGAGCAGTCGCAGGAATTCACGCGTCAGCTGCCATGACGAACGCACCCGGTCCCTGGCTGCCCGCGGAGCACCCACCGAATGCACACTGCCGCCAGGCAGCTGTCGCAGACGAACCTTGTTGCGATAAGACAAAAATCGAAGACGGCTGCTGCGAGCGCGCTCAGGTGATTCAGCGGATGGAACTGTCGGTTTCGGCGATGGAATGTTCATGGCGGATTGTAAGCGCTGAACCCAGCCGGTGAAGAGTCTCAGGGCCGATTCCGGAAACCCGCTGCAAATCCGCCAAAGAACGGTAAGGCCCCCGCAGTCGCCGATCTGCCACAATCCGATTTGCCAGATTAGGCCCAATGCCCTCCAGCTGCACCCACTCCACCCATGATGCCCGATTCACGTCCAGCCGAAAACCCGATGACGTCGGCGCCCGGATCAACAGCAGAGGCTCCGGACGCTGATTCGACAGCCAAACCCATTGCCCACCAAGCAGCCCGATCACCAGAGCAGTCGACAGCCACAGCATGCTGGAGGCCGGGTCGAGCGACTGCAGGAGCCAGCGGCCGACCACTGTTTCCGAAGCCCACCGCAATACGCCGGACAATCTTCCCGCCGAACGACAGCACTCCGCCACCGCACCGGAAGTTATCGAAAGAACCGAGTTGTTTGCGGATGACACAGGACGTCCTGTTGGTGAAAATTATGCTGGAACTGTCTTCAACCACATTTAAGGCTACCCAAATCCTCACCACTGCTGTAAAACCAGTCAAGCAGATTCCAAAGACCGGAGCCATCCTTGCCCGGATGGATCCACCTGTAACGACTTTACCGCCTGTATCGACCGCCACCCGGTACCCCCAAGTGCTCAGAACCGGCCCGGAAAAAGCAATTCCCCACCATTCAGCGTTTGTTTTCTCAAACGCAAATGCATACGATTTCAGCTGTCAAATCACTCCGCTCCCGTTTCTCCCGTCCCGACTGTTACCCCCGCAT